>JAICMO010000052.1 GCA_025929185.1 Pseudolabrys sp.
CACCGGCCCCACTATCGCGTCCTTCGTGTCCTACGCGACCGAGAAAAAAATCTCGAAAAATCCCGGCAAGTTCGGCCGCGGCGCCATCGAAGGCGTCGCCTGTCCGGAGGCCGCGACGCATTCGTCGGTGCAAGGCGACTTCATCCCGACCATGAGTCTTGGCATTCCGGGCGACACCACCATGGCGCTGCTGCTCGGCGCCTTGATGATCCAGGGCATCGTGCCCGGCCCGCAGCTTATCAGCCAGCACCCGGATATCTTCTGGGGCCTGATCGCAAGCTTCTGGGTCGGCAACATCGCGCTCGTCATTTTGAACGTGCCGCTCATCGGTCTCTGGGTGAAGCTGCTGACCGTCCCTTACAAGTACCTCTACCCAAGCGCCCTCTTCTTCGTCTGCATCGGCGTCTACGGTGCCAACAACGACATGTTCCAGGTCGGCGAGACGATGGTGATCGGCGTCTTCGGATACATCCTTCTCATGCTGGGCTTCCATCCCGCGCCGGTGTTGCTCGGCTTCGTGCTCGGCCCGCGCTTCGAGGAGAATTTTCGCCGGGCGATGTTGATCTCGCGCGGCGACCTCGGCGTGTTCGTCGAGCGGCCGATCAGCGCGGTTTTCGTCGGGCTCTGCTGTATCCTGATCCTGGCGCAGATTTTCATCTATGTGCGCGGCGTCATGCGCAAGCGCGCCGGCGCGAAGATCGCACGCGAGCCCGAATCGGTGCCGACCACGCCGCAGTCCTCGCCGGCGGAATAATCGATCAGAGATAACCGGCGAGGCCGACCGCACCAGCCACCGCGAACAGCCAGAGCGGATTGATGCGGGTGAAATAGGCTGTCACGCCAGTCGCAACGGTCAGCACCGCGGCGATCGCATTGTGATCCGCCGCGCGGGCCACGACGAAAGCGCTTGCCGCGACCAAGCCGAGCGACACCGGCACCATGCCCGCCTGCACGGCAGCCCGCCAAGGCTTCTCCTTGAAGCGATCCCAGGTGCGGCTGACGAAGAACGCGAAGATGCACGGCGGTGCGATCATCGCGACCGTTGCGACCGCTGCGCCGGCAATACCCGCGACGTGGTAGCCGATCAGCGTGACGATAATGACGTTCGGACCAGGCGAGACCTGCGCAAGGGCGTACATATCGGCAAACTGCCGATCGTTCATCCAGTGCATCGCCTCGACGGCGATGCGGTGCATTTCTGGCACGGCCGCGTTGGCGCCGCCGATTGCAAATAGCGACAGCACGGCGAAATAACTCGCAAGCGTCAGCAGCGGCCCGAACGGGGAGTCGTCTGTCATCGGCGCACCCATGCAAGAGCGACGCTGATCGGGGCGAGCCCGATCAGCACCAGCGGCAACGGCCACCGCAGTAGACCGACGGCGACAAAGCCGACCATCGCTACGAACGGCGCGAAGCCCAGCCCGCGGCGGAATAAAGGCGCACCCATTTTGGCGACCATGGCGATGATCAGGCCCGCTGCCGCCGACGAAATACCGCTGAGGATTCGGCCGAGCGCATCGATATCGCCGAAATAGGCGTAGAGCGCCCCAATGACGGTTACGATGACAACCGGCGGCCCCAGCAATCCGGCGAGCGCCACCGCCGCGCCGGGTGCTCCGCCGAAGCGTTGCCCAAACACGACCGAGAAGTTGACGACATTTGCTCCCGGCAGGAATTGCGCCAGGGAAAATGCCTCGTTGAATTCGTCGGCGGTCATCCAGCGGCGCCGGTCAACGATCATCCGGCGCGCCCACGGCAAGGCGCCGCCGAAGCCGGAAAGCGAAACGCCGACGAAAGAAAAAAACAGCTCAGGAAGAGATGGCCGTGCGACTTTCGCGTCGACCGTAGCAGTGGCAGGGTCAGACATCGGGCGAAGCATTACTCTGCCGTCTCGTTCCCAACCATTCGAATTATCCGCTGCCAACCATGCGCCGCGTAGCTCGACACCGGCAACAGCCGATTCGTCAATGGATTCAGAGAATTGGATGCTCTTTTTTCGTCAATCTTTACGCCCTATATTCAGAAAGCCGGCGCAAGCCGGCTATGGCGATAAATGGCCGTCGTAATAAACCTTTCGGACCCGGGGGCAGTACCCGGCGGCTCCACCAGTTCCAGGGGCCAGGAAACAGGGATGAGGAGTCAGGAAGAGTCTCAAACGTCCTGACGCCTGACACCCGATACCTGAGCCCTGATTACGGGGCCGAAATAGGATCGACGAGGGCGTAAAAGGCGCGCTTTTGCCCGGAATGGGTCCGACGTTATGGGCCTTATCCATAGTTGCCAACGACAACTATGCTCCGGTTGCTCAGGCTGCGTAACGCAGTCTGTAAGACCGAACTTGAAGTCCTGATGGGTTAAGCTCCGTCAGGCGGGGTCCGGAGGCACCTGGCAACAGAAGCCTCCACTTTCATGCGCGATTTTTGTGCGTCCGGCGCGGCCAGAAGGGATAGCTTTCGCCCTCCGTCGCGTTAGCATTCCGCCCGCGCGAGTCTTGTCGCGCGGTCCGAAGGGCAAGACAGATGGCCGACCACATTCGCTATGACCTTCTCACGCAGCAGGCCTTACGCGCAGTGGTTCGCAACGTTTTGGCCGACGTAGCCAAAAGGGGCCTGCCTGGCGAACATCATTTCTACATCACGTTTGATACCGGAGCGGACGGGGTGAAGCTGTCGCCGCGCCTGCGCGAGCAGTTTCCGGAAGAAATGACCATCATCCTGCAACACCAGTTCTGGGATTTGGCCGTGAGCGAAGAAAGCTTCGAAGTGGGCCTCTCGTTCAGCGGCGTGCCCGAGCGCGTGGGCGTGCCTTTCGACGCGGTCAGCGCCTTTTTCGATCCGTCAGTGCAGTTTGGCCTCCAATTCGAAGAGATCGCCGAAAAACAGCACAACAAGTCCCCCGCCAATACGCAAAAGGCCGACAGCACGGGACCCGCGCCAAATGCGCCGACCATTCCTCCGGCGCCCGCATCGACCGCCGAACCGCCCTCACCGCCGGTGGGAGAGCAAGAATCAGCCCAACCCGAAAGCGCCGGCGCGGAGGTCGTCCGGCTTGATCGATTTCGCAAGAAATAAATTGTCGTAACGCAAAGCCGATACGCGGCCGGCCAGGATTTGGAATGGTCAAAAAAACGAGCAACAATTCTCCCGGACAGACAAGAACGGAAAGCGACTCATTTGGTCCGATCGAGATTCCTGCGGACCGCCTGTGGGGCGCACAAACCGAGAGATCGCTACATAACTTTCGAATCGGCATCGAACGCATGCCGATCGAAGTCGTGCGCGCGCTTGCGTTGATCAAACGCGCCGCCGCCGAGGTAAATCGCGATCTCGACTCTCTCGATCGGCGGCGCGCCGACGCCATCGTGCAGGCCGCGCAGCAAATTGTCGACGGCGAGCTGAGCGATGAGTTTCCACTGGTCGTGTGGCAGACCGGGTCCGGCACGCAGACGAACATGAACGTAAACGAGGTGATCGCCAATCGCGCCAACCTCGCGCTCGGCGGCAAGCTCGGCTCGAAGGCGCCGGTGCATCCGAACGACCATGTCAATATGAGCCAGTCGTCGAACGACAGCTTTCCGACCGCGATGCACATCGCGGCGGCGCAAAGCATCGCTACGCTGCTCGACCCGGCGCTCGCGCACTTACAGGATGCGCTTCAGCGAAAGAGCAAGGAATTCGCACGCATCGTAAAGATCGGCCGCACGCACACGATGGATGCGACGCCGCTGACGCTCGGGCAGGAATTTTCCGGATACGCGGCGCAGGTGAAGTCGAGTATTCACCGCGTCAGGTTGGGGTTAAAGGAGCTCTATCCACTCGCGCAAGGCGGTACCGCGGTCGGCACCGGGCTCAACAGCAAAAAGCAGTTCGCCGCGCGCTTCGCCAAAAGAATCGCCGCCCTCACCCGGCTGCCATTCGCCAGCGCGCCGAATAAATTCGAGCACATGGCCGGCCACGATGCGTACGTGTTCGCGCACGGCGCAATCGTCGCCGCGGCGACGGCGCTGTTCAAGATCGCCAACGATATCCGCTTTCTCGGTTCCGGCCCCCGCTCCGGCTTCGGCGAATTGATCCTCCCGGAAAACGAGCCCGGCTCGTCGATCATGCCAGGCAAGGTCAATCCGACGCAGACCGAGGCTTTGACCATGGTGTGCTGCCGCGTGTTCGGCAACCACACCACGATCATGACCGCCGCCTCGCAGGGCCATTTCGAGCTCAACGTCTATAAGCCCGTACTCGCCTACTGCATGATGCAGTCGATCCGGCTGCTTGCTGATGCCGCCCGCTCCTTCGCCGACAATTGCGTCATCGGCATCAAAGCCAACGAACCGCGCATCCGTGAATTGCTGGAACGGTCGTTGATGCTGGTGACGGCGCTTTCGCCAAGCATCGGTTACGATAAGGCGTCGCAAGTGGCAAAAGCCGCGCACGCCAATGGAACGACCTTGCGAGAGGAAGCGATTCGACTCGGATTCGTCTCGGCCGAAGATTTCGATCGGCTGGTGCGGCCCGAAAAGATGACGCGGCCAATTTGACGCCCGGTAGCCCATGCGCGAAGCACGGCCTCGCACGCCTCAGCAGGCTGTATTTGGCAGCTATTTCAGCCGCCCGAAGAACCGGCAAATAAAACTACGGAAAGAAAGGCCTATGTATTCCCGCGCCGATTACTGCGTGGGGAGGCGGTATTTTCATCATATGAATAGACACCCACCTCGATTGTTTCTGAGTCATGCGGCGCCGATTGAAAGTATAACTTTACACCACGTGGAATAGATTGAAAATATACGGCCATCGATATTTGACCAAGGCCACACAACACCGATAATCCCGATGTATTCCGTAACAGATGCAAATTTTTCGATTTGCTTTCAACTAACCGTGTATTGAATTATTGCCGACGATTTTCGCATTATCGCAGCGGCACACCGACCAAGTCACGGGCCGTCAAATAGTCATTTCCAACGGAGGGCCGATGGGAAGGGCTGGAAGGATTGGCAACCCTGCCAAGCAGGCTTGAGCTTTCAAATGGCACAAATCGTCAATTTGCGTACAGCACGTAAACGCGTTCTCCGACGGCAAGAGGACCAGCGCGCCGCGGCAAGCAGGCTCGTCCATGGCCGCTCGAATGCCAACCGAAAACTCGAATCCGCGCGCTTGCAGAAAACCCATCGTGAGTTGGATGCGCATCGGATCGGCTCAGGAGATGAACGATGAAATCCCCTGTGATCAAACGTTCGATCGTGATCGCCGGCCACAAGACCAGCGTCAGCCTTGAGGACGCGTTCTGGAAAGGCCTGAAGGATATCGCAGGGGGGCGTGATATGACGCTGTCGGACCTCGTGGCGGCGATCGATTCCGGACGCCACCACGGCAATCTGTCTTCCGCCATCCGGCTCTACGTGCTCGACCACTACCGTGGCCACAGCCAAGCCGCTCCGCGCGAGGTCGCCGGCGTCCGTGCGGCAGCCGTCAGTTCGGCGACATAATTGAAAATTCAGGGGCCAGGCTTGGCGCCGGCCTAATTACCAGCGGTGGCGGAAGCGCCGGCGCGCTGTGCCGTTTGACCGGCGCACGCGCCGGCTTTTTTTCTGCGACCGCGGGAGGCGTGTGCCGCACGACAGGCGGTGTCGGGAGCCGCTGTGGGGGGGCAACCGCCGGTTCTGCTTCGATCGCAAGCGGAGCCGATGGCTCGACGACCGGCGGGGGTTTGTCGGTAACGGGATGGGTAGCGGATCTTTGCGGCACCTCAGCCGCGGCAGACCGATCGCGTTCGATTGCTTCAAGCTTTTTGGCCTGATGCTCCACCGATCGCAACATCAACCATCCGGTAAGCGCGGACACGTCGACACTGCGCGACGGAGATGAGAGCGGCCCTCTTACAGCCAGAAAAATGTCGGGCCGCGTGCCGGTACCCGCTTTGGCGGCACCTGACAGTACGAGCCGCGCATCTATCGTGCCGTCGGTAAGGTCGAGCGTGCCGGTGACCGAGAGGTCGGCATCGTCGCCGTGCGCCGATGTTTCACTCAATCGGATCTGACCGGCGGCCGCTGCAATGTTGCCGCCGATGTTTGCGACGACAAGTTGGCCGCTCTCAAGGGCGCGGCCGACCACATCCGAAATCTTGGTCGTGTCGACCGGCATCCCCTTGTCGACAGCGCCCGCCACGGCATCGAAGGCCCGCGGGCTTAGCTCTGCAAGCTGCGCACCCGTCAGCGCGGCCGTGCCGGTGCCGTGCAACGAACCGATGAGTGCGCTTGGGCTCATACCGCTGCCGTCAAGCTCAATTTTCACAGCCAGCTTGCCCGCGAGCGGCGGCCGTGTCGAAGCGGGCAGTATGGCCGCCATATCGGCACCATCGACCGCGACCTTCAGATGTGTGGCAAGCCCTTCGCCTGACTTGCGGAACGAAATCTGCCCCGCAAAATGCCCGCCGACCAGATCGCCGGAGACATCCTCGAGCGTCATCTCATCCGCGCCGAATTCGACGACACCGCGTAGTTCGCGCGCGGTGAGACGTGGGGTGAATTGGGCACGGGTCGCCTTTACCGTGATCTGCCCCTCGACCCGTGCAAACGCGCCACGCCCGAACGGATCGCTTGCCCACTGCCAAGCGGTGCTCGCGTTCGCGTGCGGAAACCCGATGGCAGCCGCGATCAATGCCGCAGCATCGATGCGGTCGGTATCGATCTCGCCGCTTAACCGAGCAGGTTCACCGAGCGCAATCCCGAGATTGCCACGCACGCGCGTGCCGGCGACCGTACCATTGAGGTCGCCAATGGTCAGGTCCGATCCGGACAGCGTCAGCCGACCGGTGAGGCCAACCGGCAGTGCGGCCGGACCGGCATCGATAGCATCCCGTAAGGGCGCCGCGTCGGCCCGCGCAATCGACCAACGCAACGATGCTGTTTGAACGCCGTCAGCATCAATCCGCATGGTCCCGTCCGCGGACGTATCAAGGCCGCTCGCAGCAAGCTTGCCCTCGATCCGTAAATCACCGTGTGCCGGCCCATGTGCGGTGAACGTGAGGGTCCCCGCGCCATCGCCGACCGCGACAAAGCGGCCGAGGCCGAGCAAGGCGACGAGCGCGCGGCCATCCTTCGCATTGAGTTTCCCGGCAATGTGCACCTCGCCGAGGTCGCGGTTGTCGACGTCCGTGACGCCGGCCCCGGTGATCGCCACCTGAACCCCGGCGAGCGTGCCGCGAATATCCAGCCTGGCGTCCGCTGTTTTCCCCGCGGGCACGATATTCAGGTTGGCGTGCAGCTTTGCCGGCGTCTTCTTGAGCGCGGCAGGTAATTTTTTCGCGACGCCCGGCGCAAATTTGCCGAGAGCCGCGGCAGCGCTTGTGAGATCGTGCGCATCCAGGTCGATCGCGATGCTGCCATGGGGTGATTTTGTCGACGTGTCGATGCGGCCGCTCGCGGAGAAGGCGGCGCCGCCGAAATCGGCGATCGCCAGCCGCTCGACATCAAGTCCGTTGGCGTCGATCCGCAATCGGGCAGTCGCCTGGCGCGCATCGATACCGCCCACCGTCACGTGGCCGACATCGACCGCAACAGTCACGTCATGCGGTCGCTCGAGCGACGAGCCGGCGAACAAGGCCTTGGAAAATCCGAGCGCCGCGTCGAGATCCAGTTCCGGCGCGGTCAGCGATGCATCGAGCTTCGACGGCTGGCTGCCGGCCGCAAACGTGTAGACCAGTTGCCCGGAAATCGCCTCGCGGTCGAACTTCGCCTGCAACCGCTCGACCGCGATCTTTTCGTTGCCGAGAACCATATCGCCGCGCAAATGAAGCGGCCGCGGCTGGCCCTTGGCAGCTTCGGGTTTGCCGGTAAGCCAAGATGCAAACTTCCGCGGGTTGTCGGCATCGATCGTCGCCGGCCCCGTGAATGTCACACCCGCTGCATCGACGACAAGCTGCCCGCTCAGGCGAACCTGGGTAAGGCCCGGCGCGCGGAATTCAAACCGCTCCAGATTCCAACCGTTGGCGTCGGTTGAAATATCGCCGCGGAGGCTCTGCACGTTGCTGCCCCCGAGGGTCACCTGATCGACGCTGAGCCCAAGGCTGATCGGAAAGGTGGGCCGGAATGCCCCCGCGCCCCATTCAGCAAGCTTGCGAAAGGCGGCCGCAGGCGGCAGCGCGTCGTTCCCGCCGCCCAGAACGCGATCGACATCGATCTGTCGCGCAGACAGCACGCCTTCAAAATGCGGATGCGCCCCGAATTCAAAATCGGCCGTGCCGGTCAGCTTGATCGCCTGCGCGTCGGTGCCGTACTGGAATTCGAGCTGCTCCATCAGAGCGCTCGATGCGGTAATCTTGATCTTGCCGTCCACGCGCCAGGGCTGCGTGACCGGATTGGCGCCGCGCTGTGCGATGGTAACCGGACGGGCGACTTTCAGCGTCCCGTCGAATTGTGGCGTGTCGTTCGCAAGGGAAAAGGTCCCGTCGCTTTCGATGCTAAGCGGATAAGTGAGCGGATCGATGTTCAGACGAAGCTTGAACGCGTCGTCATCACCCAGCCGGCTCGCCGACAATCGGTAAGGGTAAAGATCATCGCCAAGCTTGAAAGCACCCTCGCCTTTGATCGGCCCTAAGAGCGAACGCGCATCGCCGTTGAACCACACCTTGTCGAGCACCAGGTCGCGGCCGTTGGCTGCGTCCCTGACCACAATCTTTCCATCGTGGATGCTGAGCCGATCGACCGAAAACGCGTCGGGATCGAACTTGACGGCGATCGCCGGCGTCTGCATGCGACCGGACTTGTCGACGCCGAGGTGCAGTTCCAGTCCGGCAATATCCATTTCGGTCGCATGCCATTCGCCCCGCATCAGAGGGCCGAGACCGAACTCCACGCCGACCGATTGGAGGCGCACCTGGCCGCTTCCGTTGGAACCGATCGTGACATCATGCAGGACGAGTCGCGGCGACGGCAGCAGCCGCGCATCGATTGCGCCCGCCACGCGGACCTTCGCCCCGATGAAATGACTTGCCTCCTCCTCGAATACCGACCGATGATTGCCCCAGTCGATAACGAAAGGACCGACCAGCGCCGCGACGAGCGCCAGAATTATCGCAATGGCCAAACCGAGCAGGGTTGTCTGCACGCACGACTCCGGCGCGGGTCCGTAGGCCCACCCACGTCCGCGCTTTGACAGGCTGAGATTCTACGCCATTTCTGCCGGCTTTGGCGGCATTTCTATGTCGCCGGCCTTGTGTCATCCGAGCGCGACGATCTTGCCGGGATTCATGATGTTTTGCGGATCGAGCGCCCTCTTGACCGCAACCATCGCAGCGAGCGCCGGCGCACCGTGTTCGGCCAGGAGGTACTTCATCTTGCCTTGGCCAACCCCGTGCTCGCCGGTGCAGGTGCCGCCCATCGAGAGCGCCAGTTCCACCAGGCGCTCGGTCAATAGCCCGGCGCGCCTGATTTCATCGTCGTCGCTCAGGTCCACCAGCAGCGAGAGGTGGAAATTGCCGTCACCGACATGGCCGAGAATGGGCGCAACCAGCCTGAGATTGGCGGTTTCGCGCTGGGCGGCGGTGACGCAGTCGGCGAGCCGGGAGATCGGCACACACACATCGGTGGCGAACGTTGCGGCGCCGGGCCGCAGATGCCGCGCAGCCCAATATCCGTCGTGACGCGCCTGCCAAAGGCGGGAACGATCTTCCGGCTTGGTCGCCCACTCGAACGGCCCGCCGCCAAGCTCCTTCGCGATTTCGCCGAAGCGCTGCGACTGCTCCGCGACGCTCGCCTCCGTGCCGTGGAATTCGACGAACAGCATCGGCACTTCAGGCAGGGTCAACTTCGAATACGAGTTGACCGCCTTGATCTGTAAGGCGTCGAGCAGCTCGATTCGCGCCACCGGTATTCCTGACTGAATTGTCAGGATAGCGGCGTTGCACGCTGCATCGACCGATGGAAACGGGCAGACGCCCGACGCGATCGCTTCCGGAATGCCTGCAAGCTTCAGCGTCAGTTCGGTGATGACTCCGAGCGTTCCTTCCGCCCCGACAATCAGGCGGGTGAGATCATAACCGGCCGAGGATTTCTTCGCCCTGCGCGAGGTAGTCATCAGTTCGCCATTGGCCATCACGACTTTCATCGCCAGCACATTGTCTTTCATGGTGCCGTAGCGCACTGCGTTCGTGCCCGAAGCGCGCGTCGAAGCCATGCCCCCAAGCGAGGCATCGGCGCCAGGATCGATCGGAAAGAACAGCCCTTGGTCCCGCAAATGCTCGTTGAGCGCCTTGCGCGTGATACCCGGCTGGATAACGCAGTCGAGGTCCTCCGCGTGGACCGCGAGCACCTTGTTCATGTCGCGGAAATCGATCGATATGCCGCCGAACGGCGCGTTGATGTGGCCTTCGAGCGAAGTGCCGGTTCCGAAGGCGATGACCGGCACATCGTGGCTCGCGCACACACGAACGATCTGCTGCACCTCTTCCGCGGCTTGCGCGTAGACGACCGCATCCGGCGGCTGATTTGGCACCCAGGTGAGCGTGTTGGCGTGCTGCTCGCGCACGGATTGTGACGTGACGACGCGATTGCCGAACGTTGACGTGAGCGCCGTTACCGCCTTCTCAATCGACGTCTGGTTGCGCGCTCTGCCGGCGGCGACATTGCTCAAGGCCATAAGCATTCCTCTGCCAAGTCCGATGATTCAGTCGGACGTTAGCAGAGGATGCGTTGTCGGTGAATGAAGACTGCCGGCAGCAATCCCGCGCGGTTTATGGAGATTGCCGCACACGCGTCTTGCTCGGCGGTGACTTGCGCGGGAGGGGAACGATCATCGACACCCGCCGGCGATATTCGCGGTATTGATCGCCGAACAGCGCGATCAAATCGTGCTCCTCGAGTGCGATGCCGACAAAGATGTAAGCCGTCGTAACCGCCGCAAATAGCAGATGTCCGGCCGTCATCATCGGGGTCGCCCAGAACGCGATGATGAAGCCGAGATAGATCGGATGACGAACGAAATTATAGAACAGCGGCGTGCGGAAACGCGCCGCCGGCATGTCCTTGCCGACGAGATTGTTGGCGACCTGGTGCAGGCCGAACAGTTCGAAGTGATTGATCAAGAACGTGCTGAGCAACACGATCGCCCAGCCGATCGCCTCGAGAGCGACGAGCGCATTGGCCAGCCGCGGATCGTGCACCTGCCAGATCACGTTCTGAATCGGTCGCCATTGCCAGATCAACAGCGCCAGCGCGAGGCTCGCCAGCAATACATACGTGCTGCGCTCGACGACAACCGGAACGATCTTCGTCCACATCTGCTTGAACTGCGGGCGCGCCATCACGCTGTGCTGGATGGCGAAGATCGACATCAGCACAAGGTCCATGATCAGAGCGGCGACGAACGGCGTTGTCGGCCCGTTATCGATTGTTTTCGGAACCGCCACGCCCGACACAAAGCCGATCGCATAGAGAAAGGTTGCGAAGAAGAAGAGATAAGCGACGATTCCATAAAGGAATCCGAAAATGCGACTCATTTTATCGCTCCTTTTTGCTGTGCCGAGCCCACGGCGACCCGTCCGCGCGCCGGCATCGGTCGAGTTTGCAACGCCGCGTGTTTCCGCCACTAGCGCTTCGTAATGACGACCTCGAGATACTCACCCGGCACGACCATGGTGCCGTCGAACGCCTTGTTCTTGCGTTCGATGAGCGCGAGAAGATCGCTTTTCAGCGCATCCTGCTTGGCTGCTTCGAGCGCGGCGAACGCCTTGTGCATCGGGCCGTAATAGGCCCTGAACACCTCGACGAAATGCTCGCCAGACCGATAGCGGAAGTTGAAATGGCGCGGCGAAGCGTGAATGGAGCTTGCGGCGTGCCCGAACAATTCGCTGAGTCGTTCCTGCGTCCCCCACGCCAGCGGCGACTTCACGCCCGTCGGCGGCGGCAAATATTTGCCGAGCGTTTTGAATATCTGACCGACAAAGCCTTCGGGCGTCCAATTGGCGAGGCCGATCTTGCCGCCCGGCTTGCAGACGCGGAGAAGCTGCGCGGCCGCCTTTTCCTGATTGGGCGTGAACATCACGCCGAAGGTCGAAACGACGGCATCGAAGGTGCCGTCGGGGAAGGGCAGCGCCTCGGCGTCGGCTTCGGCGAATTCGATCGTGAGGCCCTCGGCCGACGCGCGCACCCGGCCGCGATCCAACAATGCCGGCACGAAATCCGTCGACGTCACGTCGCACCAGCGGTGCGCTGCGGCCAGCGTGACGTTGCCGTTGCCGGCGGCTACGTCGAGCACCTTTTGCCCGGCGCGCAGGTCGAGCGCTTCGCAAAGGTCCTCGCCGACGATCTGGAGCGTGGTCCCTATGAGGGCGTAGTCACCCGAGGACCAAGCGGCCTGCTGACGCGCCTTGAGCGCTGCAAGATCTGGCGGCGTTGCGGCCGTTTCGATGCGGGGTGCGGTCTTGCTGACGGCTTGTGACGTGGGCGCCATCGTCGTCTCCTTCTGGCTCGGGAGAGATGACTCTTGCGCCCGATGCGGCCGCAAGGCTTTCCTCTATTCTTGATTTACCCTTGACGCGGGCTTGATTATTTCGTGAGAGCGGGTTTGTAGTCCGGTCAGGGACTGTGACGTGAGATTTCTATTTTCCAATCATGTGCTTGATACCGATCGTCGCGAGTTGCGGCGCGGCTCCGAGCAGATTGGCGTCGAGCCGCAGGTGTTCGATCTGCTGGTGTATCTGGTGCAGAACCGTGATCGCGTCGTCAGCAAAGACGACATGATCGCCTCGGTTTGGGGCGGACGGATCGTCTCCGACTCGACCCTGACGAGCCGCATCAATGCCGCGCGCAAGGCGATTGGCGATAGCGGGGAAGAGCAGCGCTTGATTCGCACCGTCGCGCGCAAAGGCGTCCGTTTTGTCGGCGATCTGCTCGATGCGGCAGAGAAAGCGGGAAGCGTCTCAGCCGAAGCGGCTCGTCCCGCCCTGCCCGACCGGCCGGCCATCGCCGTGCTGCCCTTCGTCAATATGAGCGGCGATGCCGAGCAGGACTACTTCTCCGAGGGAATCAGCGAAGACATTATTACCGCCCTGTCGAAGCTCCGCTGGTTTCTCGTGATCGCGCGCAACTCCTCGTTTACCTACAAAGGCAAGGCTGTTCACCTTGCGCAGATCGGGGACGAGCTTGGCGTCAACTACGTGCTCGAAGGCAGTGTGCGCAAGGACGAGGGCCGCGTGCGCATTACGGCTCAGCTCAATAACGTCGCCACCGGCAGCCATATTTGGGCCGAGCGCTACGACCGCAATTTGTCGGACGTCTTTGCGGTGCAGGACGAGATAACCGAGGCGATCGTCGCC
This sequence comes from Pseudolabrys sp., assembly GCA_025929185.1. Classification (GTDB taxonomy): domain Bacteria; phylum Pseudomonadota; class Alphaproteobacteria; order Rhizobiales; family Xanthobacteraceae; genus Pseudolabrys. The sequence goes on from JAICMO010000052.1 coordinate 13,312, forward strand.
GCGATCGAGCCGCAAATCTACGCCGCGGAAAATTTTCGCGCCCAGCGCAAGCCGCCGGACAGCCTTGACGCGTGGGATTTGGTGATGCGGGCGCTTGCGCATTACTGGCGCGTAACCCGGCAGGATAACGTCGTGGCGCAAGCCTTGCTCGAAAAGGCAACCAGCATCGATCCCAATTACGGGCAGGCGCTTGGCGTACTCGCCAATAGCTACATGTTCAGCGCCCATATGGGCTGGGCCGATTTAGCAACCGCCGCGCCGGTTGCCGAACGCGCGGCTCATGCGGCCATTCGCAGCGACAGCGAGGACGCCTGGGCGCATCTCGCCCTCGGACATGTCTACCTGATGGCGCGCCGCTTCGACGATTCACTTGCGGAATATGAAACAGCGCTGCGGCTCAACCCCAATTTCGCGATGGCGCAAGCTTATTATGGCCTCTGCCTTTCCTATAACAGCCGCTGGCAGGAAGCCGATGAGGCCGCGCGGCGCGCGATTCGTCTAAGCCCGCGCGACCCGCTGCGCGCGATCTACTGTGGCATCGTCTCATATGCGCGTTTCGTCGGCCGGGATTACGCGGAAGCGATCAAGCTCGCGCGCGAAGCCGTGCGCCAGCGAGCCGACTTCGTCGGCGGTCATCGCGTGCTGACGGCGGCTGCCGCCATGGCCGGGCAGACGGACGTCGCAAAAGCCGCCTTGCTCGATCTGAAGCGTGCGCAGCCGAACGTCTCGCTTGCCTGGATCGCTACCAACATTCCGATCCGGCACGCCGCCGAGCGCGAGCATTACGTCGAAGCATTCCGCAAGGCGGGGTTGGGCTAGCAAAGTGGACGCCGAGCGTCGGCCTGTCGTAGCTTGGCGCCGCTTTTTGCGTCATTGGAGTAGTGCATGAGCGGGCCCGTCATTGCCGTCACCGACAGCGTCTTCCCCTCCCTCGAGCCCGCGAAGGCCGCGCTGGCGCGCCTCAACCCGACCTTCCGCATGTCGAAGAGCAGCGGCGCCGATGACATTCTCGCGGTCGCTAAAGACGCCGACGCGATCCTCGTCACCTACGCCAAGCTCGGCGGCGACCTTCTCCGCCAACTCACGCGCTGTCGGGCGATCGGCCGCTTTGGCCTCGGCGTCGACAACATCGATCTGCCGGCGGCGAAGGAAAAAGGCATCGCGGTCAACTACGTGCCGGATTATTGCATTCGCGAAGTCAGCGATCATGCGATGGCGATGCTGCTCGCGCTCATTCGCAAGATTCCGCTATCGAACAAGCTGGTGCAGAGCGGCCGGTGGGAAATGCCCGCCGTGGTGCCGATCCGACGCATCGAAGGCACGGTTCTCGGCCTGGTCGGCCTCGGCAACATCCCGCGGCTCGTCGCGCCAAAGGCGCAGGCCTTCCGGATGAAGGTTATCGCCTACGATCCCTTTGCCAAATCCGAAATCTTCCAGGCGGCAAAGGTGAACAGCGTCGATTTCGACACGCTGCTCAAGACCGCCGACTACGTTTCGGTGCACGCGCCGCTCACGCCAGCCTCGCGCGGCCTGATGAACGCGGATGCGTTCGCCAAAATGAAAAAGGGCGCTTACCTCGTCAACACCGCACGCGGTCCGCTCATCGACGAGCCGGCGCTCGTCGCCGCGCTCGACTCTGGTCAAGTCGGGGGCGCCGCGCTCGACGTGGTTACGACGGAGCCGCTCGCCAAGGACTCCCCACTGCTCGGGCGCGACAACGTCATCATTTCCCCCCACACGGCCTTTTATTCGATCGAAGCGCTTAACGAACTGCAAACCAAGTGCGCATCGGACGTCGCGCGGGTGTTGAGCGGCGAGAAGGCGATCTATCCAATCAGCGCATGATGCTCGACCGCGTCGATCTTGAACCCGTTTTCTTCGCGCCGTTTGTCTCTTCCATGATGCGTGTCGAGCCGGCATGGATCGACTACAACGGCCACCTCAATATGGCTTACTACAACGTGCTGTTCGATCGCACGGTAGACGAAGCTTATGAGCTGTTGGGCATCGGCCTCGATTATCTCAATACGCACAAACATTCGACATTCACCGCCGAAGTGCATGTGCGCTATCTGCGCGAGTTGCACGCCGAGGATCCGGTGCGCGTGACCTTTCAGCTGCTCGATTACGACGCCAAGCGCGTGCACTATTTCGAGCAGCTTTTCCACGCCACCGAAGGGTGGGTGTCGGCCACTTCCGAAAACATGACCTTGCATGTCGACATCGCGGCAAAAAAGGTGGTGCCGTTTGGCGAGCCTGCTTTGCGCGCGCTCGCGCGCATGAAGGCCGCGCATTCGCGCTTGCCGCGACCGGAGGCCGTCGGCCGCCGGATCGCAATGCCGAAAGCTTAGGCGCCGCTAGAGCGGCCGCCGGATCGTTCCAACGACGATCGAGATCAGCAGCAGGATCAACGCAATGAAGAAAATGATCTTCGCGATCGCGAAGGACGTGCCGGCGATTCCGCCAAAGCCGAAAATGGCGGCGATCAGCCCGATAATGAGAAACGTGACCACCCAGCCGAGCATGGCTCGCTCCTATGCTGTCTTGCGCTCCCTAAATGCCCGGCGAGCAAGCATTGTTCCGCGTAACCCGGCACGTGGAACTATCGTCGTCATGCCCGGTTGAATTGCCGGCACGGGAACGCGGCAGGGCCGCCGAGCGGCCGGGAGGCGAGCATGAGCGAGACGGCGATCGTCGGTGAAAACGTCGAAGTCATTCAGACAAAAGGAGCTCGCTCGGCCTTCACCTGGGGCGTCGTGATAGCTGGAGCCCTCGCCGCCTGGGCTGTCGCCTTCCTTATGATCGCGCTTGGCACCGGCATCGGCCTTGCGGTTTCCACCCCATATTCCGGGCCGAGCACCACGACGATGACCATCGCCGGGGCGATTTGGCTGGTATTTTCCCAAACCGTTGCCTACGCCGTCGGTGGATACTTGGCAGCGCGGCTGCGCATTCGCGACCACATTCCGGGTCCGGAAACGCAGTTCCGCGATGCGGCGCACGGCTTCATGGCTTGGGTGATCGGAGTTGGAATCCTGACGGCGGTAGTGCTTGTGACCACTGTGCTGTCGACTCACGGCGGCACCGCCGGTCAGGCGGCTGCAAACATCACGGACGAAGCCCGGAAAGCGGCAGCTTACTTTTCATTCTGGTCGTTTATTGCGCTGTTGTTTGGGGCGGTGGCGGCCACCTTGGCAGGCCTTCTCGGCGGCGAGTTGCGCGACGAAGCGTAGTGTAGAGCAACTTCCTCAACTCACAACGCCGGCCGAAGCGTTCTTCGGCCCTGTGGGTCTTTTGCAAGCCGCTGATGTCGCTATTGAAAGCGGCCCCTACCGACGCGATTTCACGCGCCGGCCGAGGCTTTTGACGTCAAATCGCGCGAAAGTAGGGGTAGCGGACGCGGGTTCCATTTCCTAGCTACAGCGTCGCGGGAACCACCCCCCGCCTCGATAACGCGGCATTCCACTGGAATGCACTTTTTGCGGCTTGGCCCAACCGATGCCGCCAACCTGAAGGTCAAAGAACGCAATGCTCAAACGCATGGTGATCATGCTGGTGATCACCGGCCTGGTGCTCGGCGGCGTGTTCGGCTTCCAAGCATTCAAGTCCGTAATGATCGGGAAGTTTCTCGCGAAGCTCTCGAACCCTCCCCAGACCGTCTCGACGATGGTTGCCCATTCGCAAGAATGGCAATCGCAGCTGGAGGCCGTCGGCAGCGTGCGTGCCGTCAACGGCGCAAACCTCAGTGCTCAAATTTCCGGTATCGTATCCGAGATCCATTTCAAATCGGGCGCCGATGTCAAAAAAGGCGACCTGCTCCTGCAATTGATGAACGAGGATGATGTCGCTCGTCTTAACGCACTCAAGGCGACTGCAAACCTTGCCCGCCTTAACGTTCAGCGCGACCGCATTCTGATCAAGAGCAATGCGGTAAGCCAACAGACGCTCGATACCAACGAGGGCAATTTGAAAAACGCCGAAGCGCTGGTTGCGCAGCAGCAGGCGACCGTCGACTACAAGTCCATCAAGGCGCCGTTTTCCGGCAGACTCGGAATTCGTCAGGTCGATGTCGGTCAGTACCTCGCCGCCGGCGCGCCGATCGTGACGCTTCAGCAACTCGATCCGATTTACATCGACTTCTATCTGCCGCAGAAGGCGCTCGCCCAACTCAGGATCGGCCAAAAAATTACGGCCAAAGTCGACACGTTTCCGAATCACACGTTTAGAGGAGAGATCCTCGCCATCAACTCGCAGGTCGACACCGCCACGCGCAACGTGCAAATCCGCGCCGAGCTGCCGAACAAGGACGATCTGCTCCTCCCCGGCATGTACGCCACCGTCGATATCGACACCGGCACGCCGCAGCGTTTCGTCACGCTTCCGCAGACGGCGATCGCCTACAACTCCTACGGCAACATCGTCTATCTGATCGACGAAAAGGGCAAGGATGCGAACGGCAATCCGCAGCTCGTCGCGCGGCAGACCTTCGTCACCACCGGCGCCACGCGCGGCGACCAGGTCGCGATCCTGAGCGGCGTGAAGGATGGCGATACCGTCGTTACCTCGGGTCAGGTCAAGCTGCACAACAGCTCGCCGGTCGTTGTCAACAACGCGGTTCAACCACCTAACAATCCCAACCCGAAACTCGCCAATGAGTAGCCGGTACCGGATCGCGTATGCTGCGATGGCTGTATTGCGGACTTCGGTAAGTCTTCCCGGACTACGGTGGACGCGATGAACATGAACTTCACCGACATCTTCATCCGCCGTCCGGTGCTGGCGAGCGTCGTCAGCCTGATGATCCTCGTGCTCGGCATTCGAGCCGTCACCTCGCTGCCCATCCTGCAATATCCGCGCACCGAAAACACGGTCGTCACGGTGACGACCACCTATTACGGCGCCGATCCGGCGGTCATTGCGGGATTCATTGCGACGCCGCTCGAGAATGCGATCGCGCAGGCGAATGGCATCGACTACATGAGTTCGACCAGCCAGAACAGCATCAACACGATCACCGTCTACCTGCGACTCAACTACGATGCCGATAAGGCGTTGACTGAAATCAATTCCAAGATCCAATCGGTGCTCAACCAGTTGCCGTCCGGCACGCAGCAGCCGGTGCTGACGGTCAAGGTCGGGCAGACGGTCGACGCCATGTATATGGGCTTCGACAGCGACGTGCTGCCGCGCAACAAGATCACCGATTATCTCGCGCGGGTGGTTCAGCCCAAATTGCAGGCGGTCCCGGGCGTGCAGACCGCGGAAATACTGGGCGGGCAGAACTTCGCGTTACGTGCCTGGCTCGATCCTGAAAAACTTGCCGCCTACGGGTTGACCGCGACGGACGTGGCGAGGGCGTTACAGGCCAACGATTTCATTTCAGGGCTCGGCACGACCAAAGGCCAGATGGTGCAGGTCAATCTCGCCGCTTCCACCAGTCTGCATAGCGCCAGCGAATTCGCCAATCTCGTGCTGAAGCAGTCCAACGGCGCCATTGTGCGCTTGAAGGATGTCGCCAATGTCACGCTTGGCGCCGACGACTACAACACCCAGGTCGCCTTCGATGGCAAGCAGGCGGTCTATATCGGCATACAGGTCGCGCCGGGCGCGAATCTCCTGAGCGTCATCTCGGGCGTACGAAAGGAATTCCCCAGCATTCAGGCGCAACTGCCGCAGGGCCTGCGCGGCGCGATCATTTACGATTCCACCGATTTCGTGAACAGCTCGATCCGCGAGGTGGTCTGGACGCTCGGCGAAGCGCTCCTCATCGTGACCCTGGTGATTTTTGCGTTTCTGGGCTCGTTCCGATCGGTTCTCATCCCGATCGTTGCCATTCCGCTGTCGCTCGTCGGCACGTTCACGATGATGCTGGCGCTCGGCTTCTCCATCAATCTTCTCACTCTTTTGGCGCTCGTGCTGGCGATCGGATTGGTGGTCGACGACGCCATCATCGTGGTTGAAAACGTGAACCGGCATCTTGCGCAAGGCATGCGCCTTATACCGGCGGCAATCGTCGCGGCGCGCGAGCTCGGCAGCCCGATCATCGCCATGACGGTGGTGCTGATCGCGGTTTATGTGCCGATCGGATTCCAGGGAGGATTGACCGGCGCGCTGTTCACGGAATTTGCCTTCACATTGGTCGGCACCGTCACCGTATCGGCGATCATTGCATTGACACTCTCGCCGATGATGTGCTCGCGCATCCTGAAACCGCGCGATCCGGGCAATCCCGGTTGGCAGGACCGCCTGACGGATTTCATCGATCGGGCTTTCGAGCGGCTTCGCGGTCGCTACGAGCGCTGGTTGCACGGCAGTTTGAATTACGTGCCGGTGACGACGGTGTTCGCCGCCATCGTGCTCGGCAGCATCTATTTTCTGTACGCCGGCGCAAAGAGCGAGCTCGCGCCGCAAGAAGACCAGGGCATTATCATCGCCTCTTCGACGCTGCCCGCCAATGCGACGCTTCAGCAGAAGCTCGTTTATGCAAAGCAGGTGTATCAGATTTTCGCCAAGCATCCGGAAACGGCGCATGTCTTCCAGATCGACGCGCCAGGCACGTCGATCGCGGGCATGGTGTTCAAGCCTTGGGATGAGCGGGCGAAGACGACGAACGAATTGCAGCCCGTCATTCAGAATGAGCTCAACAGCATTGCCGGCGCGCGCGTCGCCGCGTTCCAGTTGCCGCCTCTTCCCGGCAGCCAAGGCTTGCCCGTTCAGTTCGTGCTGCAAACCACGGATTCGTTCGACAAGCTGAATGACGTCGCGCAAAAGTTTTTGCAGGAAGCAGTCAAGAACGGCATGTTCATCTTTCTGGACAGCGATCTGAAGATCGACAGTCCGCAGGCGATCGTTCAGATCGACCGCAACAAGGCCGCCCAGCTGGGTCTGAGCATGAGCGATGTCGGCGCGGCGCTGACCAGCATGTTGGGCGGCGGTTACGTCAACTATTTCAGCCTTGATCAGCGGTCATACAAAGTGATCCCGCAGGTGCAGCACGCCAGCCGGGCGAATGTTCAGCAGCTGCTCAACTATTACGTCGGCACCGTGAACGGGGTCCCGATTCCGCTGTCGACGATTGCGACGATCAAGACCGAGACGATTCCACAATCGATCAATCACTTTCAGCAGCTCAATAGCGCGACCATCCAGGGCGTTGCCGCGCCCGGCGTGGCGCAGGCCGACGCACTCGCGTTTCTGCAAAACCTCGCCGAGCGCACGCTACCGCGAGGCTATTCCGTCGATTACGGCGGGCTGTCGCGGCAATTCGTGCAGGAGTCGAGTGGCTTCCTCATTACCTTCGGCTTCGCGCTGATCATCATATTCCTTGCGCTTGCCGCCTTGTTCGAGAGCTTCCGCGATCCGCTCATCATTCTTGTGTCGGTGCCGATGTCGATCGCCGGCGCCCTCATCTTCATCAGCATCGGATTGGGCGGGGCGAGCCTGAACATCTACACCGAAGTGGGCCTGGTCACGCTAATGGGTCTCATCAGCAAGCACGGCATTCTGATCGTGGAGTTCGCGAATGGCTTGCAGCAGCAAGGCAAATCCAAGCGCGAAGCCATTGAGGGAGCCTGCGGCATCCGCCTGCGGCCGATCTTGATGACCACGGCGGCGATGGTGCTCGGCGTCATCCCGCTGATCATCGCGAGCGGAGCCGGCGCGGTGTCCCGCTTCAACATGGGACTGGTGATCGCAAGCGGTTTGTCCATCGGGACGCTGTTCACGTTGTTCGTGGTGCCCGCCGTCTACATGATGATCGCCGC
>JAICMO010000131.1 GCA_025929185.1 Pseudolabrys sp.
ATCGCGGCCGCCACCGGCTGGCCGCCACCGAGCAAAGTGGCCGTCCAGCCTGCCGGCACGCCGGAAACGGTAAGAGCCAGTCGCTCCGGCGCGAGGTCGTAATTCTGAAGCCGCAGGCTGATGGTCGAGGTCGTGCCGGGACGCACCGTGACCGCCGGATAGTCGGTCAACAGGTAAAGTCCCTTCACGTCGTGATTGGCGCTGTCGGCAAAGGCCGGCGCGGATAGGACAAAAACGGCGGCAGCAACCGCCAGAAATCGGTGGTTCATGACAAGGCAACTCCGTGCGTGGACCCCTTGCGTCCCGCCAGATGCCGCCCCCAGATTGAGAACACGGCTCCCGACGGCCGTGGAAAGGAAGATCGGGTTTCGCGCCGAATAATGACGAAAATTTGGAACTTATGGCAATCCGCAGCGGGTGCGGCACAATGTCGGCAAATTTTCAGATTTTTCGAACGGTGGGCCAGTCGGGCTCGTTGCCCTGCATCACCCACGGCTCCTCGAGCGCCGCCGCCCGCCATTCCAACCAGGCGGGCAAGGCCATGACCGCTTCCATGTAGGCGCGCACCGCAGGCCCGACGTCGATCGCATAGGTGTGAAAGCGCGAAACGACCGGCGCGTACATGGCGTCAGCCGCTGTAAAGGCGCCGAACAGGAATGGACCGCCCTCCCCGAAACGTTGGCGGCAGTCCGTCCAAAGCGCGTCGATCCGGCCGGCGTCGTCATAGACTTCCGGCGGCTTGTCCCTTTTGGCCGGCGGCGCCCACATGTTCATCGGACAATTGCGCCGTAGCGGCGCAAAGCCCGCGTGCATTTCGTGCGATATTGCACGCGCGTGGGCGCGCGCCGTTTTGTCGACGGGCCAAAGCCGCGCGTCGGGAAATTGCTCCGCCAAATATTCGAGGATCGCAAGCGACTCCCAAATGCGCGTCTTGCCATCCAGTAGCACAGGCACCTTGCCGGCCGGCGAATAATGCAGGACGCGTTCGCGGCTGCCCGGCTCGTAGAGCGGGATCACTTCTTCCTCGAATGGGATGCCCACCACTTTCATGGCAAGCCACGGCCGCAACGACCAGGACGAATAGTTCTTGTTACCGATTATCAGCTTCAACGTCATTGGAACGCCCCGAGTCCTCAAAGCATGTCGAGTCTGATCGTTAGAATTTTCGCCGCAAACGAATTTTTCTGATCGTCCTCACGCACGGCGTCGATGAATCGAATTAAGCCTTCTTCGGCTCAGCCGGCGGCGTCACCGGCCCGCCGGCCTTCTTCCAGTCGCCGAAACCGCCCTTGATGTGGGCGACCGGCTTGAGCCCCATGCGCTGCGCTATCTGCGCCGCGAGCGCCGAGCGCAAGCCGCCGGCGCAGAAGAAGACGAACTTCTTGTCCTCGCCGAATACCGGCTTGAAATACGAGCCGTTCGGATCGATCCAGAATTCCAGCATGCCGCGCGGACAATGGAAGGCGCCCGGCACTCTGCCGTCGCGCTGAAGCTCGCGAATGTCCCGGATATCGACCAGCACGACGTCGTCACGGCCGGCGAGCTTGATCGCCTCCTCGGCGGGAATGGTCTCGACTTCGCGCTCGGCGGCCTCGACCAGAGCCTTGTATCCGGTGGTGATGTTTTGCGGCATTGATGGACCTCCGGCGCAATCGTGGCAGAGCTCAACGACGCGCTCAAGCGCGGGCCGCTGTTGCCGGCCAACGGCCGAGCGGGCACCATGCCTTTTAAGGGGAATCGCGCGATGCTCAATTTCAGCATTCTGGATGGCCTGGCGCTGGCCTGGTTTGTCGGCGCGTGGCTCGCCTACTCGGCCGCCATCGAGAAGACGGCGAAGGGCAATGACGGTTTGAACGCGCTGATGAATAATTATCGCGACGAATGGATGGAGCGCTTGCTCGCGCGCGAGATGCGAATGGTCGATGCGCAGGTCACCGCCGCCTTGCAGAACGGCACCGCGTTTTTCGCCTCAGCGTCGCTGATCGCCATCGGCGGAACGCTCACGCTGCTGCGCTCGACAGATCAGATCATCACGCTCATGACCGTGCTGCCGTTCGGCGGGGCGCAAACGGCGGCGCTCTGGGAGGCCAAGATGCTCGGCCTCGCCGTCATCTTCGCTTATGCTTTCTTCAAATTCGCCTGGTCTTACCGGCTTTACAACTACGTCGCCATCATGGTCGGCGCCGCGCCGCCGATCGCGGAAAAGGATACGCCGGCAGCGCGCGCCTACGCGCATCGTACATCGCGCATCTGCGCCGATGCCGGCCGCCATTTCAACCGTGGTCAGCGGGCTCTGTTTTTCGCGCTCGGCTACCTCGGCTGGTTCCTGGGGCCGATCCCGCTCGCCATCACCACGAGCGCCGTGGTCGTGGTGATGTGGCGGCGGCAATTCGCCTCCGACTCGCGCAAGGCGTTCTCGTCCGCGCCGAAGGGCTGATACGCCTCAGGCCATTCCCATCAGCACAGCGACGGCGGCAACAATAAGCACCGCGGTCGCCGTCGCGAGCACGGTCACGATCTTCTCGCGACGGGCAGCGCGGGCATCGTCAGACTCGCCTTGAACCGGGTCCGCTGCCACCACCGATGGAAAAAACGAATGCAGGTTGATCGACATCCGACGATCCTCTCCTTGGGAGGCTCCGTTGACACCGAGCACGGATACGCAGATGGAACTTGTGCAAACAGTCGACGCTGACACGAATCGCGGGGCTATTGGCCAAAACGATAACGTGAGTAAAACCGCCGCTCAATCACAAAGCGGTGTTCCTCCAACGCTACTCGCTCGCCGTCCGCATTCAGGAGCCGTTCCTATGCAGCAATCGCTTTTGCAGACCTCTGTCGTCGGCAGCTACCCGCAGCCGGACTGGCTGGTGAACCGCGAGATGCTCTCGAAGGTCGTGCCGAGGGTGCGCATGAGCGAGATTTGGCGCGTGTCGCCCGACCTGCTGGAACAGGCGCAGGACGACGCGACAATTCTCGCCATCCGCGACATGGAGCGCGCCGGCATCGACGTCATCACCGACGGCGAGATGCGGCGCGAAAGCTACTCCAACCGGTTTGCCACCGCGCTCGACGGCATCGATATCGAAAATCCCGGCGAGGTGAAGGCGCGCAGCGGCATGACCAAGGTTCCGCGCGTGATCGGAAAAATCCGGCGCACGCGGCCGATCGAATTGCGCGACATGCAATTCCTTCGGCGCAACACCGACAAGCTCGCGAAGATTACCCTCCCCGGCCCGTTCACGATGAGTCAGCAAGCGCAGGACGCGTTCTACAAGGACGACGAAGCGATGACGATGGACTTCGCCGTCGCCGTCAATGAGGAATTGCGCGATCTCGAGGCGGCTGGCGCCGACGTTATCCAACTCGATGAGCCGTGGCTGCGAACCAGTCCGGAAAAAGCCAAACGCTATGCCGTGAAGGCGATCAACCGCGCGCTCCAGGGCATCAAGGTGCCGACCGTCGTGCACCTTTGCTTTGGCTATGCCGCCGTCGTGCCCGGAGACACGAAGCCGCAAGCCTATGCCTTCCTGCCGGAGCTTGCCGGGACGATCGCGCAGCAGATTTCGATCGAGGCGGCGCAACCCAATATCGATTTCGGCGTGCTGAAGGAGCTTACAGGAAAAAAGATCATGCTCGGCGTGCTCAATCTCGGCGACCTTGACGTCGAGACGCCGGAGACGGTCGCCGCCCGCATCCGGCGCGGACTTCAATACGTGTCACCGGAAAACCTGCTCCCCGCTCCCGATTGCGGCATGAAATATCTTCCGCGCGCGGTCGCGTTCGGGAAACTGCAATCGCTCGCCAAGGGCGCGGCGATCGTGCGCAAGGAGCTCAGTTGATTGAGCGCGCTTGGGCCGGAAACTTGATCCGCTAAAGTTGAACCACACTCCGCTCATTTTCGCGCAACGGGAATCCAGAGCGATGCCACTTGATGCCCCTCGCCTGCTTCAAGCTTTCAGCCTCAGCCGCTTATATGATTGTCTCTCACAACCGCACCCCATAACTTCATTTGGGAGCGAAAGAACCCTCTGAGTTCGGACGGCCCGTTCAACCTCAAATCAATCTGCCAAGTCTCCGACATCCGACGGGCGTTTTTCGCCTCGCGCAGAGTGTCCGCGAGTGCGCGAGCAAACCGCTCCTTAGTGGCGGTCGGCGTCCCTCTGGGCGCGAACACGCCCCACCACGCATAGGCCTCGAGTCCAGGAAATCCAGATTCAGCAGCGGTAGGGATTTCCGGCATTGTCTTGAGCCGCTTGGCGCCGAAATTGAGTATCCCAGCCAGTTTGCCTTCCTTGATGTGTGGACTCGTGAGGGCAACACTGCCGACGATGTTGTCAACATGACCAGCGATAGCGTCCTTGAGGGCCGGACCGCCGCCCTTATACGGGACATGGATCATTTGAACGCCGGCTCGGGCCGATAATGCCGTCATCGCCAGATGACCGATGCTCCCCACGCCGGTGGATGCGTACGAGATAGTATTCGGCTTTGTTTTCGCTGCCGCGAGCACCTCGCGGATATCGTGCCAAGGTCGGGAGAAGTTTTTTGCAAGAATGGCCGGTGCCGTGCCGATCAACTGGACCGGCTCAAGGTCTTTCTCGCTGTCGAACGTCAGGTGCATGAGGAACGGATTGATGGCTTGGGTCTCATAGACGAAAAGCCATGAGGTGCCGTCGGCAGGAGCGTGGGCGACCAGGGCTGCGCCGAGGCTGCCGGAAGCGCCCGGCTTGTTCTCAATGATGACGGTTTTGCCAAGCCTTTCCTCCAAGCCAGGCTGCGCGAGCCTTGCAATCGGATCGAGGGTGCCGCCCGGAGGTACTGGCACGATTAGTTTGATGATTGACGTTTGTGCACGGGCAACAAAGGGCGAAGCGACCGGGACTACCGCTGCCGTCAGCATAAACGCCCGTCGTGTCATATAGCCCATCGACTCCTCCTGTATTCAGAGGAGACTCATATGCCACGACAGACAGGGCCGCGCTTTAAGACCAGCTTAAGATTTGAGCAAGACGGGGTTGGTTTTCATTGCTACAATCTGGCGTTGCGGGCCGAACTGGCGGGGGCGTGAAATGCGCTACCGGTTTGAAAATTTTCTGCTCGATACAGACAAACGTGAATTACATCGCTTTGGCCAGCTGCGGCCATTGGAGCCGCAGGTCTTTGATTTATTGGAATATCTAATCGCCTCCCGCGATCGGGTTGTAACCCGAGACGACATCTTCTCTGTAATTTGGCCCGATCGCTTTGTGTCGGATGGAGCGCTTAGCACTCGTATCAACGCGGCCCGACGTGCAGTCGACGATGATGGAATTGCACAGCGCTTGATCCGAACCATTCGTACAAAGGGTTTTCGCTTCGTCGGCGATGTTGAAGAAATCAATCATGCTGCTGCTTCCAAAAACACCGAAAATCACAGCACCTCAATTCATTTCGAACGACCCTCCATCGCCGTGCTACCGTTGATAGACTTGAGCGGTAAAAATGCGCAAACGAACCTAGCGGATGCGCTGACTGAGGAAATAATTACCTCCTTCGCAATGTCGGATTGGATGTCCGTAGCGGCTCGAAATTCGTCGTTCGAATACAAGAACAAGGTAGTCGAGGCCCGACGAATATCGCAAAGGCTCGGAGTTCGTTATCTGCTCGAGGGAAGTGTTCGTCAGAGCAAAGGGCAAGTACATCTTATTATAAGACTCATCGACGGCGTGACCGGTAACCAAATCTGGTCCGAGCGCTACAATGACAAATCGGTTGGATTACTGGACCGTGGCATCGACAATACGATCGCGGCGGCTGTTGTCCATCAAGTCTATTTGGCAGGCCGTCTTTGTGCCGAAGGCGAGATGGGGAAAAATCCTGGCTCATGGGAGTTTATCGTTCGCATTCTATCCATGATGAACAGCCGGCTTAGGTCCCAGGTCGAGACTGCGCAGAATCTACTTGAAGCGGCGTTCAAGCACGATATCAAATCGGCAACCATTTACAGTTTATTTTCGTTCGCTGTTACGCTTGGCGTGCAGCAGGGATGGCAACGCCGATGCGACGCAATACCGGTCGCGCTACGTGCGGTCGAGGCAGCCTTGGCTCTCAATCCGGAAGAGCCTTGGGCACATCTAGCGCTCGGCTACGCACAAATCTGGCACGAGCCGGAAGAAGCCGTGTTGCCGATCGAGCGCGCACTCAAGCTCAATCCGAAGCTGGCGATGGGACACTATCTCCTTGCGCTCGCTTTGGCGCGTGCTGGCTCAGCGCAAGGAATTTCGGAACGAGCAGAATTGGGGCGGGCGCTGAGCGCGTTCGACTTGCTCGCCTATGGTCATCAGGGAGTCTACGACAACGTTCGTGCATCAGCCTGTCTGATTACCGGCCAGTACAATGATGGTATCGAGTTTGCAAGAAGGGCTATCGCCGAAAGCCCACTGTTAATACCAGCCTATCGTCAGCTTGTCGCGAATTGCGCACTTGCAGGTCGACGTGCTGAGGCCAAGAACGCGCTTGCTAAATTGAAATGCATGAGCCCAAGCATTTCGCTGGATTGGATCAAGCAGGAGTTGAAATGGTCTCGGGCGGCCGTTCAACAGAGCTATATGGAAGCGTTTCGCGCCGCGGGTCTGAGCTGAATGTAACGCGAGGCAAAACCTCGCTCGTAAGGTCTTGGAGTCCCGTGAGCTACCGCTCACTCACTCACAGCATCCGAAATAGCTCATACTGCCGCTCCGCTGTCGTCGCTCTTTCTCAATGTAATTCCATCTTTGCTTGTGCTTGGCTTATGGTCCACCTGGACAATTCCGCTTCAAACGCGAGCGGTCATCGGCTTGATTGAGTTCGTGCTAGGCTAGTTTATCGGACCTGGGAAAAACGCGCTGGTGCGGCCGGTCGCCCAATAGGCCGCAAGCCCGATCCATTCGTGGATCGCATCATCGACAGCGCCCAATCCACCGGCAAGCGTCTTCGGGGTCACTGCACCGGCCTTCAGCGTGCGCCAGTCCACGGGATAAGCTTCGACCGGAAAGCCGGCGCGGCGGAAGCAGCCGATGGCACGCGGCATGTGCATAGCCGAGGTCACCAGCAGCCAGCGCTGTCCCGGCTTTGACTGCGCCAGTTGCTTGCTGAATTCGGCGTTCTCCGCCGTGTTGCGCGAACGGGTTTCAAGGGTAATCCGGCTGCGCTGGATGCCGAAATCGTCCAATAGCGAACCAACGAAGTCCGCCTCGGCAGGGCCGCCCGGAATGAGGCTGGCGTTGCCGCCGGAATAAATAATGCGCGCCGAAGGAAATTGACGCGCGAGCTTCACCATTGCAATCACGCGGCCAGCGGAGGCGGTAATCGCGGTTATGCCGCGGTCACGCGAGAGCTCCGGATAAATCTCGCCGCCCAGGACAACGATGCCAGCGGGCGCTCCGCGCGTCGCATCCCAGGCCGGAAAGCGGTTTTCGAGCGGACGGGCCAATAATGTGCCGGCCGGCGAAAACCCGAGAACCGCCAAAAGCACGAGACTGATAGCGGCGAGCGTCGTGCCCAGGCGCCGGTAACGCGCGAGCAGAAGCAGCAGCCCGAGCAGCCCGATGACAATCAGGACATTCGAGGGAAGCGCAAGAAAACCGGCAGTCTTGGACAGGATGAAGAACATCTACTGCTTCTTCTTCCACTCCTCGTACCGCTTCTTGTTTTCTTCGTTCGGGGGATAAAGGCCGGGAAGCTTGGCGCCCTTCTCGACTTCCTGCACCAGCCAGTTCTCCAGCCGCTCGTGCTCGGCGCCCTCCTCCGCAACGAAATCGGCGAGCGCCTTCGGAATGACGACTGCGCCGTCGTCATCGGCGACGATAATGTCGTCGGGAAAAATCGCACAGCCGCCACAGCCGATCGGTTCGTTCCAGCCAACGAAGGTCAACTGGTTGACGGATGCCGGCGCCGCCACGCCCGCGCACCAGACCGGCAATCCGGTGGCGACCACGCCGTGCTTGTCGCGCATGACGCCATCGGTGATGAGCGCCGACACGCCGCGCTTGACCATGCGCATGCACAGGATGTCGCCAAAGATGCCGGCGCCGGTCACACCCATGGCATCGGCGACCACAACGCAATTCTCCGGCATCGCCTCGATCGCGCCGCGGGTCGAGATCGGTTTCGACCAGCTTTCCGGCGTCGCCAAGTCCTCGCGCACCGGCACGAAGCGCAACGTGAAGGCAGGCCCCACGATACGCTTGCCGGAAAAGCCGAGCGGCATCGCGCCCGCCATCCACGCGCGGCGGATCCCCTTCTTCAGCAGCATCGTCGTGATGGTGCCGGTCGTGACGTTTCGCAGAATTTCGAGAGCGGAGCTCATGGGGTCTCCTTGCGGCAAGAATTCAAGCAGGCATCAGGCCGATACGCTCGTCGCGCCGGCGCAAATAAGCAATCAACGGCAACGACAGCGCGATCATCCAGGCCTTTCCGATAATCTGGCCCAGGAGGAAATCGAGCGAACCGAAAGCAAGCCATAGAAAGACGATCGAATCGACGACAAGGCCTACCGCGCCCGAAGCGAACACAGCGGCCACCAGACGCCGCCGCGCGAGCGGCGTGTAAACGGCAAAGTCGGTGAATTCCGAAAAGAGGAAAGCGGCAGCCGAAGCCCACACCAGCGCCGGAGGCGCAACCGCAGCAGAAATCGCCGCACCGATGACAATCGCAGCAAGCCCCGCCAAAAGGCCCAGCCGGCGCTGGACCAGGTCGCGCAGCACCAGCGCCGCCCCGATCATCAGCACGCCGGACGGCGCCGAAATGCCGGGTGCGACCGGCACCACGCACGGGCCATTGGGAACGCACGAAGTCCCCACGTTCCCGATCATCCAGTTGGCCGCCGGAATCGTGAGGCAGAACAGCATAAAGAATATCGCCCCTTCCGATGTCCGCCGCTTGTCATTACTCATCTCGCCTCACGCTCCATAAATTCGCGTCGCCTGCCGCCCGCAGCTTGCAGGCCACCACGCGCCGCAACGGTGAACCCAGCTATATCGCGTGACCCTGTCGCTTTGATAGCAACTGTGGGTCTCCTCGATCAAAAGAGCCTTGCATCCCGCCATCCCTACAATATTCCGGTCGCGTTGTGGTAGTTGTCGCAGCGGCAGAGACGAAAGCAACAGCGCATGAACGGCAAAATCCGCGGAATGATCGGCGTCGACAAGATGGGGGCGAAAATCCTCTTTCTCAACCCGACTACCTATGAGGTCGAGAAAGTTCTCGACGGATTCCAGCGCACCGTGCACGAGCTTCTTGTCGTGCCGGAGACCGGCCTTGCCTACGTGCCGATCTTCGGCGACGGAATCCACGGCCGCAATCCCAATCCCGGCCACACGTTGTGCATCATCGACCTTTTAAAACGTGAGCACATTGGCGACATCGATCTGCGGCCTTACATCGCGCCGCACACGCTCAGGCTCGGGCCCGATGGTCTCATCTACATCACGTGCGAAAACAGTGCCGTTGTGGCGGTGATCGACCGCACGACGCACAAGGTCACCGGCGCCATCGATTCCGGCTCGACCAATGGTCACCGCCTTATCATCTCGCCGGACGGGCAGCGGCTTTATACCGAAAACGAGGAAGACAGCGAAGTGTCGGTGATCGATCTTCCGAAACGGAAATTGCTCGGCAAGATCAAGACGCCCCATCCGCTCGCCGGCATCGCCATCTCGCCTGACGGACGCACCGTCGTGACCGTCAGCGACGCGGAGCCGGCGCTTTATCTGATCGATATGGCGAGCGAGCGCGTCAGCCGCACGGTGATGCTCAAAAGCGTTTCGAAGGCGGCGCAGATTGCCCGCTACAGCCCGGATTGGAGTTTGCTCGGTGTCACCAGCCTCAACAGCGACACCGTGAGCCTGATCTCGCCTTCATTCAACGATCAGGTGGCGATCGAAGTCGGCAGACAGCCAATGGACATGGCTTTCCGCGACAACGAATTGTTTGTCGCCTGCCAGGGTGATGGCTCGGTGCACGTCATCGATATCCCGGCGCGAAAATGGAAGAGCTCGTTCCCGGCCGGCACTGGCTGTGAGTCTCTCGGCTTTTTCTAGCACCGGGTTGTTGTCGGCTGAGGCGGTCCGGCAGCGTCGGCGTCACGCCCTCTCCTCGTGTGAGGAGAGGGAAGATTATCGACAAGCTGTAGTCCACGCGAACCAGAGTTCTGGCTTCATTCCGTCGCTGCGCCTGCAGCTACTTGGAAACTCCTTCGACCGCAAACGCACGCGACTTCGTCGTCTTGAAGCGCACGGCATTGATTTTCTTGATGGCGTCCGAGTTGTTCCAGGCTTTTGCTTTCTCGATAGAATCGAAGGCAATCATGACG
>JAICMO010000260.1 GCA_025929185.1 Pseudolabrys sp.
GCGCGCACGCCGGTCTCATAGGCGATCTGCGCGCGCTCGCGATAAGGCGCCGGAATGGCGGCACAACCGGGCAGCGACATGCCGAGCGCTTCGGCGAGCGCGTTCATGGTCGAGGCCGTGCCCATGGTGTTGCAGTGCCCGATGGATGGTGCGGACGACGTGACGATGTCGAGGAACTCCTTGTAGTCGATCTTGCCGGCGGCGTGATCCTCGCGCGCCTGCCACACGACCGTGCCGGAGCCGGCGCGCTCGCCCTTCCACCAGCCGTTCAGCATCGGGCCGCCGGACAGCACGATCGCAGGGATATTCACGCTTGCTGCCGCCATCAGGCACGCCGGCGTAGTTTTGTCGCAGCCGGTCGTCAGCACGGCGCCGTCCAGCGGATAGCCGAACAGCACTTCGACGAGACTGAGGTAAGCGAGATTGCGATCGAGTGCGGCGGTTGGGCGCTTGCCCGTTTCCTGAATGGGATGGGTCGGAAATTCGAAGGCAATCCCGCCCGCGTCGCGGATACCTTCGCGCACGCGCTTCGCAAGCTCGAGGTGATGACGGTTGCAAGGAGAAAGATCGGAGCCGGTCTGCGCGATGCCGATGATGGGCTTGCCGGAGGTGAGCTCCCGCCTGGTCAGGCCGAAATTCAAATAGCGCTCGAGGTAGAGTGCCGTCATGCCGGGATTGTCGGGGTTATCGAACCAGAGCTGCGAGCGCAATTTTCGTTGCGATTTTGTGGACCCGTTACCCGACTTGCCGCTCATGCCACGCTCCGCTAACGCCACGTCTAGTCAATGACCAAAGCAATTTGATTTCGCAACACATTGAACCCCACGGCGTGTAACTTATGAAGCCCCGTCCCGGGCGCAACCGCAAATCCCGCCGGAGCGCCGTAATTTGATCAAGGAGAAGCCTCGTGAAGCTTGTGCTGTTCCAAACGCCGCAGGGCACCGATGTCGTGCCCGGCATGCTGACCGAGCGCGGCGTCGTCGATATCTCATCCACCGTGCGGCGGGGCCACACGCCGCAACTGACGATGCAAGGCATTATCGACGATTTCGATCGACTGCGTCTGGCGTTGGAAAAGCTTTCAGATAGCGGCGACGCACTGCCGCTCGACAGCGTGAAATTACGCCCGCCGCTGCCGCGCCCTGGCAAAATTCTGGCCTGCATCGCCAACTACTGGGAGCACGCCCAGCGCGAGGCGCGGCCGCTCAACATGTTCATGAAAAATCCGGATGCCGTGATCGGGCCCGGCGATACCATCGTGCTGCCGGAATTCACGGTGCCGTGGATTTTCATGCATGAGGCGGAGCTAGCCCTTGTAATCAGGGGACCGGCAAAGATGGTGAAGGCGAAGGATTGGCAGCGCGCGATCTTCGGCTATACCGCGATGATTGACGTTTCCGCGCGCGAGCAAGGCCGCAAGACATGGCCGGCGAATCCCCTCACAAGCTGGCTTGGCAAATCGTTCGATACATTTGCGCCGATCGGACCATGCATTGCGACCGCCGACGAAGTGAAAGACCCGAACGACCTCATCGTGCGGTTCTGGAACGATGGCCAGCTCCGGCACAATTATAACACCGACGATATGGAGCATCGCGTGCCGGAATTGATCGAGTTCGCCACAACCGTGATGACAATGAATTCCGGTGACCTCATCGCGTGCGGCACCAATCATGAGGGTCTCGGTGCGCTGCAAGACGGCGAGACCGTGGAGATCGAAATCCAGAATATCGGCAGGATGGCGCTGAAGGTTTCCGACCCGCTCAAGCGCAAATGGGAGCGCGGCGTCTATATGGGCGTCGACTCGACAAACCCTGAGGCGGTCAAACGCCACCGCCCGCAATAGGTAAATCGAATCGTGAAGTTCGTGCCCTCCGCCACGGCCGGGCTTCTCCCGGCCATCCCACGTCTTTGGTCTTGGGTCCCCGTTGGAACGTGGATGCCCCCGACGAGCGCGGGCATGATGAATCGATCCAAAGCCGTCCCGCTTACCGCCGGTGCGCGCCGGCGCTCCAGCCTTGGCTCGCGAGATATTTTTCGCCGACTTCGTTCGGCTCGTCTTCGATCCGCGTTGCCATGATGCCGTTCCAGCGCGAGAGGAAACCCGCGATGGCGATAACGCCGACCAATTCGACGATCTGTTCCTCGCTCCAATGCTTGCGCAATTCGACAAACATCGAATCGGTGACCGCCTCGCCGCCTTTGGCCGCCACAACCGCAAGCTCGAGAGCACTCTTTTCCGCCGGCGTGAACAGGCTGCTCGTGCGGAAATCCTTTGCCGCGAGCAGCTTTTCCGCAGGGATTCCAAAGTGCAGCGCGCCGCTTGCCGTGTGCGCCATGCTGTAGGGATCGGCAGCGGCGCGGCTTGCGACATGCGCCACCAGCCGCTTGAGGCCACGATCGACCTTGCTGTCCGGCGCCCAGATCGCACGCTGGATTTGCACAAAGGCCTTGGCCAGCGCCGGCTTGCGCTGCATCGTCAGCACGCTGTTCGGTACGAAGCCGAGCGTTTTGAAGAAAGAGTCGAACTCCTCCTTCATCTCCGGCGTGGTCTCAGGCGGTAGCGGATCGAGGCGCGGCGATCTTGTTTGTTGATCCACCGGTCGTCGCCATCACATTACGTTTTGCAACAGCAGCAACAGACCGCCGACGACGGCGATGTTCGCCAGGAATCCGTTCTGCATGCCA
>JAICMO010000079.1 GCA_025929185.1 Pseudolabrys sp.
CGCCAAGCGGCAAAAAGCGGAAAGCGGCTGGTTCGGCCTCAAGCGATTCTCCGCGGTGAAGTTCAAAATTCCCGGCATGAGCACGGACGGCGACGGCGCCAGCAGCGTTGCCATCCCGATCCGCGGCATCAACACGGATTTGCCGGTGCGCTTCGCGCCCAATGGCGGGGCGGTGCCGGGGGATCGCATCGTCGGCATTCTTACGCCGGGCGAGGGAATCACGATTTATCCGATTCAATCGGCGGCGCTCAGCGAATTTGAGGACAAGCCGGAGCGCTGGCTCGACGTGCGTTGGGACGCGGACGAGCGGACCCCGCGGCGCTTTCCGGCGCGTGTCAGCGTGCAATCCGTCAACGAACCGGGTTCGCTTGCGCAGATCGCGCAGGTCATCGCCGAGCATGACGGCAATATCGACAACATCCGCATGACGAGGCGGGCGCCGGACTTCACCGACGTGTTGATCGATCTTGAGGTCTACGACCTGAAACACCTCACCGCCATCATTGCCCAGCTGCGCGCAAAGCCGATGGTGGCAAAAGTCGACCGGGTGAACGGGTAGATGTCCGAATACCTGCGCCTCGGCGTCAACGTCGATCATGTCGCCACCATCCGGAATGCGCGCGGCGGCCGTCATCCCGATCCGGTACGGGCAGCGCGGCTCGCCATCGCGGCTGGCGCCGACGGCATAACCGCGCATCTGCGCGAGGACCGGCGTCACATCCGCGACGACGACATCGCGCGGTTGAAGGCGGAGATCGACAAGCCGCTCAATTTCGAAATGGCGGCCACCGACGAAATGGTGGCGATCGCCGTCAAGACAAAGCCGCATGCCGCATGTCTGGTGCCGGAGAAGCGCACCGAGCGCACGACGGAAGGGGGGCTCGACGTCGTCCGTCAGGCCGCCCAGCTTGCGCCCGCGGTCGCTGAACTCAAGCGCAACGGTATCCACGTTTCGCTTTTTATCGGCGCCGCTCCCGAGCAGATCGAAGCGGCCGTTCGTGTGGGCGCGCCTGTGGTTGAACTGCACACCGGCTCCTGGTGCGACGCCGTCATGGAAGGACGAAAGGGCGAGGCCGAAGCGGAGTGGGAATTGATCCGCGCCGGTGCAATGCGAGCGAATCAATTGGGCTTGGAAGTTCACGCCGGACACGGCCTCGATTATGGCACTGCCGAAATGATCGCGGCGCTATCGGAGATCGTCGAACTCAATATCGGGCATTTTCTGGTCGGCGAATCCGTATTCGAGGGGCTCGATGAGGCGATACGTGCGATGCGTCTGGCGATGGACCGAGGCCGTGCGCGCGTGAAGGCGATCTCATGATCATCGGCATCGGTTCCGATATTGTCGATGCGCGCCGCATCGAGCAGACGCTCAAGCGCCACGGCGACCGCTTTCTGGACCGTATCTTCACGGCAGCCGAACGCGCCAAGGCGGATCGCCGCGCGAACCGCGTTGAGACCTATGCGAAGCGGTTTGCCGCCAAGGAGGCGTGCGCGAAGGCGCTCGGAACCGGTCTGCGCGCCGGCGTGTTCTGGCGCGACATGGGGGTCGTCAACTTGCCGAGCGGCCGTCCAACCATGCAGCTGACCGGCGGCGCGCTGAAGCGTCTGCAAGTCATCACGCCGACGGGGTGCAGAGCGCGCATTGACGTCACGCTCACGGACGAGGGTCCGATGGCGCAGGCGCTCGTCATTATCTCGGCCCTATCGGGCGCGGATGGGCGTGGAGAATCCTAATCCATTCAGGCGCTTGCCGCCGTGCTGATTGCGCCTCGCCCGACCAGCGGCTAGAAGGTCGCAGGGCGCGCCGAACGCAAACGAGAGGCCGATGAGCGTGACATCCGGAACAAAACGGAATGAGGGCGGCTTTGCCGAAACGGTCCGTGTGGTTATCCACGCGCTCATCATCGCCTTGGTTATCCGCACGTTTCTGTTCCAGCCGTTCAATATTCCGTCCGGCTCGATGAAGGCCACTTTGTTGGTCGGCGACTACCTGTTCGTTTCGAAATATTCATACGGCTACAGCCATTTCTCGCTGCCGTTTTCGCCGCCGCTCTTCTCCGGCCGCATTCCCGGCAGTCTGCCGCCGCAACGCGGCGACGTGGTCGTGTTCCGTTTGCCGAAAGACACCTCGGTCGATTACATCAAGCGCGTCATCGGTCTGCCGGGCGATCGTATCCAGATGATCGACGGCCTATTGTACATCAATGGCCAGCCGGTGAAGCGCGAGCGCGCCTCGGATTACGTCGAAAACGAAGAAGGACGGCTAGAAGCGCCCGTAAAGCGGTGGAAGGAAACTTTGCCGAACGGCGTGAGCTATTATTCGCTCGATCTGGTGGACAACGGATTTGCCGATAACACGCAGGTCTATACCGTTCCGCCCGGCCATTATTTCATGATGGGCGACAATCGCGATAACTCGACCGATAGCCGCTTTCCGCAGGTCGGGATGGTGCCGTTCGAAAACATTGTCGGCAAAGCACAACTCATCTTCTTCTCGGTTTACGAAGGTGAGCGCGCGTGGGAATTTTGGCGCTGGCCGTTTTCCGTGCGCTGGGGCCGTTTATTTACGATCGTCAGATGAGCCGCAAGGCGAAAGACAGAACCGCTCTCGAAGAAAAGATCGGCTTTAAATTCGCCGACAAGTCGCTGCTCGAACGCGCGCTCACGCATATTTCCGCCATCTCAGGCGGGCCGCAGAACCGGATTGCGAGCTATCAGCGGCTCGAGTTTCTCGGCGATCACGTGCTCGGCGTTGTCATCTCCGACATGCTCTATCACGCGTTTCAGAAGGCGAATGAGGGTGAGTTGTCGCGGCGGCTCGCCGACCTGGTCCGGAAGGAAACTTGCGCCGAGGTCGCCCGCGACATGGACCTCGGCCCTGCGCTCAGGCTGGGGAATTCGGAATCGCACGCCGGCGGCCGCCTGCGTGCAACAATCCTTGCCGATGCCTGCGAAGCGCTGATCGGAGCCGTCTTTATCGATGGCGGCTACGAATCCGCCGCAGCCGTGATCGAGCGGTTCTGGAAAGAACGGATGCTGACGCCGCTCAGGCCGCTACGCGATCCAAAGACGATGCTGCAAGAATGGGCACAGGCGCGAGGCTTGCCGACTCCCGCCTATCAGGAATTGGCGCGCACCGGGCCGCATCATCATCCCGAGTTCCGTGTCGCAGTGGTGCTGCCCAATCGGCCGCCCGCAGAGGGGCTTGGCAGCTCAAAACGCGCGGCCGAACAAGCGGCGGCCGCGGCCATGCTGACACGCGAGGGTGTGTCGACGGACAAGATTGATGCTTGAAACGGAGCGTGCCGCCGGCAATACCCGCTGCGGCTTTGTTGCTCTGATCGGAGCGCCGAATGCCGGAAAATCGACTCTGCTCAATGCGCTGGTGGGCTCGAAAATTTCGATTGTTTCTCGCAAGGTGCAGACCACTCGCGCACTCACCCGCGGCATAGCCGTGGAAGGCAATTCGCAACTGATATTCGTGGACACACCGGGAATATTCGCGCCGCGCCGCCGGCTCGACCGCGCCATGGTCACCAGCGCATGGAGCGGTGCTCATGAAGCAGACCTGATCGGCGTCATGATCGATGCTCGCAAAGGACTGGATGACGAGGCCGAGCGGCTGCTTGAGCGGCTCACCGAGGCGGAGCCTTCGAAAGCCTTGATTTTCAACAAGATCGATCTCGTCGCCAAGCAAGCGCTGCTGGCGCTTTCACATATGGTCAATGCCAAGGCAACGTTTGCTGCCACCTTCATGATTTCGGCGCTGAAGGCGGATGGAGTTGCAGACCTGAAAAAATGGCTTGCCGCACGCGTGCCTGAGGGGCCGTGGCTCTATCCGGAGGATCAGATATCGGACGCGCCGCTGCGGCAACTCGCGGCGGAAATCACGCGCGAAAAATTGTTCGAGCAGCTACACCAGGAGCTGCCGTATCATTCGACCGTTGAAACGGAAGCGTGGAAAGAACTGCGCGGGGGAGGTGTCCGCATCGAGCAAACGATCTACGTTGAGCGCGAAAGCCAGCGCAAGATCGTGCTCGGAAAGGCGGGGCGAACGATCAAGGCGATCGGCGCGGCGGCGCGCAAGGAGATTGCCGAGATCCTGGAAACGAAAGCCGACTTGTTTCTGTTTGTAAAGGTGAGAGAGAACTGGGGCGACGATCCGGAGCGCTATCGGGCCATGGGGCTCGAATTTCCGGAAGAGTGAGGCGAAACCGCGCGAGCTGTCCGCACGACATCATGCAATGGGCTGACGAAGGAATCGTACTCGGGGTGAAGCGGCACGGGGAGGCCAATGCCATCCTCGAATTGATGACTCGCGGGCATGGCCGCCATCTCGGACTGGTTCGCGGCGGTTTCGGTTCACGGCTAAAGCCGGTTTTGCAGGCCGGCAACAGCGTCAGCGCCATCTGGAGGGCGAGACTCGACGAGCATCTCGGAAATTATACGGTTGAAGGATTGCAGCTGCGGGCGGCGGCGCTTTTTGCGGCTTCGCACGCGATCTTTGGCGTCGCTCATCTTGGCGCCTTGCTCCGATTGTTGCCGGAGCGCGACCCTCACGCAGCATTGCATGCGTCACTGGAAACAATTCTGAACCGTATCGACGACCCTGCCGCGGTCGCGCCGATGATCGCCCGTTTCGAATTGCAGCTCGTCGCGGAACTGGGATTCGGCCTCGACCTCGGGCAATGCGCTTCGACCGGATCGACCGAGGACCTGGTCTATGTGTCGCCAAAATCCGGGCGCGCGGTTTCACGCCTGGCGGGGGAACCGTGGCGAGAGAAGCTTCTGCGCTTGCCCGCCTTTTTGCAGGACGCCGCGGCATCGGCAACGAGCGAGGATATTGCCGATGCGTTCAGCCTGACCGGATATTTTCTGTCGCGCCATGCCCTTGAGCCGCGAGGATTATCTTTCTCGGATGCGCGCGGCCATTTCATCGCCGCTGTTGTGCGGAAGGCGCCGAGCGCCGCCTGAACGGGCCCGTTCACGGCTTGTCGCTCCGGTCGTCTCACGCTTGTCCATTGCAACGCCGCGCTGTAACCATCGGCCATGGGAAAGACGCTGATTCCTCCTGAAAAGTCGGCAGTCGAGGAGGTCCCGCTGCGGGAAGCGCTCGAAGAGCGTTATCTCGCCTACGCGCTCTCCACGATCATGAACCGGGCGCTGCCCGACGCGCGCGACGGCCTCAAACCTGTCCATCGCCGTCTGCTCTTTGCGATGCGCCTGCTGCGGCTCGACCCAGGTGCGGCATTCAAAAAAAGCGCACGCGTCGTCGGCGACGTCATCGGCAAGTTTCATCCGCACGGCGATCAAGCCGTTTACGACGCATTGGTGCGTCTCGCGCAGGATTTCGCGCAGCGTTATCCGCTCGTGGACGGGCAGGGCAATTTCGGCAATGTCGACGGCGATAACGCCGCCGCGATGCGTTATACCGAGGCGCGGCTGACCGAAGTCGCGCGGCTGCTGATCGACGGCATCGACGAAGACGCCGTCGACTTTCATCCGACGTATGACGGCGGCGAGGAAGAGCCGATCGTCTTGCCGGCCGCCTTTCCGAACCTGCTCGCCAACGGCTCGCAGGGCATCGCCGTCGGCATGGCGACGTCGATTCCGCCGCACAACGCGGCCGAACTCTGCAACGCCGCTCTGTTCCTGATCGACAATCCGAACGCGCGCAGCCGCACGCTGCTCAAATACGTGCCGGGCCCGGATTTCCCGACCGGAGGCGTCATCGTGGACCCACCGTCGGTAATCGCCGAGGCTTACACAAGCGGTCGAGGCTCTTTTCGCGTGCGGGCACGATGGAAGGTCGAGGAGACGGGACGGGGGACTTACGTCGTCGTCGTGACCGAAATTCCGTGGCTGGTGCAGAAATCGCGGCTGGTGGAAAAACTGGCCGAGTTGCTCAATGAAAAGAAGCTTCCGCTCGTTGCCGACGTGCGCGACGAGTCGGCGGAAGATGTGCGCCTCGTCATCGAGCCGCGTTCGCGCACCGTGGATGCGGGCCTGCTGATGGAGTCGCTGTTCAAGCTCACCGAGCTTGAGAGCCGCATTCCGCTCAACATGAACGTGCTGGTCAAAGGCCGCATTCCGAAGGTGCTGGGCCTTGCGGAAGTCTTGCGCGAGTGGCTCGACCATCGGCGCGAGGTGCTGCTGCGCCGGTCCAAATACCGGGTCGCGCAGATCGAACACCGGCTCGAAGTATTGGGCGGCTATCTCGTTGCCTATCTCAACCTCGACAAGGTCATCAAGATCATCCGCAAAGAGGATGAGCCGAAGCCGGTCTTGATGAAGACCTTCAGGCTGACGGACGTGCAGGCGGACGCCGTCCTCAACATGCGGCTGCGCAATTTGCGCAAGCTCGAGGAGATGGAGATTCGCGCCGAGGACAAGGCGCTGCGCGATGAGCTGAAGTCGCTCAAGGCGCTGATCGGTTCGACCAAGCAGCAATGGAAGACCATCGACGCCCAGATCAAGGAAGTGCGCGACAAGTTTGGGCCGAAGACCCAGCTCGGCAAGCGCCGGACGACGTTTGCCGAAGCCCCCGAACACGACGAAGCGGCGATCGAGGAAGCGATGGTCGTGCGCGAGCCGATCACGGTGGTCGTATCGGAGAAGGGCTGGATACGCGCGTTACGTGGGCATGTCAGCGATCTCTCCGGCGTCACATTCAAGACCGATGATGCGCTGAAATTCTCATTTCACACCGAGACAACCGCCAAGATTCTCGCTTTCGGCAGCAACGGACGCTTCTATACGATCGATGCCGCCAAGCTCCCGGGCGGGCGCGGCCATGGCGAGCCGATCCGCCTGTTCATCGATCTGGAGCAGGAAGCGGACGTGGCATCCGTGTTTGCCTACCAGGGCGGACGCAAGTTCCTCGTCGCCGGCTATCGCGGCAACGGCTTCATCGTTGCGGAAGACGAATGTCTCGGCACCACGCGCAAGGGCAAGCAGGTGCTCAACCTGAAGGCGCCCGACCGGGCGTGTGCGATGGCGGTGGTGGAGGGCGAGCTTGCCGCCACGATCGGTGAAAACCGGAAAATGGTTATTTTCAGTATCGACCAGGTGCCGGAGATGGCGCGCGGCCGCGGCGTGCGGCTGCAACGCTATAAAGATGGCGGGCTTTCGGACGTAACGACCTTGAAGGCCGAGGAAGGACTAACGTGGGTCGATGCCGCGGGCCGCAGCTTTACGCTGCCGCTGAAGGAGCTAAAGGATTGGCGCGGCAACCGGGCGGATGCCGGCCGGCTTGCGCCAAAAGGCTTTCCGAAGTCGAACAAGTTTAAAGCGGTTGTGGCCGCAAACGGAAAAGCCGCCGAAGAATAGAGCGATCTAGCAGGCTGCTGAAAAAGAATCTTCTCGTCATTCCGGGGCGCACCAAAGGTGCGAACCCGGAATCCAGCGACACTAATTTCCTTTATGCTTCTGGATTCCGGATCGCCGCTTCGTGGCGTCCGGAATGACTGCGAAATGTTTTTCAGCAACCTGTTAGGTCGCGACAAACAAAATCGAGCTTTCCGCCTTTTCGAGAATGGCGGCGGCCGTATCGCCGAAGAAAAGCTTGTCGCCGGGGCGGCGGGCGACGCCCATCACGATAAAGTTGTGCTTGCGGCGCGCGGCCTCCTTCAGGATCGCTTCATCCGGCTCGACGTTGTTGCGGACGGCCGTATGGATCTCAATCTGGTAGGTGTCCGCCAGCTTGACGATGTCCTTCAGGATCGCCTCGTCGTATTTGCGCGATCGTTTTTTGTCCTTTGTCGCGCGGGTCGCGACGTGCAGCGCGGTCAGCGACGTTTTGCTCGCGCGCGCCAGGGCGATCGCGGTTTCGGCCGCGCGGCGTGACGGTTCGGTGCCGTTGACCGGAACCAGGATGCTGAGCTTGGACTTGAGCGGGTCGTCGCGATGCGTTTGCCGCGCATCCACGACGGCGAGCGGTCCGGCAAATTCCGAAGCTAATTTGGTCAAGTCTTCGTGGAATTCGTTGCGGTGCGTGACCGTCTTGGCCAAGCCGATAATCAAAAGATCGTAACCCTTCTCCGCCTCCTCTGCGATTTTGTCCTGCCGGGGTGAATTGGCCACGATCGTCGTAACATCCAGCTTGACGTTCTCGTTTTCATCCGGCTTTTCCCGCTCCGGCGGCTCGGCAAACGCCTTGACGGTTTCGGCAGCCTCAAGCGCCTTTTCTTTTTCCTTTTCGTCGGATGTCCTTCCGGCCTTTTTACTTTTATTCGTCTTGATGTGAATGATGGTGGTCGGCATCGCGTTATTTCCGGCAACCATGCCGGCGATGCGGGAGGCGAATTTCGCATTGTTGCTTTCGTCGACGGCAAGCAGCAGCCGCTCGAGATTCGGCAGAAAGCCTCGTGCCTCCATTTCCTCGCGTTCGAGCCGCTGCTTTTCTTCCTTGCGCAGGGGCAGGCGGTTGAGCGCCCAACGCAAGGTGGGCGGCATCGCCATGGTCGTGGCGACGGCCATGGTGACGATCATGGTGTACAGGTTCTGGCTGAGCGCTCCCATCGAGAGGCCGATGGTCGCGACGATGACCTCGGTCGAGCCGCGGGCGTTCATGCCGCAGCCGAGCGCGAGCGATTCCCGCTGGGTAAGGCCGGCAAGCTTGCCGCCGATGAAGGCGCCACCGAATTTGCCGAAACTCGCGATCGCAATGAGGCCGATCGTCAGCAGCAGCAGGTCCATGTTCTGTAGAATAGTGAGGTTCGCGGTCAAACCGGCAGTGCCGAAAAACACCGGCATGAAGAAGGCCGTGATCAATCCGCGCAACTCCTCCTCGATGTGCCGCGTCAGGATCGGCGATTCACCGATCAGGATTCCCGCGACGAACGCGCCGAGAACGGTGTGAACGCCGATCAGATCGGTGATCATCGCCATGATGCCCATGATGAGCAGGATGGCGGTAATGACGGCGAAGTCGCTGACGAAATTGTCGTTGACCCAGCGGATGATGAAGAACACCAGCCTGCGGCCGATCGTGAGGCTTGCCGCCATGAACACAAGCGTGCCGATGATGCTCTTGGCGAGGGTGAGGGCGTCGAGATGGTCCTGCAATGCCAGGCCGAAAATGACCGCGGTGATCATCCAGCCGACGGTGTCATCGATGATCGCCGACGCGAGGATGACCTGGCCGACCGTGCGTCGCATGAAGTTCATCTCGCGGATGATCGTCGCAACGATCTTCACCGAGGCAATCGACAGCGCCGTCCCCAGGAACAGCGACGTGATCAAGCGCTTGGAGGGGTCGGGCAGCATCGAATCGGGCAGGAATTCGCCGAGCGCGACGCCGCACAGAAACGGCAGGATGATGCCGGCGAGCGAAGCGGCAATCGAGGCCTTGCCCGATTCTCGCACCAGCTTGAGATCGGTCTCCATGCCCGTGAGCAACAGCAGCACGAGAATGCCGAATTGCGAGATCGCATCGAGCATCGCCTTCTGATCTTTGTCTGCCGGAAAAATGAAATGCTGCGCCTCGGGCCAGATGAGCCCCAGCACGGACGGCCCGAGCACGAGACCCGCGATCAATTGGCCGGTGACGGCCGGCTGCCCGATGCGCAGCATCGCTTCGCCGATCAGCCGCCCGACGAGAAGCAGCAGCATCAATTGGGCGACGAACACGAGCTCGGATGGGCCGTGGTGCGTTTCGTTTGCCGCAAGGAGCGGTGTCGAACCGCACAGCAGAAACAGCAGAACAAGCAGCACCGACATGTTCCGGCTGCGCAGGATGCTCATGGGAAATTCGCCCGACACTTGTGTTTTGACTGCCTACCGCGTCACGGCGAGGGAACGCTTCGCGCGCCGGCATAACCCCCAAGATGCGGGACCAACCCACCGTGCCGGCGTAAGTTCCGCATGAATGCAATTGCAAATTATTCGCAATTATGCTATAGTCGATTTGGAACGACCGCACTCAAACGCTTGGAAAAACGTCGCTTATGGACGCCGGACGGCCAGAGCCGAACGACCTGAGCGACCGTACGCGGGCGACGGCGAAGGCTTTCCTGCGCGGCAAGCATACGGGACCGGCAGGCTACCTTGCCTTTGCAGGACCGGCGGTCGTTGCCTCGATCGCCTACATCGATCCGGGAAATTTCGCGACCAATATTCAGGCCGGCGCCAAGTACGGTTACAGCCTGCTTTGGGTGGTTCTGCTCGCCAATCTCATCGCGATGCAGTTCCAGTCGCTCTCGGCCAAGCTCGGCATTGTGACCGGGCGGAATCTGGCGGAGACGTGCCGCGAAAGGTTTCCGCAGCCGCTCGTCATGCTCATGTGGGTCGTCGGCGAAGTCGCGGCCATGGCGACCGATCTGGCGGAATTTCTCGGCGGCGCCATTGGCCTCGCATTGCTGTTCAACATGCCGCTCCTTGCCGGCATGCTGGTGACCGCGGTTGTCACCTACGGGATTCTGATGATCGAAAGCCGCGGTTTCCGGCCGCTCGAACTAATCATCGGCAGCCTCGTTGCGGTTATCGCGCTCTGCTATCTGATTGAGATGTTCATTGCGCCGGTCGACTGGGAGTTGGCCGCCAGGCATCTGGTAACGCCGCAGCTTGCGGACGAGGGCGCCGTGCTTCTCGCCGTCGGCATCATCGGAGCGACGGTGATGCCGCATGCGGTCTATCTCCATTCCGGCCTCACGCAAGCGCGCATTCCGACGCGCAACGAGAAAGAGGTGGCGGAGGTCGTTCGCATTTCGAATCAAGAGGTGTTGCTGGCGCTCGCGGTTGCGGGCCTCGTGAACATGGCGATGGTGATGATGGCATCCAGCGCTTTTCACGCGGGCCACAGCGATGTGGCCGAAATCGGCACCGCTTATCGGACGCTCACGCCGCTGCTCGGAGCCGCCGCAGCGGGAATCTTCCTGCTGTCGTTGATCGCGTCGGGGATCTCGAGCTCCGTCGTCGGCACGATGGCCGGGCAGATGATCATGCAGGGATTTGTCGGCTTCCGCATCCCGATCTGGGTCCGCCGTCTGGTGACGATGGTGCCCGCTTTCGTCGTGGTGGCGATCGGCATCAATACGACTCAGGCGCTTGTTGTCAGCCAGGTCGTTCTCAGCATTGCGCTGCCGCTACCGATGATTACGCTTGTGATCTTCACGAGTCGCCGCGACATCATGGGCGCGTTCGCCAACAATCCTCTCACCAATGTTCTGGCCGTCGTCGGCGCAACCGTCGTTCTGCTGCTCAACGTGGTATTGATTTCGCAGACTTTCGGCGTGCACGTTCCCGGCTTCTGAACTCAGGTCTCGACGCGGGTCCAGCCCGAGGGCATGAGCCGCTCCTGCGGCAGGAAGCGAGCCTTGTAATCCATCTTGCGTGAGCCCGGCACCCAGTAGCCCAAATAGACATAGGCCAAGCCCATTTTCCACGCGCGCGCGATATGGTCGAGGATCATCAGCGTGCCGAGCGAACGATCTCCGGCCTCGGGATCGAAAAACGAATAAACCATCGAAAGCCCGTCGCTTAAAACGTCGGTGAGCGCCATGGCCAGCAGCCGCCCGGTGCCGCGGCCGGTAAAGCCGCTATCGGGGCCGCGCAGCCTGTATTCGATCAGCCGCGTATCGACGTGACTATCCTCGATCATCATTGCGTAGTCGAGCACCGTCATGTCCGCCATGCCGCCGTCGCGATGCCGCGCGTCGAGATAAGCCCGGAAGACGGAATACTGCTCGGAAGTTGGCATCGCTCTAAGCATCTCTCCGATCACGTCGGAGTTACGCTCGCTGATGCGCCGCATATTGCGCGACGGCCTGAAGTCCTCGACCACCACGCGGACGGAAACGCAGGCCCGGCAGGTTTCGCAGGCGGGCCTGTACGCGATCGACTGACTGCGGCGGAAACCGCCGTGAGTCAGGAGATCGTTGAGTTCGCCTGCGCGCCCGCCGACCAGATGCGTGAAGACTTTTCGCTCCTCCTGGCCCGCCAGATAAGGGCACGGGGAGGGCGCGGTCAGATAAAACTGCGGCGTGTCGCGGGGATGCTGGGTCACGAGTCCAAGGTTGCCGTTATGCGCGCAGAATCCGGAACTTCCGCGGTAGCATCGCGCGGCTGAGCTTTTTCGTCAAAGGCTTCACATGCTGCGCGATAGGGGTCGCAAGGCCTGCGCCCGCCCGGCATTGTTGATGATGACGGTGCCAAGCAGGATGTCGTGCAGCAGCCGGCGACGTGCATTGAAGAAGCACACCAGCAGGACGAAAGGCGTCAGCGCCGAAACGGTCAACCAGAACACGATGGCATGCACGGCGCCGAGTACAAAATACGCCGGCGCGCCGTACCAGGTGCGCATCTCCAGGTCCATCATCCGCATGCCGAGCGAAGCCGAGCGCGGGCCGCCCAGCGTTACGCCGAAATAGACCAAGGCCCAGATGACCGAGGCGGGCGGCACAAGCCAAAAAAGCGCCCAGCCGAAACCCAGCGTGACCAAGCCAAAGATGAAGATGAAAATCCAGGCGAGGACGATCGGAATTCCGAGGATGATAAGGTCGATAATGAAGGCAATGACGCGGCGCGCGAGCACCCCTTCGAACAGCTCGGGGTTTGCCGCCGGATCGTATGCGTGCGGCTTATAGTCAAACGGCCGGTCTGCCCAATTCGAGCCGCTGTCCGTCATGGTCGCCACCCTCTTCCCCGGTGAGATGGAGAAAGATTGCGCTCCGCGCAAGGGGCGGCTTCCCCCGTCTTGTAAGCTCATGCTGGATCGTCGGCGTGCATTGCGGCATTCTGGCGATACGAAACTTGGAGGACATCTTGGCGATCAGCTTTGCCGATATCGAGTCGGCGCGCAGCACCATTGCCGGCGCGGTGCTGCGTACCCCGACGCTGCCGGCGCCGAAACTGTCGGCGATCACGGGCGCGGAGGTTTACGTCAAGTATGAAAATCTCCAGGTCACCAACTCGTTCAAGGATCGCGGCGCGCTGGCGAAGCTCGCGTCATTGTCGGACGTGGAGCGCCGCAAGGGCGTGATCGCCATGTCGGCCGGCAATCACGCGCAATCGGTCGCCTATCACGCGGCGCGCCTCGGCATTCCGGCGACGATCGTGATGCCGGTAACGACACCGTTCGTGAAGGTCGCGGCGACGCGCCAATACGGCGCCGAAGTCGTGCTCGAGGGAGAAACGATCGCGGAGTCGCAGGTCCGCTGCGAGGCGCTTCGCAAAGAGCGCGGCCTCACGCTGGTTCATCCTTACAACGATCCGCGCATCATCGCGGGACAAGGCACGATCGGCATCGAGATGCTGGAAGCGGTGCCCGATCTCGACGCGCTTGTCATCCCGATCGGCGGCGGCGGCTTGATCGCAGGTTGTGCAATCGCGGCGCGCGCTATCAATCCAAAGATCGAAATTTTCGGCGCCGAGGCCGAGCTTTATCCGTCGGCCTGGAATGCGCTAACCGGCGAGCGCCGCGGCTGCGGGGGAGCGACGCTGGCGGAGGGAATTGCGGTCAAGAATGTCGGCGATTTGACGCTGCCCATTTTGCGCGATCTCGTCTCGGAAATCATTCTGGTCGACGAGGCGCTGTTGGAGCGGGCGGTGAACGCGTTTCTCACGCTTCAGAAGGCGATGGCGGAAGGGGCCGGCGCGGCCGGGTTGGCCGCCATGTTCGCCAAGCCGAAGCTTTTTCACGGCAAAAAAGTCGGCCTTATTTTGTGCGGCGGCAATATCGACCCACGCATCCTCGCTTCGATCATGGTGCGCGAATTGGAGCGCGACGACCGCATCGTCTCTTTTCGCCTCACCATTCCGGATCGGCCCGGCGTGCTCGGCCCGATCGCCACGCGCCTCGGCGAGTTGGGCGCCAATATTCTCGAAGTCGATCACCGGCGGCTGTTTCTCGACGTGCCCGCAAAAGGTGCACGGCTTGATGTCACGCTGGAGACGCGCGACGCGGGACATGCCGAGGAAATTTTGCAGGCGCTGATAAAAGACGGCTATCAGCCGGTGCGGATCGAGACGGCCGCGGCGATGGAGTGAAAAGGACACAATGTCCTCCCCCGATCGATCGGCTGGATGGAATGCGCGGTTCGTCCGCGAGCGTTCGGCGGAGAATAAAGTCTCCTTTGCATAATTTTATTCCACAAACGGCGTAACGGGCACGCCATTCGTACCGGCAACAGGCTGCTCCAGACATTTCTCGTTCGCCGGCCGCTACAGAAAAATCAGAACGCTCCTTCTGCCGCATACGAATAATGGAAATGCTTGCAACGACAAAGGCGGCCAATAGCAAATGTTATTTCGCGTTTGACAGGGTTTTTTGAACGCACATATGTGCGTCATGCTTGAAGGCGAGTCACGGGAATCTTCTGAAAACGAAACGGTGCAGCCGTCGCGCCCGGCGCCCATCGCGCTGGGCGGAACCCTCGCGAGCAAGGCAAAATTTCTTAATGCCGCGCTTGAAACGTTGTCTCCCGCCGACCGCATGGCGCGTCTGCGTCGCGAGTTGCGTGGGCGGATTGTCTTCACGCTTGGTTTCGGCATCGAAGGCCAAGTCCTATTTCATTGGATCTGCGAGCGCGACATCGATATCGACGTGGTCACGCTCGATACCGGCCGGTTGTTTCCCGAGACTTACGTGTTGTGGGCGGAAACCGAGCGCCGTTACGGCCGCAAGATACGCGCCGTTTATCCGGACCACGTTGCGCTGGAGCGCCTGGTCTCCAAGCGGGGCATCGACGGCTTTTATGCCTCGAAGCAGGCGCGCGAGGCGTGCTGCGACGTGCGCAAAACGCGCCCGCTGGATCGGGCGTTGGCGGGCGCCTCGGCCTGGATTGCCGGTTTGCGCGCCGATCAGTCGCTGGAACGGCGTGATGCCGGCTTGGTGAGCGTCGACGCAAGCCGCAAGACGATCAAGGTCAATCCCCTGTTCGACTGGAGCAGGGACGCGGTGATGGCGGTCGTCGCGGCCAACAAGATTCCGATCAATCCGCTGCACGCCAAGGGCTTCGCCTCGATCGGCTGTGCGCCGTGCACGCGCGCAATTCAGCCGGGCGAGCCCGAGCGGAATGGCCGGTGGTGGTGGGAAAACAGCGGCAGCCGCGAATGCGGATTGCATCTGCCGCGTCGTCCCGCTCGCGCGCCGAGCAAGCCGGACGAACAACCTGCGGCCTTCGCCGGCTGCGGCTGAGTGCGGCGCGCCGTCCTTCCATTTTCGCGGGAACCCGCTTTGGCGAGCGCGCGTTCTGGAAATGTTGCCGCATCCCGCAGGACGGGCGACAGGTATTCCATGGCGGCGCGTGATTCGACTTCCGGCTACGCACGTGATGGCGTTCGGCAATCCATTACCGGCGTGAACGAGTTCTTGCTGTTGATTGGCCGCATC
>JAICMO010000158.1 GCA_025929185.1 Pseudolabrys sp.
AAGGGCCGCTCGCGTGCTGCAAGCGGCCCAAGTCTAGGGAGGAAACGCCCAAGGAGGGCAACGGTAGCTCTCGCTACCGCATTGCAATAATTTACATCGCGACGCACAAAATGCAAGGGAACCGCCTCCCAATCCCATGCTAAATTTGCATAGCTGATTACCAATCTGTGCCACATGGCAAATCTCGGCCACGACTCATTCTGCCGAAAAATACCTGCGACCCGACCCCTGAGATTCGGGCGCAGGCGCGCTGCGCGTTTGCTCGCGGCGACAGGCAAGCCATGACGGCCGTCGACTTTGCCGCCTTCGTCGACCAGCTCGCGACCGCTTCGGGCGAGATCATCCTGCCGTTTTTCCGCACGGCGCTTACGGTCGACAACAAGAAGGCGGGCGGCTTCGACCCGGTCACCGCCGCCGACCGCGCGGCGGAAAACGCAATGCGCAACTTGATCCGGCGGAGCTTTCCCAGCCACGGCATCCTGGGCGAGGAATACGGCGCGGAGCGCACCGACGCGGAATATGTCTGGGTGCTTGATCCGATCGACGGCACGAAGTCTTTCATCGCGGGCATGCCGGCCTGGGGCACGCTGATTGCGCTCATGCGTTTCGGCGAGCCGGTATTCGGCATGATGCACCAGCCGTTCATGCGTGAGCGCTTCTCGGGCGACGGCGGCGCCGCGCACTATCGTGGTCCCGCTGGCCAACGCGAACTGCACGTGCGCGCCTGCGGCAACATTAGCGAAGCCCTGCTTGCCACCACCAGTCCTCTATTGATGAGCGAAGCGGACCGCGCGTGCTTTGCGCGCGTCGAGAGCAAGGCGCGCCTCTCGCGCTACGGCGGCGATTGTTACGCCTATTGCATGCTGGCGGCCGGCCACATCGATCTGGTGATCGAGACCGAGCTCAAGCCGCACGATATCGTGCCGATTATTCCCATTGTTGCCGGCGCGGGCGGGATCGTGACGACGTGGGAAAACGGCCCCGCGCAAAACGGGGGCCGCATTGTCGCCGCCGGCGACAGGCGGGTGCACGCGGCGGCGCTGGAGATGTTGAACGGCTAATTAAGCTGTTCCGCGCGTTCAATACAACGGCGTGCCGGGCACGAAAGCATCGAAGGCCGCCCAGAACTGCCGGCGATACTGATCCTGCTCTTGCAGGATTTCATGGCGGCTGCCGGCAAGCATGATGTGCGAGCCGGCCAGCAAACTGGTGCCGAAGCTCTCAATTGCGGGCGTCGAGACAACCTGGTCATGACCGGCGGCCACCATCAGGATCGGCTGGCGGATGCTGCCGGCGTAACCCGTCGTGGCGAATTCGTTCATCACGCGCAGCGCGGAGTCGGCCCAGGCGATGGTCGGCGGCCCCAGAGCAAGCCGCGGCTCCGCTTCGAGCACTGCGAGGTTGCGGGCAAAGCGCACCGGATCCGAGGTGAACACATTGCCGTCGAAGGTCCGGGTGCCGGTCGCGCGTTGATCGGCGGCCGGCACATAGGCCGATCCGCGGCCGGTCAGCCGCATGAACCGGACGAATGGCCCGGCGAACCTGGAAAATGCGCCGAGCGGCAAGCCGATCATCGGCGCGCTCAGCGCCGCGCGATCGAACCAGCGGCGCCCGGCGTGGCAAGCTCGGATCAGAATTGCCGCGCCCATCGAATGCGCGAGCGCGAAGATCGGCGGCGGGCAATCCGGCAGCACCACCTGATCCATGACCGCGTCGAGATCGACCATATAGTCGTCGAAGCTGCGCACGTAGCCTTTGCGCCGATCGGAGAGCAGCCGATCCGACAGACCCTGCCCGCGCCAATCGAAGGTCGCGACGGCGAACCCCCGAGCGCGCAAATCTTGCACGGTCTCGAAGTATTTCTCGATGTACTCGGCGCGCCCTTGCAGAACGACCACGGTGCCTTTGCGTCCCGGCGGCGGTTCCCACCGTGCGAAGCGCAAGGTCACGCCATCCGGCGTTTTGACGGCCCCGGACACCACCTTGTCAGGCAGCGGATTGGCAGGGATGGAGACGAGGTCCATGCGGGACTTTGAGCCGGTTTTCGGCAGATACGGCCTTATAGCAGGGCCGGGCATGGGCTCAATCGCGGCACGCCGGCCTCCCGCCTAAACGACTGATATTAAAGAAGTTCAGAGCCCTTGCAGACAAAAGCCCACGCTCCCATATCGGGGTTGCGTAGGCCAATCGTGGCTGCGCACGGGCATTTGGTCCGGCCGGATGGCGGACCGCCCGCATGTCGCTCAACAGGAGGATATGCCATGCGTACATTCGATCTTGCTCCCCTCTATCGTTCCACCGTCGGTTTCGACCGGCTGTTTTCGATGCTGGACGGCTTTGAGGCCACCCCGGGCTATCCGCCCTATAACATCGAGCGCACCGGCGAGAACGACTATCGCATCAGCGTCGCGGTAGCCGGCTTCGGCGAGAACGAGCTGTCGATCGAAGCGAAAGAGAACACGCTGACGATCAAGGGCGAGAAGCAAACCAAGGAAGAGGCCACCGGCGAGGTGCTCTATCAGGGTATCGCCGCGCGCGCGTTCGAGCGCGTCTTCCAGCTTGCGGACTACGTCCAGGTCAAGGGCGCGGCGCTCGAGAACGGATTGCTGCACGTCGATCTCGTGCGCGAGATCCCGGAAGCCAAGAAGCCGCGGGTCATCCCGATCGGCAATGGCAAGACCGAGGCGAAAGCCAAGGTGCTCGACGCCAAAGCGGCCTAACCGACTACAGCAATTGAAAGAGGGAGCGCCCCGGTTTCCGGGGCGCTTTCGTTTTGGTCGCCAAGCGGACGATTACTTCCTGCTCGATCGATCGGGCACGTGGATAATGCGCGGCCCCGCGTCCGCCCGTGGCACGTAGAGGCTGGTCAGGACCGGCGCCAGATACGCATTGGTCAAAATCGGCGCGGGGACGATCGACAGGATTTCGCCGAAGTTCACGTCCGCCACCACGCGCATTTCGACCCCGTACGGATCGAGCGCATGCAGCACGTACAGGTCGCCGCGGCGCACAGGGTTGGTGACCGGGTTAAGGCCCATGGTGCGGAGAGTTTGAAGAATATCGTCGGGATAGACGGCGCCCGCTTGGGCCATCTGCGTACCCGTGAGCGCAACCAGAGCCGCCGCCGCAACGAGCGCGCCTGCAAGGCACCGTTTTTGCCGCGACACGGCAACGCCCGCCTCCAACAAACGGCGCGAGCGCGCGCGATAGCCATTCACGTTGTCGGTCATGTTTTCCTCCGTCCCTGTTCAGCTAAGCATAGCGAACCCTCGCGCAGTACGCGGCTTTTTCCGGTTTCCACGGTTAAACGGTTAACCTTGTGAGCGGGTCCGTGCGTCTTAGATGAAACGGAAGCGGCGCGCGAAGCTCCGCATCGGCCGGCCCACCCGGTGCGGCCGGGCAACAAATTAGAGGTTTTGCGGAATCCGCGATGGACCAAGCTTGTGTAGCAAGGCAAAATTTGGCAGGGTTACTTAGGACAGTAATGCTGTCCTAATGGGTTGGCGGCCCGGATGCCGGCTTAGACGCGGGGGCCAAAGCATCCAAACGCCGAACGGGAGCAACCGTTACGGCACGTGCCGGACAAGGCTGCCCCTTCTCGAGAACGATTACGCGCGTACCGCGGCGGCTTTCGGGCGCTGCGGATGCGGAAGGTGCGCCGAAAGCTTACGACGGCGAGACAGGGCAACATGAGCGAGCGAGGCGGCACCGCAAAGTTTGTCGAGCGCGGGATTGCGATGCGCTCCCGCCGGCGTGCTTTGTTTCGCGACAGCGCCGATCCCGGTACGCCGCCGGTGCAAGGTCTCTACGATCCGGCGCTCGACAAGGACGCGTGCGGCGTCGGCTTCATCGCCGATATCAAAGGCCGCAAGTCGCATCAGATCATCGACGATGGTCTGAAGATTTTGTGCAACCTCGAGCATCGCGGCGCGACCGGCGCCGATCCGCGCATGGGTGACGGCGCGGGCATCCTCGTGCAGATCCCGCACAAGTTCTTCGCGAAGAAGTGCGAAGCTCTCGGCTTCAAACTGCCGAAAGCGGGCGAGTACGCAGTCGGCTACCTGTTCATGCCGCAAGACGACGAATGGCGGCAGATCATCCGCGACATCTATGCCGAAGTCATCGAGCGCGAGGGCCTGACGTTGCTCGGCTGGCGCGACGTACCGACCAACAATTCGACGCTCGGCAAATCCGTGCTGCCGACCGAGCCGAAGCACATGCAGGTGTTCATCGGCCGCAAGAAGAAACTGAGCGAGGCCGAGTTTGAGCGCCGGCTCTACATCCTGCGCAAGTCGATCTCGAACGCGATCTATCGCCGGCGCGAGCGGCGCACGTCGGGCTATTACCCGGTGTCGATCTCGTGCCGCACGGTGATCTACAAGGGCATGTTCCTCGCCGACCAGCTCGGCACCTATTATCCCGACCTGCACGATCCGGATTTCGAAAGCGCACTCGCGCTCGTGCACCAGCGCTTTTCGACCAACACGTTCCCGACCTGGTCGTTGGCGCATCCTTACCGGATGATTGCGCATAACGGCGAGATCAACACGCTGCGCGGCAACGTGAACTGGATGGCGGCGCGGCAGGCTTCCGTCTCGTCGCCTTTGTTCGGCAAGGACATCAACAAGCTCTGGCCGATTTCCTACGAAGGCCAGTCCGATACCGCCTGCTTCGACAACGCGCTCGAATTCCTCGTGCAGGGCGGTTACCCGCTCGCGCACGCGATGATGATGATGATTCCGGAGGCGTGGGCCGGCAACCCGCTGATGGACGATGAACGCCGCGCGTTCTACGAATATAACGCCGCCTTGATGGAGCCGTGGGACGGCCCGGCGGCAATCGCCTTTACGAACGGCCGCCAGATCGGCGCCACCCTCGACCGCAATGGCTTGCGTCCGGCGCGCTATTTCCTCACCCGCGACGGCCGCATCATCATGGCGTCCGAGATGGGCGTGCTGCCGATTGCGGAAAAGGACATCGTCACGAAATGGCGATTGCAGCCCGGCAAGATGCTGCTGGTCGACCTCGACGAAGGCCGCCTCATTCCAGACGAGGAATTGAAAGCGACGCTCGCCAAGAGCCATCCTTACAAGGAGTGGCTTGCCCGCACGCAGATTGTGCTCGAAGACCTGCCCAGCACCGAAAACGAAGCGCCGATCTCGAACCTGCCGCTGCTCGATCGCCAGCAGACCTTCGGCTACACGCAGGAAGACCTGAAAATCCTGATGACGCCGATGGGCACGACCGGCGAGGAAGCGGTCGGCTCCATGGGCAACGACGTGCCGATCTCGGCGCTTTCCGAAAAGCCGAAGTCGCTGTTCACTTATTTCAAGCAGAACTTCGCGCAGGTGACCAACCCGCCGATCGACCCGATCCGCGAAGAGCTGGTGATGAGCCTCGTCTCCATCATCGGGCCGCGGCCGAACCTGTTCGACCTCGAGGGCATGTCGAAATCAAAGCGGCTCGAAGTGCGCCAGCCGATTTTGACCAATGACGACCTCGAAAAGATTCGCTCGATCTCGGAGATGAGCGACTCGCATTTCAAGTCGCTGACGTTCGACATCACCTTCCCGGCCGAGCACGGCGCAGCCGGCATGGGTTTCGCGCTCGACGAATTGTGCGACCGTGCGGAAAGCGAAGTGCGCGGCGGCTGCAACATCATCATCCTGTCGGACCGCAAGGCCAGTGCGGATCGCGTGCCGATCCCGGCCCTGCTCGCCTGCGCCGCCGTGCATCATCATTTGATCCGGCAAGGCTTGCGCACGTCCATGGGCCTGGTGCTTGAAACCGGGGAGCCACGTGAGGTGCACCACTTCGCGTGTCTTGCGGGCTACGGCGCGGAGGCGATCAATCCCTATCTCGCTTTTGAGACGTTGGTCGCGATGAAGGACGAGCTGCCGCAAAAGCTCGAGCCGAAGGAAATCGTCAAGCGCTACATCAAATCGATCGACAAGGGATTGCTGAAGGTTATGTCCAAGATGGGCATTTCGACCTATCAGTCTTATTGCGGCGCGCAGATTTTCGACGCGGTGGGCGTGCGCCAGGATTTCGTCGACCAGTATTTCACCGGCACGCACACGCGCATCGAAGGCGTCGGCCTCGCCGAGATCGCGGAAGAAACCGTGCGCCGCCACCGCGACGCGTTCTCCGACGCGCCGATCTATCGCACGATGCTCGACATCGGCGGCGACTACGCCGTGCGCGTGCGCGGTGAGGACCATGTGTGGACCGCGAACACCGTGTCGCGATTGCAGCATGCCGTGCGCGGCAATTCGCAGGATCACTATCGCGCCTTCGCGCAAATCGTGAACGAACAGACGGAACGGCTGCTCACGATCCGCGGACTGTTCCGCATCAAGTCGGCGGAGGAAGATGGCCGCAGGCCGGTGCCGCTCGCTGAAGTCGAGCCGGCCAAGAACATCGTGCGGCGCTTCTCGACCGGGGCGATGTCGTTCGGCTCGATCTCGCGCGAGGCGCATACGACGCTCGCCATCGCCATGAACCGCATCGGCGGCAAGTCGAACACCGGCGAAGGCGGCGAGGAAACCGACCGCTTCAAGCCGCTGCCGAACGGCGATTCGATGCGCTCGGCCATCAAGCAGGTGGCCTCCGGCCGCTTCGGCGTCACCGCCGAATATCTCGTCAATTCCGACATGATGCAGATCAAGATGGCGCAGGGCGCCAAGCCCGGCGAGGGCGGACAGTTGCCCGGGCACAAGGTCGACAAGACCATCGCCAAGGTGCGCCATTCGACCCCAGGCGTCGGCCTGATTTCGCCGCCGCCGCATCACGACATCTATTCGATCGAAGATCTCGCGCAGCTCATCTTCGACCTGAAGAACGTCAATCCGGACGGACAGGTGTCGGTGAAGCTCGTGTCGGAAGTCGGCGTCGGCACCGTCGCCGCCGGCGTTTCCAAGGCGC
Organism: Pseudolabrys sp.; assembly: GCA_025929185.1. Classification (GTDB taxonomy): domain Bacteria; phylum Pseudomonadota; class Alphaproteobacteria; order Rhizobiales; family Xanthobacteraceae; genus Pseudolabrys. The sequence continues at coordinate 6,925 of JAICMO010000158.1, forward strand.
GCGCCGACCACGTCACCATCGCCGGCTATGAAGGCGGCACCGGCGCAAGTCCCCTCACCTCGATCAAGCACGCCGGCTCCCCATGGGAAATCGGACTTGCCGAGACGCACCAGACGCTGGTCGCCAACCGGCTGCGCGGACGCATCTCGGTACAAGTCGACGGCGGCATCCGCACCGGCCGCGACGTGGTGATCGGCGCCATGCTCGGTGCGGACGAATTCGGCTTCTCAACCGCCCCACTGATCGCCGCCGGCTGCATCATGATGCGCAAGTGCCATCTGAACACGTGCCCGGTCGGCGTCGCGACGCAAGACCCGGTGCTGCGCAAGCGCTTCAAGGGCCAACCCGAGCACGTCATCAATTACTTCTTCTTCGTCGCCGAGGAAGTGCGCGAGATCATGGCGGCGCTCGGCTATCGCGCGTTCGACGAGATGGTCGGCCAGATGCAAATGCTCGATCGCCGCAAGCTGATCGAGCACTGGAAGGCAAAGGGCCTCGACTTCTCAAAGCTGTTCATGAAGCCGCAGGCCGACGCAGAGACGGCGATCTTCAAGTGCGAGCCGCAGGACCATCGCATCAAGGATATTCTCGACCGCAAGCTGATCGCGGAATCGCAAGCCGCGCTCGACCGCGGCGCGCCGGTGCGCTTGCAGGCGGCGATCCGAAATACCGACCGCACCACCGGCGGCATGCTCTCCGGCGAAGTCGCCAAGCGCTATGGGCACGAAGGTCTGCCGGACAACACCATCCACGTGCGCTTCACCGGCACGGCCGGGCAAAGCTTCGGCGCCTGGCTCGCACGCGGCGTCACTTTCGAGCTGGAAGGCGACGCCAACGATTACGTCGGCAAAGGCTTGTCGGGCGGACGCCTGATCGTGCGGCCGGCGGCGGACGCCGGCATCGTGCCGGAAGAATCGATCATCGTCGGCAATACGGTGCTCTACGGCGCGATTGCGGGAGAGTGCTATTTCCGCGGCGTCGCCGGCGAGCGCTTCGCCGTGCGCAATTCCGGCGCGATCGCCGTGATCGAAGGCGCCGGCGACCACTGCTGCGAATACATGACCGGCGGCGTCGTGATCGTGCTCGGCCGCACGGGACGCAATTTCGCGGCCGGCATGTCCGGCGGCGTCGCCTACGTGCTCGACGAAGACGGCACGTTCAGCACACGATGCAACATGGCGATGGTCGAGCTCGAGCCGGTGCCGGAAGAAGAGGCGGTGGCC
>JAICMO010000277.1 GCA_025929185.1 Pseudolabrys sp.
CTCGAACTGCTTGCGGATCGTCTCGACCATCGCGCGCGTCGCGGCGATCTCGCCCGGCCCGCGGTCGGCAAGCCCGCGCGGCAGGCGGGCTTTGAGTTTGGCCGGTTTCTTGGGTTTGTCGTTCATTAGGGCTACATATACAGGAAATCTGGATAGCCAATCGCCGACTTGTGCCTGCCGTACAAGCGTCTATGCGCTAAACTACCCAGAATTGTGGATGCCCGGCGCAGGGCTGGGTATCACAGAAAGCAATGGTGCGGCACATGGCCCAATCCTCGGCTCAGGCAAAAACCACGAATATCCCGAACGACCTCGAAGCCTTCTTCATGCCGTTCACGGCCAACCGCGCCTTCAAGGCGCGGCCGCGGATGATCGCGCGCGCCAAGGGCATGTTCTACTACACGCCGGAAAACCGGCAGGTGCTCGACGCCGCCGCCGGCCTCTGGTGCACCAACGCCGGGCACAACCGCGACCCGATCGTCGAGGCAATTGCCGCGCAGGCAGCGCAGCTCGACTTCGCGCCCACTTTCCAGTTCGGCCATCCGCGCGCGTTCGAGTTGGCAAGCCGCATCGCGGCGCTGGCGCCGGGCGATCTCGACCATGTCTTTTTTGCCAATTCCGGGTCGGAGGCGGCCGATACGGCGCTGAAAATCGCGCTCGCCTATTGGCACGCGAAGGGCCAGGCGCAGCGCACGCGCTTCATCGGCCGCGAGCGCGCTTATCACGGCGTCGGCTTCGGCGGCATGGCGGTCGGCGGGCTTGCCGCCAACAGAAAAGCGTTCGGCGTCATGCTGCCGGGCGTCGACCACCTGCCGCACACCTACAACCGCGACCATCAGGCGTTCAGCAAAGGCGAGCCGGAGTGGGGCGCGCATCTGGCCGATGAACTGGAGCGCCTCGTCGCGCTGCACGGCGATACGACGATCGCGGCGGTGATCGTCGAGCCGATGGCCGGCTCCACGGCGGTATTGCCGCCGCCGAAGGGCTATTTGCAGCGCCTGCGCGCGATCTGCGACAAATACGGCCTGCTGCTGATTTTCGACGAGGTCATCACCGCGTTCGGCCGGCTCGGCCACGCGTTCGCGGCGGAACGCTATGGCGTGATCCCCGACATGATCACCTTCGCCAAGGGCGTGACGTCGGGTTCGGTGCCGATGGGCGGCGTCATCGTGCGCAAGGGCATTCACGACGCCTTCATGAACGGGCCCGAGCACGTCATCGAATTCTTCCACGGCTACACCTATTCCGCCCATCCGCTCGCCTGCGCCGCGGGGCTTGCCGCGCTCGATCTCTATCGCGACGAGGATTTGTTCGCGCGCGCAAAGAAGCTCGAGCCGCTCTGGTACGACGCGGCGATGACGCTGAAAGGCAATCCGCGCGTGCTCGACGTGCGCTGCGTCGGCTTGACGGCGGGCATCGACATCGCCTCGCGGCCGGATGCGGTCGGCAAACGCGGTTACGAGGCGCTCGAGCGCGGCTTCCACGACGAAGGCATCATGTTCCGTATCGTCGGCGATTCGATTGCCGTGACGCCGCCGCTGATCGTCAGCGAAAACCAGATAGGCGAGATTTTCGAGAAAGTCGGGAAAGTCATCGGGCAGGTGGCTTAGCCAAACAATCTGTCATTCCGGGGCGCCGCGAAGCGGCGAACCCGGAATTCCGGGTCCGCGCCTTCGGCGCGTCCCGGAATGAAAGGTTTCAATATCGCCCACCCGATATCGGTCGCGCCGCTGCCGCGCCGGTAAGGCAAATGCAGCGGCTGCTGCACTTCCGCGCCCTTGGCGATGGCGTCGAATTCGGCTGGCATCTTGTGCAGGTCTCCTCCGACCCACACGACGATGGCGCCGCGCTTGCGCAGGTCGTCGAGCGAGATCCACGGCGCGCGCTGCGGCTTGCCGTCGATCAATACGCGCGGATGCGACGGCGCGTAGTGCTCGATATTGCCGCCGACGTACATCTCGCTGATCACATAAGGGATCGGTTGTCCCGTCGCGGCGCGATAGCGCGCCGATATCTCGCC
>JAICMO010000172.1 GCA_025929185.1 Pseudolabrys sp.
CCGCAAATTTTCCTCTCGCGCACGCATCCGCAGTTCACTGCCAAGCTGTTCGCGCAGGAAGTGCCGGAAATCTATGACGGCATCGTCGAGGTGAAAGCGGTCGCGCGCGATCCCGGCTCGCGCGCCAAGATCGCGGTGATCTCACGCGATTCGTCGGTCGATCCGGTCGGCGCCTGCGTCGGCATGCGTGGCTCGCGCGTGCAGGCGGTGGTGAACGAGCTGCAAGGCGAGAAGATCGACATCATTCCGTGGTCGCACGACGTCGCCACCTTCGTGGTGAACGCGCTGGCGCCGGCGGAAGTCGCCAAGGTGGTGCTCGACGAAGAGAAGGAACGGATCGAGGTCGTCGTGCCCGATCAGCAGCTTTCGCTCGCCATCGGCCGGCGGGGCCAGAACGTGCGCCTCGCCTCGCAGCTCACCGGCTGGGACATCGACATTCTCACCGAGCAGGAAGAGTCGGAACGCCGTCAGGCCGAGTTCGAAAGCCGCACGAAGGTGTTTGTCGAGGCGCTCAATCTTGACGAAGTCGTCGGCCAGTTGCTTGCGTCGGAGGGCTTCGGCTCGATCGAAGAGCTCGCGCTGGTCGATCTCAAGGAGCTCGCGAGCATCGAGGGTTTCGACGAGGAGACCGCGCAAGAGCTTCAGGAGCGCGCCCGCGAGTACATGGACAAGCAGGAAGCCGAACTCGATGCCAAGCGAAAAGAACTCGGCGTCGAGGATGCGGTGAAGGACGTTCCGGGCGTCACAACGAGGATGCTGGTCGCGTTCGGCGAAAACGGCATCAAGACGGTCGAGGATTTGGCCGGCTGCGCCACCGACGACCTCACCGGCTGGACCGAGCGCAAGGACGGCGAGTCGAAGCGCGAGCCGGGTATTCTCGACGGCTTCGATGTCTCGCGGGCCGATGCCGAGGCGATGATCATGCAGGCCCGCCTCAAGGCCGGCTGGGTCACCGAAGCCGAATTGGCGCCACCCTCCGCCGAGGAAACCGCAGCGGAAACCCCGACGGCACCGGCCTGAACGGAGCATCGGCACAAGCATGCTGGCAACGCACGAGGAACTCGATCACGGCATGCAGGGCGCCATGCGCGGCGCCGAGCGTTACTGCGCGCTTTCGCGCGCGCTGAAACCGATCGATGAAATGATCCGCTTCGTGGTCGGCCCCGACAACGAAACGGTGCCCGACGTTAAACGCAAGCTACCGGGTCGTGGCCTCTGGATCACGGCCAGCCGCAGCGCGCTCGAAGAGGCGGCGAAACGAAATGTATTCGCGCGCGGCTTTAAGCGCGCCGTGCGCGTGCCGGGAGACCTCGCCGACATGACGGAAAATTTGCTCGCGCGCGCCGCGCTCGACGCGCTGGCGATCGCCGGCAAAGCCGGCGCGGTCGTGAGCGGATTTTCCAAGGTCGAGGCCGCAATCGCGGCCGACGATCTGGCCGCCTTGATTCATGCCTGCGATGCGGCAGCCGACGGAAAGCGCAAACTTGACGCAATGCTGGACCGCCAAGGAACCCATAAAAGCCGCGATTTGCCGATCATTGATGCGTTCACCGGCGCCCAATTGGATTTGGCATTGAACCGCCCAAATGTGGTACATGCAGCCCTGCTTGCGGGGCCCGTGAGCGAAACCTTTCTCGCCCGTGCCATGCGATTGCATCGCTTCAGGACCGGCTTTGCGGGTGACGAGGCCCAAACCAACGCGCCCGACAAAGGCGTTCGAGGAACCGAGACGTAGATGAGTGAAACGAAGACCCCGAGTGACAAGAAGCTGAGCGTCTCAGGCAAGACGCTGACGCTCAAGCCGCGCACGGAAACGGGCGTGGTGCGCCAGAGCTTCAGTCACGGCCGCAGCAAGCAGGTGGTGGTCGAGAAGGTCAAGCGTCGCAGCATCGGCGCGCCGAGCGACGGCAAGTCCGACGCCGCGCCGCAAGAAGCGCCCGTCAAGCGCGCGGTTTCCGGTAAAGCCGCCGCGAGGCCGGCGCCGACACCGGCCGCCGAAGCGCCAAAGCCCTCCGGCGTCGTTCTGCGGACGCTCACGGAGGAAGAACGTACCGCGCGCGCCCACGCCCTCGCCGATTCTCGCGTACGCGAAGCTGAGGAGCGCCGCATCGCCGAGGAAGAAGCGCGCCGCCGCGCCAGCCGCGAGGTCACCGAGCGCAGCGAGCGCGAGGCGGCCGAAACGCGCAAGCGCGAGGAAGAAGAGCGGCGCAAGCACGAGGAAGAAACAAAACGCAAGGCCGGCGAAGTCGCCAAGAAGCGCTTCGGCGAAGAGGAAGGTGCGCGCAAGCCTGCCGGGCGCCTGACGCTGGAAGCCGAGGAAGATGAAGCGCCGCGCGCGCGCCGCCCCGGCGCCGCTCGTCCGGCCGCCGCCCCCCGGCCCGCTCCGCGCGCCGGTGTCGAAAAACAGCGCGGACGTCTTACGCTCGTCAATGCATTGCGCGCCGACGAAGTGCGCGAGCGCTCCGTCGCCTCGTTCCGCCGCCGTACCCAGCGCCTCAAGGGCCAGGCTTCCGCCGAGCCGAAGGAAAAGCTCGTGCGCGAAGTCGTCATTCCCGAGGCAATCACCATCCAGGAATTGGCCAACCGCATGTCGGAACGGGCGGTCGACGTCATTCGCCTGCTGATGAAGCAGGGCCAGATGGCGACGATCAACGACGTGATCGATGCGGATACCGCGCAACTCATTGCCGAAGAGCTTGGCCACTCCGTGCGCCGCGTGGCCGAGGCCGATGTGGAAGAGGGCCTGTTCGACGCGGCCGACGATCCGGCGCAGACCGAGCCCCGAGCTCCCGTCGTCACCGTTATGGGTCACGTCGACCACGGCAAGACATCACTGCTCGATGCGATCCGCTCGGCCGATGTGGCAGCCGGCGAAGCCGGCGGCATTACGCAGCACATCGGCGCCTATCAGGTCACCGCGCCGTCCGGCGCCAAGATCGCCTTCATCGACACGCCCGGCCACGCCGCGTTTACGGCGATGCGCGCGCGCGGCGCCAAGGTCACCGACATTGTCGTGCTGGTGGTTGCCGCCGACGACGGCGTGATGCCGCAGACGGTCGAGGCGATCAACCACGCCAAAGCGGCGAAGGTTCCGATCATCGTCGCCATCAACAAGATCGATAAGCCCGACGCCAATCCGCAGCGCGTGCGCACCGACCTGCTCCAGCACGAGATCCAGGTCGAATCGATGGGCGGCGAGGTGGTGGACGTGGAAGTCTCCGCCACCAAGAAGCTGAACATCGACAAGTTGCTGGAGATGATCGGCCTGCAAGCGGAATTGCTCGACTTGAAGGCCAATCCGAACCGCGCGGCGGAAGGCACGGTGATTGAAGCCAAGCTCGATCGCGGGCGCGGTCCGGTCGCGACCGTGCTCGTCCAGCGCGGCACGCTGAAGCCCGGCGACATCGTTGTCGCCGGCGCCGAATGGGGCCGCGTGCGCGCGCTCGTATCCGATACCGGCGAGGCGGCGCAGAGCGCAGGACCTTCGACGCCTGTCGAAGTGCTCGGTTTCTCCGGCCTTCCGGAAGCCGGCGACCGGCTGGCCGTCGTCGACAACGAAGCACGCGCGAGAGAGATCACCGACTATCGCGCGCGACAAAAGCGCGAGAAGCTGGTCGCGCGGGCAAGCGGCATGCGCGGCTCGCTCGAGCAGATGATGGCGCAGGCCAAGACCTCCGGGCGCAAGGAGTTTCCGCTGGTGGTCAAAGCCGACGTGCAGGGTTCGCTGGAAGCAATCGTCGGCGCGATCGATAAGCTGTCGACGGATGAAGTGGCGGCGCGCGTGCTGCACGCCGGTGTCGGCGGCATAAGCGAATCCGATGTAACGCTTGCGGAAGCCTCGGGTGTGCCGATCATCGCGTTCAACGTGCGCGCCCATAAAGAAGCCCGCGAGGCGGCTGAACGCGTCGGCATCGAAATCCGTTACTACAACATCATCTACGACCTCGTGGACGACGTGAAGAAGGCAATGTCGGGCCTACTGGCGCCGACGCTGCGCGAGACCATGCTCGGCAATGCGCAAATCCTGGAAATCTTCAAGGTGTCGAAAGTCGGCAACATCGCCGGCTGCCGCGTGACGGACGGCGTTGTCGAGCGTGGCGCCAACGTGCGGTTGATCCGCGACAACGTCGTGATCCACGAGGGCAAGCTTTCGCAGCTCAAGCGCTTCAAGGACGACGTGCGCGAAGTCGGTAGCGGCATGGAGTGCGGCATGGCCTTCGAGAACTACCAGGACATGCGGCAGGGCGACGTCATCGAATGCTACCGGGTGGAGCAGATTCAACGCAGTCTCTAAGTCCGATTCTTGGATCTGCGCGAAACACTTCGCCAAAACACCAACCAGTCATGCCCCGCGAAAGCGGGGCGTCCAGTGACCCGCAGCGTCGGTGATTTCTGGATCGTCCGCTTTCGCGGACGGATGACAGTGGAACGAAATGCAAATGGCACGGCATAAACACAAGCAACAACCCCACGCCTCGGCGCCAGGCAACTCGCAACGCCAATTGCGCGTCGGCGAACTCGTGCGGCATGCGCTCGCCGAGATGCTCACGCGCGGCGATATTCCCGATTCAGTCATCGAAGGCCATCTCATCACGATTCCGGAAGTGCGCATGACGGCCGATCTGCGGCTTGCAACCGTTTATGTAATGCCGCTCGGCGGTCGCGATGCGACCGAAGTTGTCGCCGCGTTCGAGCGCAACAAGAAATTTTTGCGCGCGGAAATTGCGCAGCGGATCAATTTGAAGTTTGCGCCGGATATTCGCTTCCGCGTCGATGAGAGTTTTGGCGAGGCCGAGCGCATCGAGAAACTGCTGCGCTCGCCGGCGGTGAAGCGGGATTTGGAGCATGAAGGCAACGACGATGAGCGATGAGACGAGCGGCAAACTCGCGTCACCTCCCCCCCTTGCGGGGGAGGTCGACGAGCGAAGCTCGTCGGGAGGCGGAATGGGCGCAGGCCCCCGCCCCACCCCTCCCCCGCAAGCGGGGGAGGGAGACCATGCGTCAGCGTCTCCCCCCAAAAGGCAGTTCAAGCGCGAGAAGCGCGACGTGCACGGCTGGGTGCTGCTCGACAAGCCGGTCGGCATGACGTCGACGCACGCGGTCAGCGTCATCAAGCGGCTGTTCAGCGCGAAACGCGCGGGCCACGCCGGCACGCTCGATCCGCTCGCCTCCGGCATGCTGCCGATCGCACTCGGCGAAGCGACCAAGACCGTTCCCTTTGTCATGGACGGGCGCAAGCTCTATCGCTTCACCGTGCGCTGGGGCGAGGAGCGCGACACCGACGACAGCGAAGGCCGAATCGTGTCGACGAACGACGCGCGTCCTTCGGCCGCTGCGATCCGCGCGCAACTTCCCGCCTTCACCGGCACGATCATGCAGGTGCCGCCACGTTATTCGGCGATCAAGGTCGAAGGCGAGCGCGCTTATGATTTGGCGCGGGACGGGGAGGCCGTCGAATTGGAGGCCCGCGAGGTCACCATCGACCGCCTGGAACTGGCCGAAACGCCCGACGCCGACCAGGCCGTCTTCGAGGCCGAATGCGGCAAGGGGACCTATGTGCGATCGCTCGCCCGCGATCTCGGCCGGCGGCTCGGCTGTGGAGGCCATGTTTGCGCCCTAAGGCGCTGCTCGGTCGGCCCTTTCGGCAAGGAAACCATGATTTCGCTGGCACACCTTGAGGCGGTGTGCCATAGAGCCGCGGCCGGCGAGGCAAGCCTCGCCGACGCCCTAATGCCCGTGGAGACCGCGCTGGACGACATCCCGGCGCTGGCCGTCAGCGGGCCTGATGCGGCGAGGCTTCAAAGGGGCCAAGCCGTTTTGTTGCGCGGACGGGACGCGCCCAATCTCGGCGGTTCGGTCCATGTCACGGTGCAGGGTCGCCTGATCGCCCTCGCCGAAGTGGACCGCGGAGAAATCGTCCCCAGGCGCGTGTTCAACCTGGCCGGCTTGGTTGGCCGGGCCAGCTTCAAGAAAGGATGACCGATGTCGATAACCACCGGCCGCAAGGCCGAAGTGATCAAGACGTATGCCAAGAAGCCTGGAGACACCGGGTCGCCGGAAGTTCAGGTGGCGATCCTGTCCGAGCGCATCAACAATCTCACCGAGCATTTCAAAACTCACGTCAAGGACAATCACTCGCGGCGCGGCTTGCTCAAGCTTGTCGGCCAGCGCCGCACGCTGCTCGACTACCTGCGGCGAATCAACGAAGCCAGCTACAAGGAATTGATCGAGAAGCTTGGCATTCGCCGTTGACTTGATTTGCGCGTAAGGCGCGAGGCGCCTCACGCGTTCCGCGCGGATGCGAGAACGCATTCGCCATTTTGTCCGCCGGCAAAAAGCGCCGCGGACGTTCACGGTGGCGGACGAAAAGGTTCGTCCGAGCGACCGGGCAAGGTTCGAAACGCCATGGCAGGATCGCCAGACGCTGTTTGCATCCCGCGCAACACGGTGATGTGCGACAGTTTCTCGCCGTCTTGCTCATGGCTTTCGGGGCTCGCCGAAAAACATGAGAGAAAGACCAAATGTTCGATAAACATCGAGTTGAGCTCGATTGGGGTGGGCGCAAGCTCACGCTCGAAACAGGCAAGATAGCGCGCCAGGCGGACGGAGCCGTTCTCGCGACTTACGGGGAGACGACAGTTCTGGCCGCGGTCGTCGCCGCAAAGCAACCCAAGGAAGGCATCGATTTCCTTCCGCTTACCGTCAACTACACCGAAAAATATTATGCAGCCGGCCGCATTCCCGGCGGCTATTTCAAGCGCGAGCGCGGCCCGACCGAGAAAGACACGCTGACCTCGCGCCTGATCGATCGCCCGATCCGTCCGCTGTTCGCGGACGGCTGGCGCTGCGATACGCAGGTGACCGTCACAGTGCTCTCGCACGACATGGAGAACGATCCCGACATCGTCGCGATGGTGGCAGCCTCCGCGGCGCTCACGCTATCCGGCGCTCCGTTCATGGGTCCGATTGCCGGCGCGCGCGTTGGCTTCATCAACAACGAATACGTGCTCAATCCGACGCTCGACGAGATGAAGGAAAGCCAGCTCGATCTCGTCATCGCCGGCACGCAGGACGCCGTGATGATGGTTGAATCGGAAGCAAAAGAGCTCTCCGAGGAAATCATGCTCGGCGCGGTGATGTTCGGCCATCGGCATTTCCAGCCGGTGATCGAGGCGATCATCAAGCTCGCCGAAAAGGCCGCGAAAGAGCCACGCGAGCTCGTCGCGCCCGACAACAAGGCGCTTGAGCAGGAAATTCTCGGCCTCGCCGAAAAAGACCTGCGCGCCGCCTATTCGATCGTGAAGAAGCAGGACCG
>JAICMO010000187.1 GCA_025929185.1 Pseudolabrys sp.
ATCTCAGATCGGTGTTCGACCGGAAGAACTATTTCTATCCCGACCTGCCGCAGGGCTATCAGATCAGCCAGTACCAGTCGCCGATCGTCGGCGAGGGCGAGGTCGTGGTCGACATGGCGGACGGCGACACGGTGACGGTCAGCATTGAGCGTCTGCATCTCGAGCAGGACGCCGGCAAGTCGCTGCATGACCGGCATCCGAACCTGAGCGCGATCGACCTCAACCGCTCCGGCGTCGCATTGATGGAGATCGTGTCGAAGCCGGACATCCGCTCGTCGGAAGAAGCCAAAGCTTACGTCGCCAAGCTGCGCTCGATTCTGCGCTATCTCGGCACCTGCGATGGCGACATGGAGAAGGGCAACCTGCGCGCGGACGTGAACGTATCGGTACGCCGCCCCGGCGAGCCGCTCGGCACGCGCTGCGAGATCAAGAACGTCAACTCAATCCGCTTCATCGGGCAGGCCATCGAGCACGAGGCGCGCCGCCAGATCGAGATCATCGAGGAGGGCGGCGCGGTCGAGCAGGAAACACGGCTGTTCGACCCAAACGAAGGCGAGACGCGCTCGATGCGCACCAAGGAAGAGGCGCACGATTACCGTTACTTCCCCGATCCGGACCTGCTGCCGCTTGAATTCGATGCGGCTTACGTGGACGCATTGAAAGAGCACCTGCCGGAACTGCCGGACGAGAAGAAGGCGCGCTTCGTCGGCAGCTTCGGTCTGTCGCCCTACGATGCCGGCGTGCTGGTGGCCGAGCGTGACACCGCGGATTACTTCGAGCGCGTGGCGAAGGGGCGCGACGCAAAGGCCGCGGCCAATTGGGTGATCAACGAGTTGTTCGGACGGCTCAACAAGGAAGGCAAGGACATCGCGTCGTCGCCGATTTCATCGGATCAACTCGGCGCTATTCTCGATCTGATCGCGGACAGGACGATTTCCGGCAAGATCGCCAAGGATCTGTTCGAAATCGTGTGGACGGAGGGCGGAGATCCGCGCGCGATCGTCGAGGCGCGCGGCATGAAGCAGGTCACCGACCTCGGCGCAATCGAGAAAGCGGTCGACGAGATCGTCGGCAAGAACCCGGACAAGGTCGCCGATGCCAAATCGAACCCGAAAGCGATCGGCTGGTTCGTCGGACAGGTGATGAAATCGTCCGGCGGCAAGGCAAATCCGCAAGCAGTCAACGAACTCCTCAAGAAAAAACTCGACCTCTGATTTGGCTTGCGGCATGACACGCATGCGCGCGCAGGCGATCGCCCTGACATCATCGAGAACGGATCATGGTGGTGCGACGCGCACGACGTCGAGCGCTCATGCGGCGCCGATCCGGCGCGCACCGATCTTCGCCGGCGCGAATCACTTGGCGCCGATTCGCTCGTTTTGAGATCGATTTCGGTCGCGAGAGGGGTGGAAACCGACCGTTTCTGTGAAAAATTTTCAAGCTGTGCATGAATCGAAAAGTTCTGCGCTTCGTCTTTCGGAACGACGGCCGCGCGATGTGGCGTTGCTTAAAAAGAAACGCGGCGGGAAAAGCAAAGGCGTGCAAAAAAGCATTGTTTCATGGGCACATCTTGCGCTCGCGCGATCGAGAAAAAACTTCGTGGATGATCGCGCACTGACTTTATTTCCGAACGCATCAAGCATTGCAAAGATGATGCAAGAGATCACGGCGGCGGCGCGCGTACACATTTCGTTAAGCGACGTCGATGTTTTTTCCGTTGTACTGTAGTAATCGGAATGCAGTGCAGGTCGATTCGCGACCGCACTGATCCGACACCCGCCATGATTACATGGCTAGGAGGGCAGCAAATGGCGAAACGTAGAAAAGCGAAAGCAGCGGCGAAGAAGACGGCGAAGAAGTCCCGCAGGAAGAAGCGGCTCTAGTCGTTCTGCCTCTGCCGGTCTTCGCACGTTCGCGTTGACCGCGTCATACGGGCCGGGCGCGCATCGGGATTGATGAGCGCAATGCGATCGACCCGAGGCGCCCCGGTACCGGAGTGACGACAGAGGGCGTCGGCGAGACCCATGGTTTCGCCGACGCCCTCTCTGCGTTTGGGCCTCGTGCATTGCGGGCGATCACGAGGCCGTGTGGGGTTGCTACTGTTGTGCTTTGCGCGCGGGCGCTTTAGTGGTTCCGCGAGCAAATGGAGTGATCCCATGGCGCGTGCGCGGAAGAAGTTGAAAAGCAGAACAGTCAAGGCGGCGAAGGCGAAAACAAAAACGCGATCCGCGGCGAGAGCAAAGCCCGCGCGCAAGGCAAAGCTGGCTGCGAAATCGAAGCAGCGGCCGATCGATCTCTATTACTGGCCGACGCCGAACGGCTTCAAGATTTCGATCATGCTCGAGGAATGCGGGCTGCCCTACGCCCTGATCCCGGTGAACATTTCCAAGGGCGAGCAGTTCAACCCCGACTTCCTGAAGATCGCGCCGAACAACCGCATGCCGGCGATCGTCGATCCCGACGGGCCGGGCGGCAAGCCGATCTCGATCTTCGAGTCGGGCGCGATCCTGCAATACCTCGGCCGCAAGACCGGCAAGTTCTATCCGGCCGACGAGCGCGGCCGCGTAGAAGTCGATCAATGGCTTTTCTGGCAGATGGGCGGGCTTGGGCCCATGGCGGGGCAGGTGCATCACTTCAGAAACTACGCGCGCGAGACGTTGCCTTACGCGATCAATCGTTACGTCGACGAGGTCAACCGTCTCTACGGCGTGATGAACACGCGGCTGAAAGATCGCGAATTCCTCGCCGGCAAGTATTCGATCGCCGACATGGCTTGCGTCGGATGGACGAACGGTTGGGAACGGCAAGGCCAGGACATCAACCAGTTTCCGAATTTGAAGCGCTGGCTTGAGACGGTGAAGGCGCGGCCCGCGGTGCAGCGCGGCATGTCGCTCGGACTGGAATTGCGCCAGGGCTACGACATGAAGGATCCCAAGGTGCAGGCGGTGCTGTTCGGCCAACGCGCGCGGTGAGGATTGAGGGGCGAGCCGACGTTTGGCCGTCACCGTGAGGTGCTCCGCGCGAAGCGCCGAGCCTCGACTGGCGACGGCCCCTGACTCGCTGCTGTGCACTTAGGGATTCCGTGCCCGTCGTCCTTCGAGGCCCACGCTCACGCGTGAGCGCCTCAGGATGACGGATTTGGCGCTTGCGTGTGCGCATCGGAACGACGCTGGACCGCATTGCGGGCGTCAGCGAACGCGGGTCCAGTTCTGCGCCTTGCAGATCAGGCCGCCGAGCACGCAGCCTTTCAGTTCAAGGACATTCGCGCCCGTCATCGTGAGATAGCCGCGGTAGGTGCGGCCGTCGTCGGGATTGTAGATTTGTCCCTGCCAATTGCCGGATGCGGATCGCGTCAGGCCCGCAAAGATGTGCAGCCCGATCAGCCGGCGGGTTCGCTTGACGGCGTCGGGATTGTTGAAATCGGTTTTCGGCTTTCCGCTTTGCGGATCGTTCGGCTCCTTCAGCCACACGATGTCGCCGCAGAGTGCGTTGCGGCCGCAATGCGCGATGCGCACCTGCGCCCTGTTTTCCGGCGTGTACCAGACGCCCGTCGGCTCGGCGGCAAACGCCGCTTCGCATGACACGAGCGATGCGGCCGCGAGCACGATCAAGCTTCTTGCGCGCGCAACTTTGCTTCGCATCGACATTCCGCGGTGGTTATCAAAACAGAAAGCGCATGCGTTAGCGGTTCGTCACCAGCTTAGAAAACCGCGGATTTGAGGCGCTTTTTGGGGCACGCGTAAATCGCTGACGAAACGCCATTCACGTTCGATTCATCGCATTGCTTAAACTGGGATTCAAATTTTCTCCCCGATAGTCGTGGCCGTCCGGATGCAATTCGTCCGTGACGGGGCGCGCTCAAGGCTCGGGAAACACGGGCCGTGGGCGAGAGAAAAGGGGAGGCTGTGATGGCTGACATTCAAATAACGCCGGCGCTGTCCGGCTATGAGCCCGCCGATGCCGACGGCTGCTTCGAGCTCGGCATGATGTATTCGGTCGGCAGCGCGGTGCCGGTCGACATGATCGCCGCGCACAAGTGGTTCAACATCGCGGCGATGCGCGGCAACAAGGACGCGATCCGTTTGCGCCGCGAGGTTGCGGAGCAGATGAGCGATTCCGAAATCGGCCTGGCGCAGCGCGCCGCCCGCGATTGGCTCAAGGCGCATCCGCAGGCGGCGGCGCTGGCGATCGCAATCCGCGTGGCGGCTTGAAACGGCCTTGAGTTCATAGCACAGCCCTTCTCAGTCACCCTGAGGAGCGAGCGACCGTCGGTCGCGAGCCTCGAAGGGCGACGGCCACTGAATCCGCGTTGATTCAGGTTATGGATTCTGTGCCCGTCATCCTTCGAGGCTCGCGTGCTTCGCACGCTCGCGCCTCAGGATGACGGATGAGGCTTCGAGGCTCACGCTCACCATGAGCGCCTCACGATGACGGATAAAGACGCTCAGTAATAGCCGGGGCGCGGGCCGCGCGGGATGTAGATCGGGTGGTGGCCACGGCCTGGATAAGCCGGATTTTCGTAGCAATAGCCGCCGATGCCGCTGATCGTCGCCAGGCATTGTCCGTACGTGACAAACCCGCAATTGGTGGCGCCGCCTCCTTTGCCGTTTTCGACCGCGCACCACGGATAGAGCACGTCGGCGCGCGCGGGCTTGGCCTCTACGAACATCGCCGCCGTCGCGAGTGTCGTTATCGCAAGCAGACCGGCGAAAAATTTAGCCATGGCGTGCGCCTCCTTCAAAAGCGTTGGAACATGCATGCTAACGCATCGGGATCGCCAGAAGTTTTGAAGCACGAAGATTTTATTGGTTATCGCCGTGCGACTGTCGCACGCGGTCTGCCGTTCCCGGAACTTACGTTGCGGCGCGCCGCTCGTTCGATTTTGCAATCGGAAATGACTTTGTGATCGCGCCCGCGTTTGACCGGGCGGGGGAGAACGCCTAATCAGTCCGGCGCACGGAGACGTGGCCGAGTGGCTGAAGGCGGCGGTTTGCTAAACCGTTATACGCTCCAAAGGCGTATCGAGGGTTCGAATCCCTCCGTCTCCGCCAGATTGCAAACGCTTCGAATTCGAACCCTCGATGCTATGCGCGCGGCGGCACGCTTTAGCGTGCCGCTTCGCGCCAAGAACGGCACGGCGAGGCCGGGCCTATGGGTTCGAATCCTTCCGTCTCCGCCATCCTGCTTCGCCCTACGGGCTTCGCAGGATTGGCTCCCGCGCTTGCGCGAAGCAGGGTGGTCCGCCATCCTTCGAGGCTCGCGTGCAGCATGCTCGCGCCTCAGGATGACGGCGAAAAGCAAGCGCGCCTCTCGGAAATAAGACTCACCGCCCCGAATCAACTTGTGATTCGCAAGTATTCCGCAGACGACAAAATTGGCTAGACTGGGCGGGAGATGTGGAAAACGCAGCTATAACGGGCCTTTTCGTCTGCAATACAGCAAATCCACTGAATTATTGGAACTTGGCCGATTTTCCGGCTCGATTTCGGCGGGCACAATGGCGCTTGGTTGTCCAGCCGGGCCAGACGACCGGACGAGCGACTTGCCCGGGCATCGAAAACGCCTTGAAAATAAAGGTATTTTTGGATTGCAAAGACAGGCGATCAAGTGCCGTTTCGGGCGGTATCCGTGCGTGTTTTTTGCGCAACACCCTGTCGAAAATGATGGCATAACCTTGTGGGAATGGCGCTTCTTCGTTGCGCGTCAAGGTTCATCAGTTAAGGTTGCATGGCGACGGAGGGGGCATCCCCATGTCGCGCTTTCCGGAGCGACGGATTGCACCCAAAGTGTGGGGCCAGGTTTTCTGGTTTCGGGACTGCGGTGACAGGCGTTTTTCCGGAGAGTGGGGAGCAAGGGGAAGTTCCAAACGGTGCCGATCGCACTAGGCGGATACGGAACCCTCTCACGATGAACACTTATGGAGGTTCAAGATGAAGATGGTGAAAAGCCTTCTCCTCGGCGCCGCGGCAGGAATCGTCGCAGTTGCTGGGGCGCAGGCGGCCGATCTTCCCGTTAAGGCCAAACCGGTCCAGTACGTGAAGATTTGCAGCCTGTACGGCGCGGGGTTCTGGTACATCCCGGGCACCGATACCTGCCTGAAGATCGGCGGGTTCATGCGCTATGAGATCGACACGAATGCGAGCGGCTCGTTTTATCCGTTCCTGACCGGCGCCAACGCCCGCTTCACCCGTTCCGACACGCGCGACACCACGCAGCGCACGCGCGGCGTCGTGTCCTTCGACGTGCGTTCGCAGACGGCCTACGGCACCTTGCGCGCCTATATCCGTATGGGCGGACAATGGACGTCGGGTGACGAATACACCTCGACGCCCGGCAACGTATTCTTCGATCGCGGCTTCATCCAGTTGGCCGGCTTCACTTTCGGCCGCACGCAGTCGTTCTTCGACATCTACAATCCGGCGCCGACGGAGAGCTATCAGACCAACTTCATCGGCTCGGCGTCGGGCGGCTCGGGCATCACGGTTGCCGGCTACACGGCTCAGTTCG
>JAICMO010000059.1 GCA_025929185.1 Pseudolabrys sp.
CGAAACCGCGATCTGTTTGCGCAGGATCCGTTTCGCATGGCGATCGACGAACGGTTTGTCGATGAATTGACCGATCTCATTACCAGGGTGGCGATCGGCGGGCTGCCGCATGTGAACGGCGCCAACTTGAATACAGCCTAGACAGAGATCTCCATGGGGCCGCTTGAGCCGAATACGAATGTCGCCCATCGCTTCTGTTGAGATTGTTGGGCGGGCGATGAAGTGAGCGAACAAGTCGCGCCATGTCCGCTTTGGTCCAAAGCGCGCGCCATTGTTGGGCGCTACGCGCATGCGCGTGATTGGCGCTGGCGGACGTTTGACGCTGATCTCGCCGCTCGGCCTTCACCTGCTGCGTGTAAGCTGGAATTCCTCGGCCGTGCGCTCAAATGTCTCGGCCGCGTTCTTGATGCAGTAGAGGATGCGGTTGTCGCGCTCGACCGGAAAGTGTCGCACGACCTTGTAATCGCCGGGCGCGCCCGGCATGAGCGTGCCGCCGTCATAGTGGACGCTGGCGCCGACAGCGAATTTGTGGGTCATGGTCCTCTCCTGGCTTGTGCGCCACGCGTTGCTCGTGCTGCGCCCGCTCGGACAAAAACGCCCGGCGCAAGGCCGGGCGCTCATCAACTGATCGCGGCGTGCGCGATCAGGCGAGTTGCAGATTGCCGGCCGCTTGTTTGCCGCGCTCGGTGACGACGTCAAAGGTCACGCGCTGGCCCTCATTGAGGGTGCTCATTCCGGCGCGTTCCACCGCGCTGATGTGAACGAACACGTCGCGCGAGCCGTCCGCCGGCGTGATGAAGCCGAAACCTTTTTGGGTGTTGAAGAACTTTACGGTACCTGTTGCCATTGGCTTTTCCTTGCATGAACTGCATTAAGAGTGCGTTTTCGCCGGAGCGACTTCCCGCTTCGTCGATCGAAACATCCGGATTTTCAGGGTGTCTTGATAAGCGCCCACTCAGGGGGCAGCGCCAGCAAGGCGAGCTAAAAAAACATAGTTTCAGCGACGCTCATACGCCCATTGGCGGCTCCGGTCAATCATGGCTGGGCTTGTCGACTTCGGATGCCTATCCACGTCTTCGCGCGCGCCCCTCGCTCGGCATTCCGGTTCACGCGCTTCCGCCTTCCGACGGCGCCGCTATCGGGGACGCGCGCGCCTTTCCGCAGGCATCACGGGGGCCTGTTTATGGTGGACTGTGGCAGTTTAGCCGCAGTGGCCGCCGCGGAACATGGTATGAGCAGCGGGATGCTCTCGCTTGGGGGCGAGAAGCCATGAAATCATTCCTGCTAGCGACCACTGCTGTGGTGTTTTGCGGCAGCGTGTTTGCGGCCGATCTGTCTGCGCGAATGCCGGCCAAGGCCCAGAGCTCGGCACTCGCCTTTGCGTCTGCGCCGTTGTCATGGACGGGCTGTTACGTTGGCGCGCACGCAGGGGCGGCGTGGGGCCACACCAAGTTTTCCGACCCCGGTGTAAACGGCTTCACCACGATCGCCGGACCGGGGCAGGGGCCGATCGACCTCGACCAACGTGCAGATTTTCTCGGCGGCGCGCAGGTCGGCTGCGATTACCAATTCGCCAGCAACTGGGTCATCGGTCTCGCCGGCGATTTCTCATGGGCGAATATCGACGGGCATGCGGACGATCCCTTTTTCGCGGGCAAGGGCGGCGACCCGATTACACTGCATGCAAAGACGAACTACATCGCGGACGTGACAGGCCGTTTTGGTTACGCGTGGGACAACTTTCTGCTCTACGGGAAAGGCGGCGCCGCTTGGGCGCATAATCGCTACGCCGTCGATAATCTTGCCTTCGTGGGCGGTGCCTTCTGTACTCGTCCGGGCGGCGGCTTTGTTCCTGTCCCCTGCAATCCAACCGGCAGCGAAACACGTGCGGGCTGGACGCTGGGCGGCGGCGTAGAATGGGCGTTCGCCAGAAACTGGTCCGCGTTGTTGGAATTCGACTATTACAATTTCGGAAACAAAGGCATCGCGTTTACCGATGTCACGGCCGTCGGCCGCCCGACGACGACGATCAACATCAGGCAGAATGTTGAGGTCGTCAAAGTCGGCCTCAATTATCGGTTCGGTCCTCTTCGCTAAGCCGGTCGTCGTCCGTTGAGCGCTGGTTGTCTTGCGGCGCGGCGTGCTTCGATTTCCAGGCGCGCCAAGCCTCGCCCGTCAGCGAGACATAGCACAGGTCGAGCATCGAGCCGCTATCGACCGATTTGACGTGCCGGTGCGCGGTCTTGTCGACGCGCCATCCAGACTTGAGCAAGTAGCGGAGCATCGCGCGGTTGCTCGCGAGCACCGTGCCCAGCATCATATTGAGCCCGAGCGTCTCAAAGGCAAAATCCTGAAAAGGCACTCGTAACTCGGCCGTGACCCGCCAATGGCGGAATCTCCGCTCGCCGATCATCATGAACGTGAGCGACCGGTTGAGCGCTGGGTCGATGTCGATCCGGAAAAAGCCGATCACATGGCCGCTTTGCCTTTCAAAAATTCCCAAGAGCAGGTGTGTGTGTTGATCGAAGCCCCTGATGTAGGCTTCGATATCGGCGCGCGTCATTGCCCGGGGCGCGGCGTTCAGGAGCCGCAAGTTTTTCGGCTCCGACATCCATTGCGCCCAACGCTCGCTCGCGTCCTCCGGCCTCAGCGTACGGATAAGGAAAGGCCCGCAGTCGAGCTGGACCGATTTTTTTGCGAGCTTTGGTGGTGTTGTCGGCATCATCGGCTTGCTTGCTGCAAAAGCCTGGAATTATTGTGACTCGGGACTTCCTCTTCGAAAGCGTCCGGTGCTGTCCAGATGCGAAAATCCCGGGCGAATTGGCCCGGGATCTTTATTCTCGCGCCGGCGGAAAGCCTTGTTGCGCATCAGCGGGTGGACGCAACCACCTTTTGCCTCTGCTCTCCCAGCCCATCGATCCCGAGCGTCACCACGTCGCCGACTTTGAGGAATTTCGGCTCTGGCTTCATGCCAAGCGCCACACCCGGCGGCGTACCGGTGATGATAATGTCGCCCGGCTCCATCACGAAGAACTGCGAGCAATACCAGACCAGATGCTCGCAATCGAAGATCATCGTGCGCGTATTGCCGCGCTGGCGGTCTTCGCCGTTGACCTTCAGCCACATGTTCAAGTTCTGCGGGTCCTTGATCTCGTCCTTGGTGACGAGCCACGGCCCGATCGGCCCGAAGGTCTCGCAGCTCTTGCCCTTGAGCCATTGGCTGCCGGAGCGCTCGATCTGGAAGACCCGCTCGGAGACGTCGTTGCCGATGAAATAACCGGCGATCGCGTCCTTCGCCTTCTCCTTGGCGAGATAGCGCGCGCGCTTGCCGATGACGATGCCGAGCTCGGCTTCGTAGTCGAGCTTGACGCCTTCCTTCGGCATAATGGTGTTGTCGTTCGGTCCGCAGATCGAGGTCGTGACCTTGCTGAAGATCACCGGCTCTTTCGGGATCGGCATGCCGGCTTCCTCGGCGTGGTCGCGGTAGTTCAAGCCGATGGCAATGAAGTTGCGCACGTTGCCGACGCAGGGGCCGAGCCGCGGCTTGCCGGGAACGGGCTTGAGCCGCTTGATGTTCGCCTTCTTGATTTTCGCCAGGCCGCCTTGGCTAAGCATTTCGCCGTCGATGTCTTTGACGACCTTCGACAGGTCGCGGATCTTGCCGTCGGCGTCGATGATGCCGGGTTTCTCGCGGCCGGGCGCGCCATACCGAACGAGCTTCATTTCTTTATTCCTCCCCAGGGGAAATGTTGTTAATCCCTCCCGCTTGCGGGGGAGAGCGGCCACTCGCGTGAGCGAGCGGCAAGTGGGGGAATTCTTCGTCAGCAAAACCCCACCCCCGGCGTTTCACGCCGGACCCTCCCTTTGTAGGGAAGGGATCAGCGCGCGGCCAGACAGATCGGGCAGGACTATGCGATGCCGCGGGCCCTGCGGGCAACCCTATCGGCATGCCTGCTGGCGGCGGATCGCGTGCGGCATTAGTGGATTCGGCGGGGCGGCCTTTCACAAGCGCGGCTCACCAGAGCGAGGATGAGGAAGATGGCGGCCGCGCCGCCGGTAAGCGCAAGCATCCAGTTCTGTCCGGCGAGGCCGAACACCTGGAAATCGGCGGTGAGCCAATCGAGGATCGCGTTGCCCATATGCGGTACGTGCAGGGGCCTCCCATGGCGAATGCTACGCGTCTGCCGTGGCTCTGTCCGTAAATTGCGAATAAAATCTGAGAGTTAAAGCCTAACGCCGACGCAGCAAGCGGTCGTCCGGAGGTGCCGCCCGGACTATAGGGTTAGCAAAGCATTGCCGGATCGGCTTGGTTTCTATGATCAGTTTCATCGCGCGATAAACTGCAAGGCGTAGTGTTTTTCGCATTCGTCAGCCGTCTGACCTTGGCACGGCGTTGACAGGCCATGGGGCCGAACGCCGGCAATGACGGAGGAAGCCATGGAAGAAAGACGCAAAGTCCAACGCCACCGCGTGCTCAAGCGCGGCAGCATCGCGTTTAACCGTGCCGGCGGCATCGACTGTCACATCCGTAACGTCTCGCCCATCGGCGCCTGTCTCGAAGTGGCAAGCCAGATCGGCATTCCGGACGCGTTCCTGCTGGTAATCGACCACGATCACTTCCGCTGTCCTTGCCATGTCGTTTGGCGCACGCCGACGCGCGTGGGCGTCGAGTTCGACGCCGGCAATCGGGCGGCGTGACAAGTTGCCCGTCATCCTTCAGGGTGACGGCGCGAAGCTAGAACGCTGCCGGGAACGTGCCGCCGTCGATGAGCAGGTTTTGGCCGGTGATGTAGCCGGCATGCGCCGAGCAGAGGAATGCGCAGGCTGCGCCGAATTCTTCCGGATTGCCGAAGCGGCGCGCCGGAATGCCGGCTTTGCGTTCGGCGGCAACCTCGTCGATGCTCTTGTGCTTTTGCTCCGCCGCCTTGCTCAGTGTGCCGCGCAGCCGATCGGTGTCGAACGCGCCGGGCAGGATGTTGTTGATGGTAACGTTGCTGTCGGCGACGGTGCGCGCGACGCCGGCCAGAAACGCCGTCAGCCCCGCGCGCGCGCCGGACGAGAGATCGAGTCCCGGCAGCGGCGCTTTCACCGAGCCGGAGGTGATGTTCACGATGCGGCCGAAGCGCCGCTCCGCCATCGCGTCGATCACCTTTTGAATCAATTCGATCGCCGCGATCATGTTGGCGATGACGCCGTCGATCAGTTGCTGACGCGAAAGCTCGCGGAAATTGCGCAATGGCGGGCCCGCATTGTTGTTGACCAGGATGTCGGGCGCGGGGCAGGCGGCGAGCAGCGCCTTTTGCCCTTCCGCGGTCGCAACATCGGCGGCGACGGGAATGATTTTTGCGTGGGTCGCAGATTTCAGTTCATCGGCCGTCGCCTCGAGCCTTTTGGCATCGCGGCCGTTAATCACAACCTCGCAGCCGGCTTCGGCCAGAGCTTTTGCACAAGCCTTGCCAAGCCCGCGGCTTGACGCGCAGACAATGGCCTTGCGGCCAGAAATTCCGAGATCCATGGGGTGCCTCTGATTGAGTAACGCGGTCGGCGCGAGTGTTAGTGTCGCAGTGACGCGCGTCAACCCCGGCCATTACAGGCCGGCCCGAAATGACCAGGCCGACGCTCTTGCGAGCACACTGGATCGAGCGCTAGCCTCGCGCCATGGGCCTCATGGAAAACACAAAAGCGCCGACCGCCGCTGACGTCGATGCGGCGGCAAAGCGCCTCGCTGGCGTTGCCGTGCGGACGCCGCTGATCAACGCGCCGGTGCTCGACGATGCCGTCGGCGCGCGCGTGTTCCTGAAGGCGGAGACATTGCAGCGCACAGGCTCGTTCAAGTTTCGCGGCGCTTACAACAAAATCTCGGCCATTCCGCCGGAGCGCCGCGCAGCCGGCGTGGTCGCCTATTCGAGCGGCAACCATGCGCAAGGCGTTGCCGCCGCGGCGCAGCTTCTCGGCCTGCGCGCGACCATCGTGATGCCGAGCGACGCGCCGAAGGCAAAGCGCGAACGGACGGCGGCGCTTGGCGCCGAAATCGTGCCTTACGACCGCGACACGGAGGATCGCGCGGCGATCGCGCACAAGATCGCGAACGAGCGCGGCGCAACGATCGTGCCGCCCTTCGACGACCCGATGATCATCGCCGGGCAGGGCACGATCGGCAGCGAGATCGTCGAGGACTTGGCGCGCCTGAATTTGAAGCCGGAAATCGTAGTGGTGGGCGCCTCGGGCGGCGGGCTCGCAGCCGGTATCGCGCTCGGCGTGAAGTCGCACGTGCCGGAGGCGAAGTTCTATACCGCCGAACCCGAAGGCTTCGACGACACCGCGCGCTCATTCAAGAGCGGTCAGCGCGAGCGCAACGCGCGCATGAGCGGCACCATCTGCGATGCGTTGATGACGGTCACGCCCGGCGAACTCACGTTTCCGATCAATCGCGCGCTCATCGGCGAGGGCGTTACGGCAAGCGACGCCGATGTGGCGCGCGCGGTGGCGTTTGCGTTCCGCGAGTTGAAGCTGGTGGTCGAGCCGGGCGGCGCGATCGGCCTTGCCGCGCTGCTCGCGGATAAGATCGACATCAAAGGAAAGATTGTCGTCGGCGTGTTGTCGGGCGGGAACGTCGACGGCGACACTTTTGCAAAGCTGACTTCGGCCTGATCGATTTCACGCGCCGGCTTAATTCGTGCATCCCGCTTGGGACGGCACTTTGCGTCATGTAAACAGCGCGAGCCGTTCCTCTTCCGTCAGATCCGCCAATACGGGAAGCGCATGTCCGGCTGCCATGCGTTGCGCGACGGAATGCGCTGTCCTCGGCATCGCGCTTGCGGAAACGTCAACTTCTTCGCTCTTTACCGAGCGCGTCACGACAATCGGCTCAACGGACGTTTCCATTTCGAACGGCACGTAACCATCGTCGTTAGCCATCGCTTGCACGGGAGCCGCGGCTTGCACCTGCGTCGCCGGTGGCGTCTCCCTTGTAGGGGAACGTACTTGTGCAGGTCCGCCGGCCGGAACGGAAAATCCTGGAGCGACGCTCGGCAACCGGGCCGCGACATTGGACGCACCGCCATGCGAAATCGGCGCGACGATTCCATTAGGCGCGAGCATTTCAACGTTTGCGCCTTCGCTCGGCCGGCGGCTGCGCGTCGTCGCTGCCTTGAACGGCGCGAATCCTTGCGCCGCGTTCGCATGTCTCGCCGCCATGGCTTCGACGCGCCGCTCGACCTGATCGAGCAGCGCCACTAGTTGTTCGCGGCGAGACGTTTCTTCGGCGGTTCGCGCGCCTGCCTGGCGCATGAACTTGCCCATCGCACGCACTTCCTGTTGCGCGGTATGGAAGGCATCGGCCGTGCCGGCGCGCATCATAGCTTCGATGCGGTCGAGCGACTTCATCAGCAGCAGAGGGGTGACCGCCGTGCGGCTGCGCGGATCGTATGCGTTGAGATGCCTGCGGCCGCGTCTGTCGTCGCGGGCCGGATCGGAAGGCGCCTGATGATCGGCTTGCGCCGGCCCTGCCGGAACCGTTTGCGCCGAGCGGTATGGATCAGCCACCACGGTCGATCGCCATGTGCAATCCGAATCGGCTCAGTCTATCAATCACGGCGACTGATTCGTCCAGCAATGTTGGCGGCATGACGCTCCATCCTTCCGTCCCCGTCGGCTTCACGTCCCGGCTGGCCGCGCTTTACGTGGCTATTTTTACGCTCGGCGGCATCCAGCTGCCGTTTTTCCCGCTTTGGCTTCAGGCAAAGGGCCTGGACGCCGAAGCAATCGGGTTGCTGCTTGCGCTGCCCATGATCGCGCGGGTCGCCGTCGTTCCTTTCGTTGCTCGGCACGCGGACCGGCGTGACGGTCTGCGCTCGCTGCTCGCCGCCTGCGCCTGCGCTTCCGTTGCGGGCTATCTGCTACTCGCGGCAGCCCAAGGTCATGCGTTGATCCTCGCTGTCTTTGCCGTCGCGTCCGCCGCTTACACGCCGGTGATGCCGCTGACCGACGCTTACGCGCTGCGTGGATTGGCCACCCTTGGCCGAGCCTATGGCCCGGTGCGCCTTTGGGGATCGGCAGCGTTTATCGTCGGCAGCTTTCTCGCGGGCCGCGCCGCCGACCTGCTTCCGAACCGCGATCTGATCTGGCTGATCGCGGCCGCTTATGGTGGCGTCGCGGCGGCTGCGCTTTCGCTCGCGCCGTTGCCGCCACCGCCGATTATCGTGGCCGACGTCAAGCCGCGCAAAGCTTTGCTGCGCGATCCGGTCTATCTCGCCGTATTGGCCGCGGCGAGCTTCATTCAGGCGAGCCATGCCGTCTACTACAGCTTCTCGACCGTCGCGTGGAGCGCGATCGGACTCGACGGCGTGGCGATCGCCGCCTTGTGGGCGCTAGGCGTGGTCGCCGAGATTGCGCTGTTTGCAATTTCCGGGCGGTTGCCGCCGTGGGTAACGCCCATGGCGCTGCTTATCGCCGGCGCGGCCGGCAGCGTGCTGCGTTGGGGTGCGATGGCATTGGATCCGCCGACGGTCGCGCTGCCATGGCTACAGCTTCTGCATGCCTTGAGCTTTGCCGCGACCCATCTCGGCACGCTCGGTCTTATCACGCGCAGGGTGCCAGCCGCTCAGGGAGCGACAGCGCAAGGTTACCTCGCCATCGCGCTCGGTCTCGCGATGGCCGCGGCAACAAGCCTTTCCGGTCTGCTGTTTGCAGCGTTCGGGAGCGGCGCCTATGCAGCGATGGCGTTATCGGCTGTCGCGGGCGGCGCTTGCGCGCTGGTAGCGCAACGCCTGAGCCGTCGAGAAGCGATGGTGTGAACGCGCGTGCGCCTGCAACGTCCGTGGCGCATTGCACGACGGCAATACCGCGGCGAGATCGCGGCCTTGCATGTAAATCATTTGGCGCGACAGGCCGCCGTGCCGATTGATCCAGCGGCGCACGGAATTCGGGTAGAATTTCCACAGCGCTTGCGTTCCCATCGGACTCGTCACCGGGTGTCCGTCCACATCCGGCATCCACGCCGCATGAAAGCCAAGCCGCGCGCGCGGCGTCACGCAAATGCGATCGTGCGGAATCATGCCGAGCACCAGCGTGCATGCCGACAAGCAATTGCCGTCGATGACCACGCGCTCGCCGCTCGAGCGCACGGCTGCGAAAGTTTGCAGGTACTGGCCGATCTGGCCGCCGCGGTCCTCCGAAATCAGCATGGTTGCAGAGGAGGGCGCGGCGGTCGCAAACAGCAACGCGGCGCTCAAAGCCAGCTCGCGATAGCGCATTAAATTGTCCCCGAACTTGTGTTTCCCCCTGACGGTTTTCACACCGCCGTTTCACCAAAGTCTAAGGCAATGTATGGGCGGCGCAAAGCGTGGCGAAAATAAATGTTCGGACAATTCGCGAAAGGAATCAGCGTGTTCCACTATCCCCAGAGTTCCACCTGGGGAGGAAATACACAGCTTTCATCGTAGCGCAGGCCGTCGCGCCTGTCGCCGGCGAGCAATAGGGGGCCATCGAGATCGACGTAAGCTGCTTTCTGCGCGAGCAGCACGGCCGGAGCCATCGAGAGCGACGTCGCGACCATGCACCCGGCCATTACGGTAAGGCCAAGCCGTCCAGCTTCCGCAGCCATCGCCAACGCTTCGGTGAGGCCGCCTGCCTTGTCGAGCTTGATGTTCACAGCATCGTACTTGCCGATGAGACCGGGAAGCGAGGCGCGATCGTGCGCGCTTTCATCGGCGCAAAGCGCGACGCTTCGCGTCAGATTCGCGAGCGGCCGATCGCCTGTGGCGGGCAACGGCTGTTCAATGAGTTTGACGCCGGCCTTCGCGCAGGCCGCAACATTTTCGGCCAAATTGGATTCGGTCCATCCTTCGTTGGCATCGACAATGAGAACGGCTTGAGGCGCGGCCGCGCGCACGGCCGCAATGCGGGCCGGATCGCCCTCCGCCCCGAGCTTCACCTTGAGAAGGGGGCGGGACGCTACTTTTTCGGCGGCGCGCGCCATCCCTGCGGGCTCATCCAGAGAAATGGTAAGAGCGGTCGTCAGGGGCTTGGGCGCCGCAAGTCCCACCAGCTCATGCACGCGTTTGCCGGTGCGTTTGGCTTCAAGGTCCCAGAAAGCGCAATCGACGGCATTGCGTGCCGCCCCGGGCGGCACGGCGGTTTGCAGACCCTTTCGATCAAGACCATGCGCGATCATCGGCCGCAGAGCCTCAATAGCGGCTATGACGCCGTCGACGGTCTCGCCATAGCGCCCATAAGGCACACATTCGCCACGTCCGCGGTGGATACCGTCCGATAGCGTGGCAACCACCACGACGGCCTCGGTTTTGGCGCCGCGGCTGATATTAAAGCGTCCCGCGATCGGCCAGCGTTCGGCCACGGCAGAAAGCGAGAGGGATTTGGGAATATCCATGTTGCAACGGGTAAGGACGACCCTCGACAGGTTCCAAGGCGTGTCCGAGTATGGCCCGGATTCGGATGTTGCCGCCATGGCTGGCGCGGGCCGCGCTGAATGACTGCCACACTGCTCGAAAGCACGACCGAGGGGGAGCGCCTCAGGCTGGCTGCGGCCGGCGCCTGGACGGCACAACACGCGCGTGCGCTGGAGAGGCTCATCGACGCACAGACCGGTAAGCGGGATGCGGTCCGCAGCGTGATCGTCGATGCCGCCGGTATCGAGCGGCTCGACACCTTCGGCGCCTGGCTTTTGGAGCGGCTCGTGCGCGCGTGGAAGGCGCAGGGCTGCGATACCGCTATGGTCGGGCTGGCCGAAAATTACCGCGGGCTTATGGACGAGGTGCATGGCGTCTCCGATGAAGCTCCGCGCCGTCGCCGCCAAAGCGAGTTCATTCATACTCTCGCGGCGGTCGGCCGCACCATGGTCAAGGCACTCGATTCGCTCGTGTCGAGCGCCAACATGCTCGGCGCCGTTGCGGTGGCGTTTGCCCGCGTGCTGGCGCGGCCGCGCAGCTTCCGGCTTACCGCGATGGTACATCATCTCGAGAATGTCGGCTGGCGCGCGGTGCCGATCATTTTGCTGATTACGTTTCTGATCGGCTGCATCGTCGCGCAGCAAGGCATCTTCCATTTCCGCAAATTCGGCGCGGACGTTTACGTCGTCGACATGGTCGGCATTCTGGTGTTGCGCGAAATCGGCGTGCTGATTGTGGCCATCATGGTCGCCGGCCGCTCCGGCAGCGCCTACACCGCCGAGCTCGGCTCGATGAAGATGCGCGAAGAGATCGACGCCTTGCGCACGATGGGCTTCGATCCGGTGGAAGTCCTCATTCTCCCGCGCATTCTGGCGCTTGTCATCGGCGTACCAATCCTGACGTTCCTTGGCTCGATGGCGGCGCTCTACGGCGGCGGGCTGGTCGCGTGGTTTTACGGCGGCATCGATCCGGAAATTTTCCTGGGGCGGTTGAAGGAGGCAATTTCGCTCGAAACGTTCGAAGTCGGCATGATCAAGGCGCCGTTCATGGCGCTGGTCATCGGCATCGTCGCTTGCGTGCAAGGGCTGAAGGTCAAGGGCAGCGCCGAGTCGCTTGGGCTGCAAACCACCGCGTCGGTGGTCGAGTCGATT
Organism: Pseudolabrys sp.; assembly: GCA_025929185.1. Lineage (GTDB taxonomy): Bacteria > Pseudomonadota > Alphaproteobacteria > Rhizobiales > Xanthobacteraceae > Pseudolabrys. The sequence continues at coordinate 11,561 of JAICMO010000059.1, forward strand.
TTTCTGGTTATCGTCCTCGACGGCGTGTTCGCCATCTTCTTTGCCTCGATCGGGATGTGAGCGATGGCCGCGAACGGCAAGAACGGAAAGGAAGTCGTCATCGCCGTGCGCGATATCGTCGCCGGCTTCGGCGAAACCAACGTGCTCAATCATCTCGACCTCAACGTCTATCGCGGCGAGGTGCTCGGCTTCGTCGGCGGTTCCGGCGCGGGCAAATCGGTGCTCATGCGCACCATCATCGGCCTGGTGCCGAAGCGACACGGCACGATCGAGGTGTTCGGCGTCGACATGGATGGTGCGAGCGATAAAGAGCGGCGCGCGGTCGAGCGGCGCTGGGGCGTGCTGTTTCAGCAGGGCGCCCTTTTTTCATCGCTGACGGTGAAGGAAAACCTGCAATTTCCCGTTCGCGAGTACCTGAAATTGTCGCAACGGCTGCTCGATGAGCTGGCCGTCGCGAAACTCGAAATGGTGGGCTTGAGCGCGGACGTGCAGGACAAGTTTCCATCGGAACTGTCGGGCGGCATGACCAAGCGCGTGGCGCTCGCCCGCGCGCTCGCGCTCGATCCGGAAATAGTTTTTCTCGACGAGCCGACCTCGGGCCTCGACCCCATCGGGGCGGGCGATTTCGACAGCCTGATTGCGACCCTCCAGCGCACTTTGGGCCTGACCGTTTTCATGGTAACGCACGACCTCGACAGCCTTCACACGGTGTGTGACCGCATCGCGGTGCTGGCCGACGGCAAGGTGATTGCGCAAGGCACGATGGAGACAATGCTCGCGTCCGAGCATCCGTGGCTCAAGGCCTATTTTCATGGGAAACGCTCGCGTGCGGTCGAACAAGGCGCGGCCGCGGTCCATGCCTGAGCGGAGAACCGGCTGATGGAAACCAAAGCTAACTACGTGGTCATCGGTACGTTCACGCTCGCGATCGTCGCGGCGGTGTTCGGCTTTGTTTATTGGTTCCAGAACACCGGCGGCTCGGGCGAGCGCGCCTATTATCGCGTGACGTTCGACGGCTCGGTTTCCGGGCTGCGTACCGGCGCCTCGGTCTTGTTCAACGGCATCCGAGTGGGCGAGGTCACCTCGCTTTCGCTCGATCCGACGCAGCCGAAGCGGGTGATGGCCAACATTGCGATCGACAAGGGCGTCGCGGTGCGGCCGGACACGGAAGTCGGATTGGAATTTCAGGGATTGACGGGCATCGCGTCGCTCTCGTTGCACGGCGGTTCGGTGAACTTGCCGCCGCTGGCAGGCACGAAAGACAATCCGCCGGTGCTGACGGCGCCGGCCGCCGCAACGCTCGATGCGACGCAGGCCGCGCGCGACGTTTTGCGTCGTCTCGACGATTTGATCGCCGATAATCAGAAGTCGCTGCACGCGAGCTTGCAAAATCTCGACGCGTTTAGCGAAGCGCTTGCGCACAATTCCGATCACATCAACAGCGCGCTGGCGCAGATCGACACGTTCTCCGCCGCGCTCGCGCGCAATTCCGGCCGCATCGACAAGATCGCGGAGGGCCTGCAAAGCCTTGCCGGCGGTGAAGACGGCAAGGGGGGCGACGTCGGCGAGATGGTGCGCTCGATCAAGCAGCTTTCCGACAACCTCGACAAGCGAACCGCCGAGATCACCGACAATGTCAACAAGCTGACGGCAAAGGGCTCGCGGCAGATCGACTCGCTTTCAGCCGAAGCGCACCGCACGTTGAGCACCATCGACCGCACGGTGAAGAATCTCGATGCCAACCCGAGCCGCCTGATCTTCGGCGGCGGCAGCGGCAGTAGCAGCAAGCGGTAGCCGCGGGTCTCGCCGAGGCCCCTGCCTTGATAGCGCTCGGGCGATGGACGCTCCCCCGCCCGCAAACCGTTTGAACCTGTCCGGGCCCTGCCACGACATATAATCGTCGAGCCCGCCGAGGCGGCGGGTCATCACAGGAGGCAACGATGACCATCCGAGCCACGATAAACCGTTTCATGTCCCGCGCCCTGACCGCGCTCGCCGTCGCGTCGACCGCGGGTGCCCTTCTCATTGCCGCCGCCGGCCCGAGCCAAGCCGGGGGCGGGGTGCGCGACCATCGTGGTTCCGGCAATGGCGGATCGGCGACAGTGCGCGATCACCGCACCAGCGGCGGCTGGGGCCACGGTCAGGTGCGCGACCACCGCGGCAAGAGCAATCCGCAGGTGCGCGATCATCGCAAGCCGATCGTCACGCTCAAAGGACCGTTCTGACGCCGGCCCAAAGGCCCCGGATCACTCCGGGGCCTTTCGCATTCGGTTTTGGGCGCTGTCAGTCGAGCCGGCCCGCCGCGTGCGCCAGCATGGTGTAGACCTTGCCGGTTTCGGAGGTGAGGTAGGTGCGCGCAACGACCTGTCCGCGATCGTCGCGCGAGACCTCGTCCAGCAGCCGCTCGAACTCGGCGATATAGCGGTCGACCGTCTGCTTGAACTCGCGATCGGCGCGGTACTTGCGGCGGATGTCGTCGAACGCCGCCTGGCCCTGCAACGTATAAAGCCGGCGGGTGAAGACGTTGCGCTCGCCGCGCTTGTAGCGGTCCCACAGATCGGCCGCCGCCTCATGATCGATCATGCGCGCGATGTCGACAGAAAGTGAGTCGAGCGATTCGATCGAGTGCCGCGGCGTGCGCTCCTCGTTCGGCCGGCTTGTCTCGCGTGGAGCTTCGTTGCCGCTCTCGTCGTCCTCGCGAGAGGCGCGATTGAGCAGATCGGTCAGCCAACCGCGGTTGTTATTCCCTTGCGGCGGATTGGGCGGCGCCGGCTCCGTTCGCCGCGTGGAAGAGGGAGCGAAGCTGCCGAGGTCGCGCGGCGCCGCGCGGCTGGCCGCGAATTCGGAACGGCCGCCACTGATAGCGAGCGGCGGCTCGTCGCGCTTGATCCGGCGCGTCGGCTCGACGGTATCGAGATTGCGTCCGTGCCGGGCGACAATGCGGTTAAGCTCGGCCAGCGCCTCGATCTGATCGACGACCACCCGGCGCATCTGCGCCGCGCTCTCCGCGGTTTCGTGCGGCAATTCCAGGATACCGCGGCGCAGTTCGGCCCGCGTCGCCTCGAGCTCACGCTGCATCTCCGCCGTCATCTGCTTCATGCCTTGCACGACCTCTGCGAAGCGTTCGCTCGCCTCGCGGAAGATTTCGTGCGTATCGCCGGCCGATTGGTCGTAAACCGACCGCATTGCTTCGGCGGTGCGCCGTCGCTCCTCTTCGGTGGCAGCGCGCACGCGCTCGAACTGCTCGCCGATGATGCGGGTTCCTTCGCTGCTGCTTTCCGAAACGACGCGGGCGATTTCGCGCGCGCGCGCCGAGGCCGACTCGAGCGACTCGTCGAGCAGGCCGGAGAAGCGCTTCAGGCGATCGTCGATATCCTCGGTGCGGATGTCGAGGGTCGCGATCAGCGAATCGAGCGTCACGCGCCGCTCGTTGACCGCCTCTTCGGTCCGTTGATTGCTGCGCTCGACTTGCTCGGCGGCCTTCCCGAGATCGCGCCCCTGCGATTCGAATTGAACCGCCAGTTGGCCGAGATTGGCGACGACCCGCGCCGTGACGTCGCGGAACCCGTTGATGCTCTCCTCCAGCTTTTCGCTTGCCCGGCCGGTGCTGTTGCCGACGTCGTTCATGGCGGTCACGAAATCGGAAACGCGCAGCATCAACGTGTTTTCCAATGCTGCGATGTTCTCGTGCGAGCCGCTCAGAACTTCCTGCAACATGATGTTGGCTTCGCGCAGCCGCGCGAACAAAGCCGTGGTGTCGGAGCTGAGCATGCTATGCGTCTCGCGCATTTCGGCGACGGCCGCGGCGGAGGTCTGCTTCGACTGCTCAATGGCGGTTTGCGTTGTCGTGTTCAGTTCGGTAAGCGCGCGCGAGACCGCGGTCGTTGCGCCGTCGCCCGCCTTGTTGATCAGGCGGGCGATATCTTCGCTGTTCTCGACGACCGCGCGCGCGAAGGCGAGCCCCTTTTCCTCGATCGCCTGCAAGGCGCCCTCGGTCGCCTTTTCGATCTCGCGGGCAAATTCCGCGCCTTTTTCCGCGATGGCGCCCAGCACGCCGCCGCTACGGTCGGAAAGCACAGCCGTCATCTCCGCGGTGCTGCGGCTGACCGTATTGGCGATTTCATCTGCCTTGCCGACAAAATTGCGCGCAACCTCCGCGCTCACGCTCAGCAAGGCGCCTTCGACTTCGCCGGCGCTGGTACGAATGGCTTCCGTGGTGGTGGTCGCGAGTTGCGAGAGGGAGCGTTCCGCCTCGGACGAATTCTGCTTGATCGCTTCGCTAAGTTGCTCGACGCGCGCATTAAGCACATCGGCGGCGGCCTTCGTGCGTTCCTCGATTTGTTGCGTGACCGTCTCGGCTCGCCCGACCAGCAGTTCCTCGAAGCGGCCGACGCGACTGTCGAGCGTATTGGCGACTTCCAGCGCCCGCGCCCCGAGCGTCGTGTCGATTTCGCCGATTTTTGCGCCGATCACTTCTGAAACTTCGCTGCCGCGCCGGTCGATGGTGCCGACGAGTTCGCCGATGCGCTGGTTGAGCGCGTTGAGAACGCCTTGGCCGCCCGTGTCCAGCGTCTGGGCAAGACCGGCCACGCGCGTATCGAGGTTTTGCTCGAATTTTGTCAGGCGCTGATCGAGCAGGCCGCTCACCTGTTCGGTCCGGGTGGTGACGCGCTCGTCGAACGAGTCGACATAATTGCGCATCGCCTCCGAGACGTCGTGCGTGCGCTGGCCCAGCCGGTCGAGCAGGTCGCCACCATAGGTTTTGACGGTGCGATCGAATTCGACCATATGGCGAACGATCAGGTTGCCGAGGGTGCCGGCATCGCGCGCGATCTTTTCGCTCAATTCGGTGCCGCTGCGATTGAAAATGTCTTCGAACGCCTGCGCCCGCTCCACAAGCATGTCCTTGACGGCATCGCCGCGGCTGCTCAGAGCCGTGGTAAGCGTTTCGGAATTTTGGTTGAAGGTTTGGGCGACTTCATTGCTGCGCAACAGAATCGCATCCGCCACGCGCGCGCCGGTCTGCTCGATTTGCGAAACGACGTCGCCGCCGCGCGTCCCGAGATTGAGCACGAATGAATCTGCGCTTCCCTGCAACGAGCTGCTCACTTCCTGCATCCGCGCGGCGATTTCGTCACTGATGCGCTTGCCGGCTTCAGCCACCGAGTCGGTAAGAGCGCGTGAGCGCGTGGACATGTCTTCGACCGTCGAGGTCGTTTTCTGCGCAAAGCCTTGCGCCACGTCGTCGAGCCGCGTCGTCAGCATTTGCTGGAGGCGGGCGGCGAACTCGGCGAATTCATCGTGGACGTGATCGGCCTTGAAAGTGAGGCTCGCGTTGAGCTGGTCGCTCGCCGACGAAATCGCGGTAATTGCGTTTCCACTCGCCGTCTCGATCCGGCCCAGCAGTTCGTTGCTGCGCCCGTCCAGCGCATCGATCAGGGACGTGCTTGTGCTGGAAATCGCCGCCGTCGTTTTGTCGCTTGTACTTTCGAGCCGAACCAACAAATCGCTGCCGCGCTTGCTCAGGGCATCGATCATCGAGTCGCCGGCTTGGCCGAGGGCCAGCGTAATGTGTTCGCCCCGTTCCGTGAGCGTGTGCGTCACCTGTTGCGCCACCTCATTGACCTTTTCCGCCACAATGTCGCCGACCGAGGCGATGTCGTGCGACAGATCGAGATGAACGCTGGAGATCGCGTTGCGGACATGCTCGGCTTGGCCGACCAGCGTCTCGCGCTGGCTGGAAAGTTCGCTCAGCAAGTCGCGAATGCGGATTTCGTTGTCGTTGTAGGCGCGCTCCAGCGCGGAAACTTCGTTGTGCACGAGCGCTTCCAGTTCGGCTGCGCGTGCTAGCGCGCGTTCCACGCCGTCTCCCATCGCGGCGACTTCGCGCCGAATCGCCTGGCCGACCGTCACGACCGATTCGCGCGCGGCGATTTCAGGCTGCGTCAGGCGGACCGCGACTTCGGCGAGCGACTGGGCGACGTGGCGAAGATCCTGCGAGCGTTGGATGAGCAGCGCGATCACGTAGATGAAAATGACCGGAATGACGATCGCCGCCGCGAGGCCGAAAATCGCGGGCGCGCCGAAACGCGGAGCGCCGATCAACTGCAACAGTTCTGTTCTGAAAAAATAGGCAAACGCAATCGCCCCGATCGCCCAGAGCGCGGCAATTCCTGTCGCAACCGCATACGGTGCGCGCGATGGCCGCCGCTGAAGAGCTTGCAGAAGTTGTCCGACCGAGGCCCGGTCGTCGTTTGCAGCGCGCCGCTGCAATGCCTCCTCACCAGAGGCCTCGGTTTCTCGTTCCGCACCGAACAGATCGGCGGTGCCTGGCGCGGCCGCGGCCGAGGCGGGCTGGGCGTGCGGCTGATCCGGCGGGGCTTCGTCGACCCGTGACGTTTCGAGCCGCGGGGCGGGGGCGCCGCTATCGCCGACGTTGAGGGCTTCTTCGATTGCCGAGAGGGCCTCTTCGGTCGGATCCTTCGCCTTTTGCGGATTGATTGCCATAGCGGTGGTCGCCTCGTCATTATGCGATACGGGCATTGCGGTCCGGCCGCCGGCACGGGCGACGACGGCGCAAGCGCGCAAAGCGGGCTTTTGGCGGTCGTCCCAGGCCGCCACAGGGCGGCTTTAACCGCCGGCCGTTCATCCTATCGGCTTGGCAAACCGAAGAAAACCGTCGTGTTAAGGACTTTTATTCATCGTTAATCTTCTTTTAACCATATACGACCGTGGCTTAGCCGCCGTTTGAAACGGCTTCGCCGTGGCGCCTGCAGCGCGAAAAGCGGCGAGCGTAGCGCAGCGTTAACGTTGTAAGATTTTTCCTCGGCGGTCGGGACGGGAGCGCAGCCTGGAATTTACCGGGTTTTGGTCGTTTGCCTGTCAAACTCCCCCGCAATAAGTGGCGGAAAAGCTCGCAAAGGCGAGGGGAGGAATCATGGATCAAGTTGCATGCCGAACGATCGAATCGCCACCGGCCGCGCCTGATCCGGCGTCGATCGATCGTGCGCATCTCTCACGCATGACGCTGGGCGACTCGTCGCTCGAGCGCGAGGTGCTGCAATTGTTCGATCGTCAGGCCGAGATATTGATGGCGCGCATGAATGCAGTCGTTCCTTCCTGCGTGCCGCCGCTCGCTCACACATTGAAGGGCTCCGCCCGCGGCATCGGCGCGTGGGACGTTGCGAACGCAGCGGAAGCGCTCGAACTCGCCGATGGCTCGGCGGTCGAATTCGAGGCCGCCAAGCGACGGCTTGCGAGCGCAGTCGAGGTCGCACGCGCGGCGATCGCCAAGCTGTTGCGCGCGCATTGAGGATTTCGGCACGTCGATGAGCGCGCGCCTGCGGGAACCCGCGATGTGATGAGCCGTTATCGAAGGCTCGGAAATAGACAATCCCGCCCGATGTTTGCGCCGGCAGGCGGGCCAAGAAGGGATGGCGCGCCGCGTTATTAGCCTATATTAGATGCCGGCCCGGCGTTTTGCCGGGCAGTCCTTCCGCCTGACGTCATGCCGAAAATCACCTATATCGATTCCAGCGGTACCTCACGCACGGCCGATGCAGAAACCGGCGCGACCGTGATGGAGACCGCGATCCGCAATAACATTCCGGGCATCGAGGCCGAATGCGGGGGCGCCTGCGCCTGCGCCACCTGTCACGTCTATGTGGACGAAAGCTGGCGCGAGAAGGTCGGCGAACCTTCGCCGATGGAAGAGGATATGCTCGACTTCGGCTACGACGTGCGGCCGAATTCGCGGCTGTCGTGTCAGATCAAGGTCACCGACGAGCTCGACGGTCTGGTGGTGACAACGCCGGAAAAGCAGGCGTAAGCAATCGACCCCGCTCATTCCTGCGCAAGCGGGAA
>JAICMO010000189.1 GCA_025929185.1 Pseudolabrys sp.
AGATCGTCAAGCGCGACCGCAAATGGAACGACGACGGCGCGCGCAAGCAGCTCGTGCAATTTTTCGAGGCCTGGGGTCCGACCGACGAAGCAACGGTGGATGGACGCAAGCGGCTGTCGTCGATTTTGTTTTCGTGAGTAAGCGGAGACGCTTTTGCTGAAGTTCTCCGCCCTAAAACAGAGGAGCCGCCGAAGGCGGCGTCTCGAAGGATGCGGGCGGCCCCATCCTTCGAGACGGCCGCTGCGCGGCCTCCTCAGGATGAGGCCGACAGGAGTGCACACATGCCGATGAACGCACAATATCGCGGTCCGGTGGACCTGCCTCCCATCATCCCGGTCTTCCCGCTGCCGGGCGCGCTGCTGCTGCCGCGCGGGCAGATGCCGCTCAACATCTTTGAGCCGCGTTACCTCGCCATGATCGACGACGCATTGCGCGACGGCCACCGCCTCATCGGCATGATCCAGCCCGACGCGCGGCAACGTGCGCCCGCCGACAAGCCGCCGCTCTACAAGGTCGGCTGCGCGGGCCGCATCACGCAATTGGCGGAGACCGGCGACGGGCGTTATTTGATTCAGTTGACCGGCGTGGCGCGCTTCCGCATCGAAGAGGAAATGAAAGTCGCGACGCCTTATCGGCAGTGCCGCGTCACCTTCGCGCCGTTCGCGGACGACTTCATCGCGCGCAAGGGCGAGAACCAGGTGGACCGCGACGCCTTGCTCGCCGCTTTACGCGAATTCCTCAAGGCGAACGACATGAAAGTCGACTGGGAAGGCGTCGACAAGGCGCCGAACGAAGTGCTGGTCAACGCGCTGTCGATGATGTCGCCCTACGGCTCGGCCGAAAAGCAGGCGCTCCTCGAAGCGCCCGACCTCAAGACCCGCGCCGAAATGCTGGTCGCCATCACCGAGATCGAGCTTGCCAAAAAGAACACGCCGAGCGAGCCGCAATTGCAGTAATACCTTTGACATCAGTGAGACTGTCATGCGCGGGCTTGACCCGCGCATCCCGCTTAGGAACGCACTGTCCTCCTAAGCGAGATGGCCGGGACAAGCCCGGCCATGACTGGGTAATATGACGTGCAGAGAATTGGAGTTTGCATGCCGACCAACCCTCCCCCAGATCGTCCCGCCGGCAGCGTCGACCCGAAGCTCCTGGAAATTCTGGTCTGCCCGCTGACCAAGAGCACGCTGGAATACGACGCGGAGAAACAGGAGCTGATCTCGCGCAAGGCCAAGCTCGCCTATCCGATCCGCGACGGCATCCCGATCATGTTGCCGGAGGAGGCGCGGCGGCTGGAGTGATTCATTTCCGTCATGCGCGGGCCTGACCCGCGCATCCATCTTCTCTTGCAACAAGGATGGATTGCCGGATCAAGTCCGGCAATGACAAGCAACGAGCAGAACCACTGGGAAGGAAACCGCAATGATCAAAATGTGGGGGCGCAATACCTCATCCAACGTGCAAAAGGCGATGTGGGCGGTGGGCGAGCTCGGCCTGCCGTGCGAACGCATCGACGTCGGCGGCAAGTTCGGCAAGAACAAAGAGGAGCCTTACCTCTCGATGAACCCGAACGGCCTTGTGCCGACGCTCGAAGAAGAAGACGGCTTCACGCTGTGGGAATCGAATTCGGTCGTGCGCTATCTCGCCGGCAAATACGACAAGAGCAACGTGCTCGAGCCGAAAGACCCGAAAGTCCGCGCGCGCGCCAGCATGTGGATGGATTGGCAGTTGTCGGTCGTCGGTCCCGCGATCTTCGGCGCCTTCTGGGGCCTGATCCGCACGCCGCCGGAAAAGCGCGATGAGGCCGCGATCAAGACCTCGCAGGAAAAGACGACCGCCGCGATGAAAATTCTCGACGCCCAGCTCGCCAGGACGCAATTCGTCGCCGGCGAATCATTCTCCTACGGCGACATTCCGGTCGGCATCATGTGCTATCGCTACGTGCAGCTTGTGCCTGGCCGGCCGTCGACGCCCAATCTCGACCGCTGGTACGCAGCCATCTCTAGCCGCAAGGCGTTTCAGGAGCACGTCGGCAGCGTTCCGCTGTCGTGACCATCTGTCGCCCCCGCGAAGGCGGGGCCCCATACTCTCGAGCGTCACGGAGTATGGGTCCCGGCTCTCGCTTGCGCTCGGCCGGGACGACAGATGACAGTTACAACGCCTCGCCCCGTAGCAACTTCGGCACCTCGCCGGTAAAGCCCGCCGCTTCGCGGATGAACAGGCGCTTGAGCGCCGGCATGCGCTCGACAAGCCCAAGCCCGATATCGCGCGCGAGGCGCAAGACATCGGAATGATTGGAAAACAGCCGGTTCAATCCGTCGGTCGCGATTCCCATGGTCATGGTGTCGAAGCGCCGCCAGCGTTGATAGCGGTCCAAAACTTCTGCGCTGCCCGGATCGAGCCCGAGCCGCGCCGCGTCGGCGATCACCTCGGCCAGCGCCGCGACATCGCGCAGCCCCATGTTCAATCCCTGCCCCGCGATCGGGTGGATGATGTGCGCGGCATCGCCGACCAGCGCGAGCCGCTTGGCGACGAACGAACGCGCAGTGAAAAGCCCGAGCGGAAACGCGCGCCGCGGACCGATCACCTCGAGATCGCCAAGATGCAATCCGAAGCGCTTTTCCAATTCGGCATGGAACGCATCGTCAGGCAACGCGAGCAGCCGCTCGGCTTGGCGCGCTTCTTCCGTCCACACGATCGACGATCGTTTGCCCGTCAGCGGCAGAATCGCAAAGGGCCCGGCAGGAAGAAAATGCTCTTCGGCCCGTCCGTTGTGATCGCGCTCATGCGCGACCGTGGTGACAATGGCCGACTGCCGGTAATTCCATCCGTGCGTGGGAATGCCGGCCTGCTCGCGAATGCGCGAGCGCGCGCCATCCGCGCCGACCAGCAAACGCGCGGAAATTTGCTCGCCATCGCTCAACCTGACTTTGATGTGAGGACTGACCCCCTCCTCATTCCTTCCCCTTTCAGGGGGAGGAAGACTTTGCGGCGCCTGCCCTTTTTCGTTTCGCCTGAGCGTCTGCCGCCAGTCCTCCCTCCCCCTGAAAGGAGGAGGGTTGGGGTGGGGGTCATTTTGTGCGACGTCATACTCAAACGAACCAACCGCCGTTGGCCGCAGATCGACACCCTCCTCGCACGCACGCACCACGAGCGCATCGATCAAATGGCGGTTCTCGATCATGTGCGCGAAGGGTTCGCCGGGCTCGACATCGCCGCCGAACGTCAAGAACGTCGGGCGAACCGCGTCATCGAGCTTGGAGTCGGTCACCACCATGTCGAGGATCGGCTGCGCGTCCGGCACGACCGCATCCCACGCGCCGATGGTCTCGAACAGCCGGCGCGCCGCCGCCGCGATCGCCGAGGCGCGCATGTCCTTCGATTTCGCCGAGGCAAGCGCCGGGTCGGCAACGATCACCTTGAAGCTTTCGCCCAGCCCCTGCCGCAGCGCGACGCCGAGCGCCAGGCCGGCAAAGCCGGCGCCTGCCACCACCACGTCGGCCTTTTTCGGCGCGCTTTCGAATTCGGCCATTCGCATTCCTTGTAAATTCGCCGCCAGCATAGCAGGTTGGGCTTTCTGTTTGACGCCCTCCCCGGATCAGCCGCAATGTCCTCCGCCGTCCAGGATCTCCTCAATATTCTCGACCTCGAGACGCTGGAGGTGAACCTGTTCCGCGGCCGCAGCCCGCAGGTCGGCTGGCAGCGCGTGTTCGGCGGCCAAGTGATCGGGCAGGCTCTGGTCGCCGCGGTGCGCACGGTCGAAGTCCGCCCGCCGCACTCGATGCACGCTTACTTCCTGCTGCCCGGCGATCCCAAGGTTCCGATCATCTACGACGTCGATCGCATCCGCGACGGCAAGAGCTTCACCACCCGGCGGGTCACCGCGCGCCAGCACGGCCATCCAATCTTTTCGATGCAGGTGTCGTTCCATGCGGACGAGCCGGGCCTCGATCATCAGGCGAAAATGCCGGACGTACCACCGCCGGAAAAGCTGCCAAGCGAATCGGAGGTGCGCAAAAACATCTTGCCGCTGATGCCCGATCCGGTGCGGCGCTATTACGAGCGCGAGCGCCCGATCGAACTGCGGCCGGTCGAGTTCGAGCGCTACCTCGGCCGCAAATATCCGGACGGCAAATTCCACATGTGGATTCGCACCACCGGCAAGCTGCCGGACGATCCGGCGCTGCATCAATGCGTGCTGGCTTACGCCTCCGACATGACGTTGCTCGATACAGCGCTGGCCTCGCATGGCCGCACCCTGTTCGAGCCGGAGTTCATGGCGGCGAGCCTCGATCATGCGCTCTGGCTGCATCGCCCGTTCCGCGCCGACGACTGGCTGCTCTATGCGCAGGATTCGCCCAACCTGCACGGATCGCGCGGCTTCTCGCGCGGCCTGATCTTCACGCGCAACGGCACGCTGGTGGCTTCTGTCGCGCAGGAAGGTTTGGTGCGGCTGCGGCGGGATTAAGAAGGTGACGTCCGAGTATGAGACGACCCCCTGATCTTCCCGCTGTCATTCCGGGGCGCGAGCCAACGGGTCCGCGCGAAGAGCGGCCCGATGGTAAACTCCGCGAGCGAACCCGGAATCCAGACACTTGCTCCAGATGCGTTTCTGGATTCCGGGTTCCGGCCTTCGGCCCGCCCCGGCATGACTGTCGGTTTTTTCGGCAAGCCTTAACGGCATTGGTCGCAATGCTGCTGCTTTCAACGCCGGCACTCGCGGCATCCGGCAAGGAGCCCGCGCCGGCCGGCACGTTCGACGGCGCGCCGCCGCAATACACGCGATTTTCCGCGCGCGAATTATCGCGTGGATTTCTCGCGCTGGCCTTCGGCTCCGATCTGCTGATCGGCAAGCGCCCCAAAGGAATCCGGCGTTACGATCATCCGATCACCATCCGCGTTATTTCCGGCGGCAGCGTCGAGCGCGGCGCGGCGATGAAAAAAATCATTCGCGAATACGCCGAGCGCGTGCCCGGCCTTCGTCTCGCCATCGTGCCCGCCGCCTCGCCCGCCAATGTCGAGGTGCGCCTCATCGATGAGAAGCATTTCAACGCCGCGCTGGTCGCGGCATTTGGCGCGAAAGTCGCACGACGGTTCATCGCGCGCACCGATCCGCAGTGCATGACCAGCGTGAAGTCGAACGCGGCCGGCGAGATCGTCCATTCGGTATCCTTCGTCATCGTCGACAAAGGCGACGCCGTGTTTCTCGATTGCGCTTATCACGAGTTGCTGCATGCCTTCGGCCTTTCGAGCCACGACCAGCACAATCCGTGGACCACGCTCAACCAGAACCGCATGGTGGGATACTTGTCCGTTTACGACCGCGCGCTGCTGACCATCCTTTACGATCCGCGCATGCAACCGGGTACGACCCCCGCGCAAGCGCGCCGCCTTTTGCCCTCGATCATCAAAGATCGCGGCCTTGCCGCTGCCGCCGGCCGATAGGGCAGCGATACTTACCTGATGTGCCCGCGCCTTCGGCAACCTGCCTGAAATTGGGGCATTGGGCCCGCTTAAATTTCAGCCGCCGTGTCGATAGTGTCGGCACGACAACCCGGTTCGGCGCGCGCGAAGCAGGTTTTGCATTATGAGTTGGCATGACGCCCAAACGTCGTGCAGCGGGGAGAAGCATGAAGCTCGTCATCGCGATCATCAAACCGTTCAAGCTTGACGAGGTGCGCGATGCGCTTACCCGCATCGGCGTGCACGGCATGACGGTGAGCGAGGTCAAAGGTTACGGGCGGCAGAAGGGACATACCGAGATTTATCGCGGGGCCGAATATGCGGTGAACTTCTTGCCGAAAGTGCGCATCGAGGTCGCGGTCGCGAGCCAGCAGCTCGATCAGGTGATGGAGGCGATCGCGGCGGCGGCGAAAACCGGCCAGATCGGCGACGGAAAGATTTTCGTCACGCCGATCGAGCAGGCGGTGCGTATCCGCACCGGCGAGACCGACACGAACGCGCTCTAGTTAATCCGTGTCACCCCGAGGCGCTCGCGAAGCGCGAGCCTCGAAGGATGAGTGGCCCGGGCCCTGTCACTTCGAGGCTCCCCGGCTCAAAGCCGAGGTCGCGTCTCGGGATGACGAGTCCGAAGTCGGGTAATTCTGAGGGGGATCTCAATGAGTGGATGGCAAAAAGTCTTCGCAGCGGTCAGCGGTATACTGGCAGCAAGTATCGCCGCTTCACCGGCCTTTGCGCAAACGGGGAAAATCGACGGCGCCGACACGGCCTGGATGATCGGCGCAACCGGCCTCGTGCTGATGATGACTATTCCGGGCCTTGCGCTTTTTTATTGCGGCATGGTGCGCAAGAAGAACG
>JAICMO010000237.1 GCA_025929185.1 Pseudolabrys sp.
CCCGCTGCCATCGTCTGCATTGCTCGCTCTCCCTCCCATTTTTCTAGGCAATCTTAAATGATGCGCCGCGGCAATGCCAGCAGAGCACGGGATCATCGGTGCGTATCGTGGCAAACCGTTTCGATATTGTGGCCGGGGGAACCGGGAGCAGACGCAAACCGGATTGAGCGGCGGGTATTGCTCGGCTTTTGAAGAAAGTTTCTGATCCCATCGGCTGTACAACGTCGACCACGACCGGCAACGGAGAGACATTCACGCCAGCTGGCGGCGAAACGACGCTACTTCCGTGTCTAGCGACAATTCGATGCCGCGCAACACTAAGAAAATGGCGATAAGTCGCGCGAAATCTCGCTAGCCAAAAAAATAATCTGCATGACGGCGGCTGAAGCGAGAGGTGAAGTCGCAGAATACGATGGTTTCGACGGCACCATAGCCGCCAGATGCGCACGAAGAAATCAAATTAACTGGATTGCAATAGTAGACAATCGAACGGGCGGATCAATCCAGTAGCGTCATTTATTCAGTCAGCGGCCGAACTTGCAAGTGGGATAACCGGCAGCAACACCCAGCACTGCCGCTCCTTGCCGAAATGCAACGTATTCGTCCCGCCAAAGACGGCGCGCGGGCGATCGAGCGGATTGGCATGGATGAAGGGGCCGACACCACGTAACGGATACGGCACGTGCGGCGCGTTGACCGGCTCGCCGCCGTATTCGTAATCCTTGCCGCGGATCGTCAGCGCAACACTGTAACCGGCGGGCACGACGATGCAGGTCGGCCAGATCTCAATATCGAGCTCAACCGGCTGACCCGGCGTAAGCGGCTGCGCCTCGTCATGCGTGTGATACGGCCGATACGGCAGGCTGCGCCTGGCGTCGAGCTTGCGGTGTGAGGCGCGCAGCCAGCCCTGCGCGATCGGCGTATGTGGGTCTTGCGCGCCCTGAAAGGTGACCTCGCTTCCATCCGGTGCAAACACGCGCAAGATCAGGAACAGGTCGGCGTCCGTCGTCGATGCCGAAACAAACAGCTTGGCTGCCGCCGGCCCGGTGATCTCCATCGGTGCTGCCAGAGGCCCCATGCTGAAGGTGACGCCGTCGCCCAGCGCGTCATAATCGAGCGTCGCCTCGCCGGTACTTGGCTCCCGCGTCAGCTTCTTGTTGCGCGGGTCGAGATAAAATTTCGTCCATTGCGTGCGCGCGAGCGGCCATTCGTTCTCGTGGCGCTCGACGAATTTCTCGCCGGGATGGCGGACCAGCAGTTGCACGCGAGGCTGCTTGTTCCAGCCGGTGTCCTCTCCTTTCAAGAAGTGGCCGAAGAAGCGCTTCTGCAACTTCACGCCGTAGTCGGTGTAAAACTCGAGCCAGTGCGTGTCGCCGTGCGCTTCCAGCCATTTCTGCTTTGACGGCGCCTGCATGAACGCCTCAAAATTGCCGCGCGGATGGATGCCCTGCCCGCCCCAATTGGCGGCGGAAAGAAACGGCACGTTGATCTTCTCGAGATCGGGCGTGCGCGCCTTGTGATAGTCGTCGTCGAGCGGATGATCGAGCGCGCTCGCGATGATATCGCGGCGATTTTTCTCGAGCTCTTGCGGCGAAAGCGTCTCGGGACCGGCGACCGGCTCGCCCGTTACGCGGCTGCGGGGGCCGCGCTCGCCCACGCCATGCTGCACCGGAACGATCGCGCGCGGATACCAGTTTGAGGTGAATTCGGAGTAGATGCCGCCATGGTAGCAAGTGTCACGATAGTGATCCGCCGCGCCTTCCCAGGCGCAAATGGCGGCAAGATGCGGCGGCGCCAGTTCCGCAACTTGCCATGCGTTCATCGCAAAATATGAAATGCCGTTGAGCCCGATCTTGCCGTTGCACCAGCTTTGCGCGGCGGCCCATTCGATGCAGTCGTAAAAATCTTTGGTTTCGCGCGGGGACCACGGATCGACATACCCGGGCGAGCGTCCGGTGCCACGCGAATCGACCCGGACCACGGCATACCCATCCGGCACCCATTTCTCAGGATCGACGACCTCCCAGTTCTGATACTTGTTGCTTGAACCGGCCGCTACCTCAGGCTTCTGCTTGATCATGCGCTCCCAGGCGAATTTGCGGCTGTCCTGGAAAGCGTGACCCTTGGCGTAAGGGCCGTAATTCATGATGACCGGACATTTTCCCTCGATGACAGGCCGGAAAATATCGGCGCGCAACACGACGTCATCGTCCATGGCGATCGGCGCATCCCACTCGATCCGCATGCCGTCGCGGATCTCGGACCTTGCAGACGTCATCCGCGCCGGCCTTCGGCGTTCCTCGCAGGCCAACAGGCGGAAATCTCCTCCATCGAAACCGTCTCGCCGAAAAACCGGTCGATGTTCTTCAACGTCATGTCGTGATCGTCTTGCGAATAGGCCGCGGTGCCGTCGCTCGCCACCACGACGTAATAGTCGCGCACAAAGGCTTCGCGCGCGCTTGTCTCGACGCAGACGTTCGTGACGACGCCGGTAAAAACAGCGGTTCTGATCCCATTCGCGCGCAGGATCGTGTCGAGGTCCGTGTTGTAGAACGCGCTGTAACGATGCTTCGTGACGATCGGATCGTGCGGCTCGGGCCTTACGTCGCCATAAAAGTCGCCGCCCCATGAGCCGGCCGCGCAAACCGGAATTCGGGTATACCCGCCCTTCCGCTTGCGCGCCGCCTGCTCCAGCCACACGTCGGAGAGATAGAAGTTCTGCTCGCTGGTATAAACGTTGCGAACGAACACCACGAAGACGCCAGCCGCCCGCGCCTTGTTGATGAAGGCCGGAAGATGCTTGGCCATTTCCTTCGCCTGCGACACGTCACGGCCTTCGCGGCCGATGAGCCCGTCGTCGGCGATGAAGTCGTTCTGCATGTCGATGATGACCAGCGCCGTGTGGCGCGGATCGAGCTTCTCGCGCAGGCCTTTTACCGGCGCGACGTGGGCGATGCCTGTCGCAACCTCAAAATCGGCTTCGAACGACGAACTCATGGGCGAACTCCTGACTATTCAGGCGTGTTCTTTGTCTTTTTCTTTTGGCAGCAGCAGGTTGAGCAGGATCGCCGTCACCGTGCCGACCACGATGCCGTCGCCGGCGAGTATGTGCAGCGAGGGCGGAACGGAATTTAGCAGCGAGGGCGGCGCGAAATTGATCGCCGTGCTCAGGCCGAACGAGGCGGCCAGCAGCAACAGATCGCGATGGGTCCGCAAACTGTCGGTGAGAATGCCGACGCCGACCGCGGCAATCATGCCGAACATGAAAATGAGCGTGCCGCCGAGCACGAAAGGCGGCACGATGGCGATGATCGCGCCGATCTTCGGCAGGAAGGCCATCAGGATCAGGATCGCGCCGGCGACCGCAACCACGTAGCGGCTGCCGACTCCCGTCAGGGAAATGGCGCCGACGTTCTGGTCATACGAGATCAGGGGAACGCCACCGAACAGCGCGGCGATCGTCGAGCCCAGTCCGTCGCCGGCGACGGCGCCGCGCAGGCGCGCTTCGCTGCCCTCCACGCCGAGCATCTTGCAGAGCGCCAGCGTGATGCTCATCGTGTAGATCGCCGCGATGAAATTGTAGATGATCACGGTCGTCAGCCCGGCCGCGCTCGGCCAGGCAAACCAGCCGTAGGGCAGAATGCCCGGCAAGCGGAACCAGGGCGCGTTGGCGACCAGCTGGAAGTTCGCAAGGCCGAGCGCGATTGCAATCAGGTAAAGGCAGACAAGCGCGATAAACACAGACAGCGCGCGCAGGAAACCGGTCGTCAACCTGTTGATCGCAAGGATCAGGACGATGCTGACGATGACGAGCGCGAGCGAGAGCGGATTGCC
>JAICMO010000020.1 GCA_025929185.1 Pseudolabrys sp.
ATCTTCTCGATTCAGGGCCGTGGCACGGTGGTGACGGGCCGAATCGAAAAGGGCATCGTCAAGGTGGGCGAGGAAGTGGAGATCGTAGGTTTCCGCGACACTCGCAAGACGGTTGTGACCGGCGTTGAGATGTTCAACAAGTCGCTCGAGTCCGGCATGGCCGGCGACAACGCGGGCATCCTTCTGCGCGGCACTAAGAAAGAAGAGATCCATCGCGGCCAGGTGCTCGCCAAGACCGGCTCCGTCACGCCGCACACCGAATTCGAAGCCGAAGTGTATGTGCTGTCGAAGGAAGAGGGCGGCCGCCACACGCCGTTCTTCAAGGGCTACCGTCCGCAGTTCTACTTCCGCACCACCGACGTGACCGGCGTGGTGCATCTGCCGGCCGGCACCGAGATGGTGATGCCGGGCGACAACGTGGCGATGGAAGTGCACCTGATCGTGCCGATCGCCATGGAAGAGAAGCTGCGTTTCGCCATTCGCGAAGGCGGCCGCACCGTCGGCGCCGGCGTGGTGGCGAGCATCATCGAGTAAGGAACGAGTGCTGTCGTCCCCCGCGAAAGCGGGGGACTCAGTATTCCGCGCAGTCGCGGGTGAACTGAGACGCTAGCGATTACTGGATCGTCCGCTCCCCGCCTTCGCGGGGACAAGCTTTGCGGACGATGACAGTCCAGAGAGACGAGACAAATGAACGGCCAGAATATCCGGATCCGGCTCAAGGCGTTCGATCACCGCATCCTCGATGCGTCGACGCGCGAGATCGTAAACACGGCCAAGCGCACCGGCGCGCAGGTCCGTGGACCGATCCCGCTGCCGACGCGCATCGAGAAGTTCACGGTGAACCGCTCGCCGCACATCGATAAGACGAGCCGCGAGCAGTTCGAGATGCGCACGCACAAGCGCCTTCTCGACATCGTCGATCCGACGCCGCAAACGGTGGACGCGCTGATGAAGCTCGATCTCGCCGCGGGCGTCGATGTCGAGATCAAGCTCTGAGCCGCGCGAGGAATTGGAAATGCGTTCCGGAGTGATTGCGCAAAAGGTCGGAATGACCCGGGTGTTCACCGAGGCCGGTGAGCACGTGCCGGTGACGGTGCTGCGCCTTGCGCAATGCCAGGTCGTCGGCCATCGCACGAAGGACAAGAACGGTTACGTGGCCTTGCAGCTTGGCGCCGGCAGCCGCCGCGCCAACAACATGATCAAGGCGGACCGCGGTTACTTCGCGAAAGCCAAGGTGGAGCCCAAACGCAAGCTCGCCGAATTCCGGGTGTCGGACGATGCGCTGATTCCGGTCGGCGCCGAGATCACTGCCGATCATTTCGTGGTCGGCCAATTCGTCGATGTTTGCGGCACGTCGATCGGCAAGGGTTTCCAAGGCCCGATGAAGCGTTGGAATTTCGGCGGCCTGCGCGCGTCGCACGGCGTATCGATCTCGCATCGCTCACATGGATCCACTGGCGGGCGCCAGGATCCGGGCAAGACCTTCAAGAACAAGAAGATGGCCGGCCACATGGGTGTCGACCGCGTAACCACGCTCAATCTCAAGGTGGTGCAACTCGATGTCGAGCGCGGCCTCATTCTGGTCGAGGGCGCGGTGCCGGGTGCCAAGGGCGGTTGGATCACCGTGCGCGACGCGGTCAAGAAGATGCTGCCAAAAGAGGCGCCGAAGCCCGGCAAATTCAAGCTGACGGAATCGGCCGAAGTAAAATCCGAAAGCAAGCCGGCCGCGGAGCAAGCTTCCGAGGCCGCCGCAGCCCCCACCGAGAAGGAGGGCGCGTAAATGGAGCTGAAAATTACCACGCTCGAGGGAAAGGCCGCGGGTTCGATTGATCTGCCGGATGCGATCTTCGGCCTCGAGCCGCGCTCCGACATCGTGCAGCGCTGCGTCAACTGGCAACTCGCCAAGCGCCAGCGCGGCACGCATAAAACAAAGGGCCGCAGCGAGATCAACCGCACCGGCAAGAAGATGTACGCGCAGAAGGGCACCGGCCAGGCGCGTCACGGTCCCGCCAGCGTGTCGCAATTCCGCGGCGGCGGGCGGGTGTTCGGCCCCGTCGTGCGCAGTCACGCGATCGATTTGCCGAAGAAAGTGCGCGCGCTCGCGCTCAAGCATGCGCTTTCCGCCAAGGCGAAGGATGGCGGCATCATCGTCATCGACAAGGCCTCGGTGAAGGATGCCAAGACCAAGGCGTTGGCTAAGCAGTTCGGCAAGCTCGGCCTCGACAATGCGCTCATTATCGATGGCGCCGAAATCGAGGCGAAGTTCCGTTCGGCCGCGCGCAACATTCCGAACATTGACGTGCTGCCGGTGCAGGGCATCAACGTCTACGACATCATGCGGCGCAAGACGCTCGTGCTGACCAAAGCCGCGGTCGATGCGTTACAGGCGAGGTTCAAATGAGCACCGGCGATCCCCGCCATTACGACGTGATCATCGCGCCGGTCATCACCGAGAAGGCGACGATGGCCTCCGAGCACGGCAAGGTCGTATTCAAGGTGGCCAAGCACGCCACCAAGCCGCAAATCAAGGAAGCGGTCGAGAAGCTGTTCGACGTGAAGGTGAAGAGCGTCAACACGCTCAACCGGCGCGGCAAGGTGAAGCTGTTCCGCGGCGTCGCGGGGCAAAAGTCGGACGTGAAGCGCGCGATCGTGACTCTCGAAGAGGGCCACACCATCGACGTGACCACGGGATTGTAAGGGAACGCGGCAATGGCATTGAAGACTTACAATCCGACCACGCCGAGTCAGCGGCATCTGGTGATCGTCGATCGCTCCGCGCTTTACAAGGGCGACCCGGTCAAGTCGCTCACCGAGGGCAAGAACTCGACAGGCGGCCGCAACAACAATGGCCGCCCGACCGTGCGTTTCCGCGGCGGCGGCCACAAACAGGCTTACCGCAAGGTCGATTTCAAGCGCGGCAAGAAAGACGTGCCGGCGACCGTCGAGCGGCTCGAGTACGATCCGAACCGCACCGGATTCATTGCGCTCATTAAATATCAGGACGGCGAACTCGGCTATATCCTCGCGCCGCAGCGCCTCGCGCCCGGCGACACGGTCGTCGCCGCCGAGAACGCCGACGTGAAGCCGGGCAACGCGATGCCGATCGCCAACATTCCGGTCGGCACGATCGTGCACAACATCGAGCTCAAGATCGGCAAGGGCGGCCAGGTCGCGCGCTCGGCTGGAAGCTATGCCCAGATCGTCGGCCGCGACGGCGCCTATGTCATCCTGCGCCTGAATTCGGGCGAGCAGCGCCTGGTCAACGGCCGCTGTATGGCGACGATCGGCGCGGTGTCCAATCCCGACAACATGAACACGACGATCGGCAAGGCCGGTCGCCAACGTTGGCTCGGGCGCCGTCCGCACAACCGCGGCATCACCATGAACCCGGTCGATCACCCGCACGGCGGCCGCACCAATGGCGGCAAGCAATGGACGACGCCGTGGGGCTTCCCGACCAAAGGCAAGAAGACGCGCAAGAACAAGCGCACGGCGAAGTTCATCGTCGCCAGCCGCCACGCGCGCAAGAAGCAGAAGTAGGAACACGCACATGACGCGTTCGGTATGGAAAGGCCCGTTCGTCGACGGCTATCTGCTGAAAAAAGCGGAAGCCGCGCGCTCGTCCGGCCGCCACGAGATGATCAGGATCTGGAGCCGCCGCTCGACCATCCTGCCGCAGTTCGTCGGCTTGAACTTCGGCGTCTACAACGGGCAGAAGCACATCCCCGTGATGGTCACCGAGGAAATGGTGGGCCACAAGTTCGGCGAGTTCGCGCCGACGCGGGTCTTCTACGGGCATTCGTCGGATCACAAAGCGAAGCGTACCAGCGCGGCGCCGGGTGCTTCGGCGGCTCCGGCTGCCGCTGCTCCCGCGGCGCCGGCGGCGAGCTGAGAAAAGAGTTGAGACATGGGTAAACGCGCACGCGAGCGGAGCCTCTCGGACAACGAGGCCAAGGCGGTGAGCCGGATGCTGCGGATTTCGCCGCAGAAGCTCAACCTTGTCGCGCAAATGATCCGCGGCAAGAAGGTCGCGAGCGCGCTCGCCGATCTCGAGTTTTCGCGCAAGCGGATCGCCAAGGACGTGCGCAAGTGCCTGGAATCGGCGATCGCCAACGCCGAGAACAATCATGACCTCGATGTCGACGAACTCGTCGTCGCCGAGGCGCATGTCGGCAAGGCGCTGGTCATCAAGCGTTTCGCCGCGCGCGGGCGCGGCCGCAGCGCCGGAATTTTGAAGCCGTTCTCGCATCTCACGATCGTGGTGCGCGAGGTCGAGGCGAAAGCAGCGGCGAAAGCCTGAACGAGGGTAATGATGGGTCAGAAAGTCAATCCGGTCGGGCTTCGGGTCGGCATCAACCGCACCTGGGATTCGCGCTGGTATGCGGGCAAGAACGAGTATGGCTCGCTCCTGCTCGAGGACATCAAGATTCGCAAAGAGCTGATGAAGCAGCTCAAGCAGGCGGCCGTCTCGCGCATCGTTATCGAGCGCCCGCACAAGAAGTGCCGCGTGACCATCCACTCGGCGCGGCCGGGCGTCGTGATCGGCAAGAAGGGCGCCGATATCGAGAAACTGCGGCGGACGGTTGCGAAGATGACCGACAGCGATGTCGTCATCAATATCGTCGAGATCCGCAAACCGGAGCTTGACGCGCAACTGGTCGCCGAGTCGATCGCGCAGCAGCTGGAACGCCGCGTCGCCTTCCGCCGCGCCATGAAGCGCGCGGTGCAATCGGCCATGCGCCTCGGCGCCGAAGGCATCCGCATCAACTGTTCGGGCCGCCTCGGCGGCGCCGAAATCGCGCGCATGGAATGGTATCGCGAGGGCCGCGTGCCGCTGCACACGCTGCGCGCCGACGTCGATTACGGCGTCGCCACCGCGTTCACCACCTACGGCACCTGTGGCGTGAAGGTCTGGATCTTCAAGGGCGAAATCCTCGAGCACGACCCAATGGCGCAGGACAAGAAGCTCGCCGAGGGCGATGCCGGCCGGCCGCGTCGCGACGCCGCCTGATCGGAGAATTCAAGAGTTAGGTCATGCTGCAACCGATCCGCACCAAATTCCGCAAGGCGCACAAGGGGCGCATTCACGGCGTCGCCACCAGCGGTGCCACGCTCGCCTTCGGCCAATACGGCCTCAAGGCGCTCGAGCCCGAGCGCGTTACCGCGCGGCAGATCGAAGCCGCGCGCCGCGCGCTCACCCGCTTCATGAAACGGTCGGGCCGCGTCTGGATTCGCGTCTTCCCCGACGTGCCGGTGTCGAAGAAGCCGATCGAAGTGCGCATGGGCAAAGGCAAGGGCACACCGGAGCTTTGGGTCGTGCGCGTAAAGCCGGGTCGTATCCTGTTCGAGGTCGACGGCATTCCGATCGCAGTCGCGCGCGAGGCGCTCGCGCTCGCCGCCGCTAAGCTCCCGGTCAAAACCCGTTTCATCGAACGCATCGCGGAGTGACGCCCATGAAAGCCGCCGATGTCCGACAGCTGACGCTCGATCAACTGGACGATGAAGTGCTCAAGCTCAAGAAGGAGCAGTTCAATCTCCGCTTCCAGCGCGCGACCGGCCAGCTCGAGAATACATCACGCGTGCGCGTCATCCGCCGTGACATCGCGCGCATGAAGACGATTGCCGCGCAAAAGCGCGCCGGCATGCCCGAGCCCGAGGCGAAGGCGGCGCCGGCGAAGAAAACGAGAACCGCGAAACCAAAAGCCGCCGCGAAGCCGCGGGCGAAGTCGAAGAAGTAAGAGGTCTTAGATGCCGAAGCGTACGCTCCAGGGCGTCGTCGTCAGCGACAAGCAAGACAAGACGGTTGTCGTGCGCGTGGAGCGGCGGTTTACCCATCCCGAGATGAAGAAGACCGTGCGGCGCTCCAAGAAATACCACGCCCACGACGAAACGAACGAGTATTCGGTCGGCGACATTGTGTGGATCGAGGAGCGGCGGCCGATTTCGAAGCTCAAGCGCTGGCAAGTGATCCAGGGCGAGAAGAAAAAGAAAGTGCAGTAAGCGAATGCGCGCAGAGACTACGAGGGCAGCATCATGATTCAGATGCAAACCAACCTCGACGTGGCGGACAATTCCGGCGCGCGTCGCGTCATGTGCATCAAGGTGCTGGGCGGCTCGAAGCGGAAATACGCCACGATCGGCGACGTCATCGTCGTGTCGGTGAAGGAGGCAATCCCGCGCGGCCGCGTGAAGAAGGGCGAGGTGATGAAGGCGGTCGTCGTGCGCATCTCCAAAGACATCAAGCGCGCCGACGGCTCGATTATTCGCTTCGACCGCAACGCCGCCGTGCTGATCACGCCGCAGATGGAGCCGGTCGGCACCCGCATCTTTGGGCCGGTGCCGCGCGAATTGCGCGCGAAGAACCACATGAAGATCATCTCGCTCGCCCCGGAGGTGCTGTGATGGCCGCCAAACTCCGGAAAGGCGACAAGGTTGTGGTGCTCACCGGCCGCGACAAAGGCCGCACCGGCGAAGTGATCGAGGTGCGCCCGGCGGAACGCCGCGCGCTGGTGCGCGGCATCAACATGGTCAAGCGCCATCAGCGGCAGAGCGCGCAGCAGGAAGGCGGCATCATTTCCAAGGAGGGAACGATCCACCTGTCCAATCTTGCGCTGGCCGATCCCAAGGACGGCAAGCCGACCCGCGTCGGCTTCAAGTTCGTGGGCGAGGGCGCCGCGCGCAGGAAAGTGCGCTTCGCCAAGCGTTCGGGAGTTGAGATCGATGGCTGATACGCAGCAGACCGCCGCGCCCAAGAAGCAAAAGCCGCAGGGCGCTGCGCCGAAGGGAAAGGAAGCCGCCGAGGCGAAGCCGAAGCAGCCGCGCGAGCGCTCGGATTACGTGTCGCGCCTCAAGACGCACTTCGAGCAGGTTGTTCGCGGCGAGTTGACCAAGCAATTCGGTTATTCCAACCGCATGCAGGTGCCGGCGATCACGAAGGTGGTGCTCAACATGGGCATCGGAGAGGGCGTTGCCGACCGCAAGAAAGTCGAGTCCGCGGCCGCCGATCTGTCGCTGATCGCGGGCCAGAAAGCGGTGATTACCAAGGCGCGCAAATCGATCGCCACCTACAAGCTGCGTGACGGCCAGCCGATCGGTTGCAAGGTCACGCTGCGCAAGGCACGCATGTACGATTTCCTCGATCGCCTGGTGAACATCGCGCTGCCGCGCATCCGCGACTTCCGGGGGCTGAACCCAAAGAGCTTCGACGGCCGCGGCAACTACACCATGGGCGTCAAGGAGCACATCGTCTTTCCGGAGATCGACTTCGACAAGGCGACGGATATCTGGGGCCTCGACATCACCGTCTGCACGAGCGCGCGCAACGATCAGGAAGCCCGCGCGCTGCTGAGCGCATTCAATTTTCCGTTCCGGCAGTGAGGGGACGAGAAGTCCTCATCAGACGCGGAACCGTAAGGAGCGACACGTAATGGCGAAGAAGAGTTCGATCGAAAAGAACAACCGCCGGCGCAAGATGACGAAGCAATTCGCCGCCCGCCGGGCGAAACTCAAGGCGATCGCACGCGACAAGAAGGTACCGATGGAAGAACGCTTTGCGGCGACGCTCAAGCTCGCCTCGCTGCCGCGCAATTCGTCGGCCACCCGCATTCACAATCGCTGTGAGATGACCGGCCGCCCGCACGGCTATTTCCGCAAGCATCGCTTGAGCCGTATCGCGCTGCGCGATCTCGGGTCCAAAGGCCTGATCCCGGGCCTCGTGAAGTCAAGCTGGTAAGGAGAGTCGCATGTCTGTGAACGATCCTATCGGCGACATGATTGCGCGTATCCGCAATGCGCAGCAGCGCAACAAGTCGAAAGTGTCGATGCCGGGCTCCAAGCAGCGCGAGCGTGTGCTCGAGGTGCTCAAGAGCGAGGGTTATATCCGCGGTTATGCCGCGGTGGCCCATGCCGGCGGCCGCAGCGAGCTCGAGATCGAGCTGAAATATTTCGACGGCGAGCCGGTAATCCGCGAAATCTCCCGCGTGTCGAAGCCCGGCCGGCGCGTTTACGCCTCCGTGAAGGCTTTGCCGCGCATCAATAACGGTCTCGGCGTCGCCATTCTGTCGACGCCGAAGGGCGTGATGGCCGACCACGACGCCCGCGAGGCCAACGTCGGCGGCGAAATCATCTGCACGGTGTTCTGATGTCGCGCATAGGCAAAAAAGCGGTCACGATCCCATCCGGCGTCACCGCCAACGTGGAGGGGCAGACGGTCAAGGTGAAGGGGCCGAAAGGCGCCATGCAGCTTGTCGTGCACGACGACGTCGTCGTGAAAATGGACAAGGGCGGCGTCAAGCTCGATCCGCGCAACGACACCAAGCGCGCCCGCTCAATGTGGGGCACCTCGCGCACGCTGGTCGCCAATCTGCTGGCGGGCGTGACCAAGGGTTTCGAGGAGCGCCTCGAGATCAACGGCGTCGGCTTCCGCGCGGCGGTGCAGGGAAAAAAACTGCAACTGCAGCTCGGCTATAGCCACGATGTCGATTACCCGATTCCGGAAGGGATCACGATCGCAACGCCCAAGCCGACGGAAATCGTGGTCACCGGTATGGACAAGCAGAAGGTTGGCCACGTGGCCGCCGAAATCCGCGATTTCCGCCCGCCGGAGCCCTACAAAGGGAAGGGCGTGAAATACGCGGGCGAGTACATCTTCCGCAAGGAAGGCAAGAAGAAGTGAGGACGCGCAATGTCGAGACTGACTGACCGGACTGCGCGACGAACGGCGACAGTGCGCCGCAAGGTGAAGCATGCCGCGCGCGGCCGCGCGCGCCTGTCCGTATTCCGTTCTTCCAAACACATCTACGTGCAGCTCATCGACGACGAGAAAGGCCAGACGCTTGCCTCGGCTTCTTCGCTCGAAAAAACAATGCGCGAAGTGGGCAAGACGGGCGCCAACATCGACGCGGCTGAGGCGGTAGGCAAGCTGATCGCCGAGCGCGCGAAGGAAAAGGGCATCAAGGACGTCGTGTTCGATCGCGGCGGCTACCTCTATCACGGACGCATCAAGGCACTGGCCGACGCCGCGCGCGAAGGCGGCCTTAACTTCTGAGGGATCGGTTTCTTATGGCAAACGAACCACGACGAGAGCGGCGGGACCGTGGCGCCGGCCGCGAAGAACGCGACAGCGAGTTCACCGACAAGCTGGTCCACATCAATCGCGTGGCCAAGGTGGTGAAGGGCGGACGCCGTTTCGGTTTCGCGGCGCTCGTCGTCGTCGGCGACCAGAAGGGCCGGGTCGGTTTCGGTCACGGCAAGGCACGCGAGGTGCCCGAGGCGATCCGCAAGGCCACCGACGCGGCAAAGCGCGGCCTCACCCGCGTGCCCCTGCGCGAAGGCCGCACGCTGCATCACGACGTGCTCGGCCGTCATGGCGCCGGAAAAGTTTTCTTGCGCGCCGCCCCTCCCGGCACCGGCATCATCGCCGGCGGCCCGATGCGCGCGGTGTTCGAGACGCTTGGCATGCAGGATGTGGTGGCGAAGTCGCTCGGCTCGTCCAATCCGTACAACGTCGTGCGCGCGACGTTTGACGCGCTGAAGCATCAGGATTCGCCGCGCTCGGTTTCCGCGCGCCGCAACATCAAGGTTTCCACGCTGCAAGCGCGCCGCCGCGAAGGCGGCGAGGCGGAAGCGACCGCCGAGTAAGGATCGAAGTCATGGCGTCCGGGAAAAGCATCAAGGTCGAGCAGGTGGCGAGCCCGCAGCGCCGTCATCATAACCAGCGCGACACGCTGATCGGGCTTGGCCTGAACAAGATCGGCCGCACGCGCGACTTGCCCGACACGCCGGCGACGCGCGGCATGATCCGCAAGGTGCGGCATCTGGTGCGGGTGGTCGGCGAAGGGAAATAGGTATCTGTCATCGCCGGGCTTGACCCGGCGATCCATCCTCTTCGCAAGAAGATGGATGCCCGGGTCAAGTCCCTGAGCATGACGGACGGAGAGGACGAGGATTAAGCAATGAAACTTCACGAGATCGCCGACAATTCAGGCGCGCGCAAGAAGCGCCAGCGCATCGGCCGCGGCATCGGCTCCGGCATGGGCAAGACGGGCGGGCGCGGCGGCAAGGGCCAGACTGCGCGTGCCGGCGTCGCCATCAAAGGCTTTGAAGGCGGCCAGATGCCCTTGCATCGGCGCCTGCCCAAGCGCGGCTTCCGCAATACGCCATTCGCCGTGAAGCTCAACGAGATCAATCTCGGTGCCGTTCAAAGGGCGCTCGATGCGGGTACGCTCGATGCTGCCAACGCCATCGACGTTGCCGCCATGGTCAAGGCGGGCCTCATGCGCCGCGCTAAAGGCGGTGTGAAGCTCCTTGGCGGCGGCGAGTTTAGGGCCAAGGCAGAGTTTGCCGTTTGGCGGGCCTCGAAATCCGCGATTGCCGCTGTCGAGAAGGCTGGCGGGTCCGTGAAAATCCTCGCCCCGGCCAAGGCAGAGCCGGCCGAACCGCGGGGCAAGAACAAGCGCAAGGCGCTCGAAGCTGCAAAAGGCGGCAAGGGTGAGGCAAAGAAGGCCGAGGGCGGCAACAAGAAAAACAAGGCTGCGGAAGGCAAGGACGCGGGCTGATCCCTATATCAGCCCCGCGGGCGCGCTCTCGGTAATCGGAGCATTCGATGGTCTCGGCAGCAGAGCAACTGGCGCAAAATCTCAACTTCTCGGCCCTGATGAAGGCCGACGAACTCAAGAAGCGCATCTGGTTCACGCTCGGCGCGTTGCTCGTCTATCGGCTCGGCACGTACATTCCACTGCCCGGGATTGACCCAGCGGCTTGGGAACAGATTTTCAATACGCAGGCCGGCGGCATCCTCGGCATGTTCAACATGTTTTCCGGAGGCGGCATCCAGCGGATGGCGATCTTCGCGCTGAACATCATGCCGTACATCTCGGCTTCGATCATCATTCAACTGATGACCACGGTCTCGCCGACCCTCGAGGCGCTCAAGAAAGAGGGCGAGCAGGGCCGCAAGATCATGAACCAGTACACGCGGTATTTGACCGTCGTGCTGGCAGCGTTTCAGGCTTATGGCATCGCCATCGGGCTTGAAGGCAGCGGCAGCGTTGTCAGCGATCCCGGCTGGTTCTTCCGCATCTCGACCGTCATTACACTCACCGGCGGGACCATCTTCCTGATGTGGCTTGGCGAGCAGATTACCTCGCGCGGCATCGGCAACGGCATCTCGCTCATCATTCTCGCCGGCATTGTCGCGCGCCTGCCGTCGGCGGTCGCCGGCACGCTCGAACTCGGCCGCCAGGGCGCGCTGTCCACGGGCTTGATTCTTGCCGTGCTGGTCATGGCGGTGGCGGTGATCGCGTTCATCGTGTTCATGGAGCGCGCGCAGCGTCGGCTGCTGATCCAGTATCCGAAGCGGCAGGTGGGCAACCGCATGTTCGAGGGACAGTCCTCGCATCTGCCGCTCAAGCTCAACACGTCGGGCGTCATCCCGCCGATTTTCGCGTCGTCGCTGCTGCTGCTGCCGACGACGGTTGCGAACTTCAACGCGGGTCACGGACCTGGGTGGCTCACCGAAGTCACCACGCTGCTTGGCCACGGCCGGCCCTTGTTCTTGATCCTCTACATCGGCCTGATCGTCTTCTTTGCCTTCTTCTACACCGCGATCGTGTTCAATCCGACCGAGACGGCGGATAACCTGAAGAAGCACGGCGGCTTCGTTCCCGGCATTCGCCCCGGCGAACGGACGGCCGAATACATCGACTACGTGCTGTCGCGCATCACGGTGGTCGGCGCGCTCTATCTCGCGCTGGTCTGTCTCATTCCGGAGATTCTGATCTCGTATGCCGCGGTCCCGTTCTACTTCGGCGGTACGTCGCTCCTGATCGTGGTCAGCGTGACCATGGATACGGTGGCGCAGATTCAGGGCTATCTGCTGGCGCACCAATATGAAGGCTTGATCAAGCGCTCGAAGCTGCGAGGAAAGCGTCGATGAGATTGATCCTGCTCGGCCCGCCGGGGGCGGGGAAGGGCACGCAGGCGCAGCGGCTCGTCAAGCAACACGGCATCGTTCAGCTTTCGACCGGCGACATGCTGCGGTCGGCAGTGGCCGCCGGGACGCCGGTCGGGCTCAAGGCTAAGGACATCATGGCGCGCGGGGAACTCGTTCCCGACGACGTTGTCATCGCCATTATTGCGGATCGCATCGATCAGCCCGATGCCAAGGCCGGCTTTGTGCTCGACGGCTTCCCGCGCACCGTGCCGCAGGCGCAGGCTTTGGACCGGTTGCTGGCGGAGCGCGGCCTGAAGCTCGACGCGGTGATCGAACTCAAGGTCGACGAAGGCATCCTGCTCAAGCGGATCGAAAACCGGGTTGCCGAGACGACCGCGCGCGGCGAGAAAGTGCGCACCGACGACAATCCGGACGTGCTCAAGGGGCGGCTCGAAGCGTACCGCGCGCAGACTGCGCCGCTCGTCGACTACTATGCCGCGTATGGCGCGCTGAAGTCGGTCGACGGCATGGCCCCGATCGATGAGGTGACCGAGGCCATCGGTGGCCACTTGGGCCGGCCCATGGCGCGCAAGGCCGTGGTGCCGAGATCGAACGCACGGCGAGCCCGTCCGCCCAAGCGCGGGAGCAAGAAGTCAAAGGCCGTGCGCCGGCGGGCCCCCGTACGCAAGCGCGCTCGTTCGAAGCCTGGTCGCCCGGCTATACGAAAAAAATCGGCCCGCGCCGCCGCACGCAAAAATAGGGCGGGAACGCGCCGCTCGGCGGCCCGCCGGAGGTTGACGAAGCGACGATGAATCCCCTAATAGTCACCGTATTCAGAGGTTTGACGCGGTGCCGGGCCCCAGAGAGACGGGGGACGGTGTCGTGTTACGCTTTGCGTTATCCCCTTCCAGGGAAAGACGAATTCGGCACAAGCCCTAACAGGAGAGACCATCCGTGGCTCGTATCGCGGGCGTGAACCTTCCGACCAACAAGCGCGTGGTCATCGCGCTTCAATATATCCATGGCATTGGGCCCAAGATCGCCCAGGACATTGTGACCAAGGTTAACCTCCCGCCGGAGCGGCGCGTCTCGCAGCTTACCGACGCCGAGGTGCTGCAAATCCGCGAAATGATCGATCGCGATTACGTCGTCGAGGGCGACCTGCGCCGCGACGTGGCGATGAACATCAAGCGGCTCACCGACCTCGGCTGCTACCGGGGCTTGCGCCATCGCAGAGGCCTGCCGGTGCGCGGCCAACGCACGCACACCAATGCGCGCACCCGCAAAGGCCCGGCCAAGGCCATTGCCGGCAAGAAGAAGACGCCGGGACCGACCTGATAAATAACTTAAAATCGCCCGCGCCTGACGGCGGCGGGCCGCGAAAGGATCGAGAATGGGCAAGGAAGCCACCCGCGTGCGCCGGCGCGAACGCAAGAACATTGCCTCCGGCGTCGCGCACGTGAACGCGTCGTTCAACAATACCATGATCACCATCACCGACGCGCAAGGCAACGCGATTGCGTGGTCGTCTGCGGGAACCATGGGCTTCAAGGGCTCGCGCAAATCGACGCCTTACGCCGCGCAGGTTGCCGCGGAAGATGCCGCCAAGAAGGCGCAGGAGCACGGCATGCGCACGCTCGAGGTCGAAGTGTCAGGCCCGGGCTCCGGCCGTGAATCGGCGCTGCGCTCGTTGCAGGCCGCGGGCTTCACGATCACTTCAATTCGCGATGTGACGACCATTCCGCACAATGGCTGCCGGCCGAGAAAGCGCCGGCGCGTTTGAGTTTCATCGAGCGGACAATTTGTCCGCAGCCGCCGAATTTCCCCCACGCGGCGGGTGGGATGCGCGGGCCCGATCCTGCGCGCTGATAGGTGAAGACGTGATTCAGAAGAATTGGCAGGAACTGATCAGGCCGAACAAGCTCCAGGTCGCGGCCGGCAACGAGCCGGCGCGCGTCGCCACCGTCGTTGCCGAGCCGCTCGAGCGCGGCTTCGGCGTGACGCTCGGCAACGCGCTGCGCCGCATCCTATTGTCCTCGTTGCAAGGTGCCGCCGTGCAGTCCGTGCACATCGACGGCGTGCTGCACGAGTTCTCCTCGATCGCCGGCGTGCGCGAGGACGTGACCGACATGGTGCTCAACATCAAGGATATCGCCATCAAGATGCAGGGCGAGGGTCCCTAGCGCATGGTGGTCAAGAAGCAGGGGCCCGGCACGGTGACCGCCGGCGACATCCAGACCGTCGGCGACGTGGTCGTGCTCAATCCCGATCTCGTGCTTTGCACGCTGGACGAGGGCGCCGAAATCCGCATGGAGTTCACGGTCAACACCGGCAAGGGCTACGTGCCGGCCGAGCGGAATCGTCCGGAGGATGCGCCGATCGGGTTGATCCCGGTCGACAGCCTCTATTCGCCGGTGCGCAAGGTCTCCTACAAGGTCGAGAACACCCGCGAGGGCCAGATTCTCGACTACGACAAGCTCACGATGACCATCGAGACGAACGGCGCGGTTTCGCCGGAAGACTCGCTCGCCTATGCCGCGCGCATCCTGCAGGACCAGCTCAACGTCTTCGTCAACTTCGAGGAGCCGCGCAAGGCGGAGGCGGCGGAGACAATCCCGGACCTCGCGTTCAACCCGGCGTTCCTTAAGAAGGTCGACGAGCTCGAGCTGTCGGTGCGCTCGGCCAACTGTCTCAAGAACGACAACATCGTCTACATCGGCGATCTCGTTCAGAAGACGGAAGCCGAAATGCTGCGCACGCCGAACTTCGGCCGCAAGTCGCTCAACGAGATCAAGGAAGTGCTGGCGCAAATGGGGCTGCATCTCGGCATGGAAGTGCCGGGCTGGCCGCCGGAGAACATCGAAGAGCTCGCCAAGCGCTTCGAGGACCACTATTGAGCAGGTGGCAGGAGTCAGGCATCAGGAGTCAGGTCATCCTGATCCCTGCTTCCTGACACCTATTCCCTGTCTCCGAAGGAGACGAACGTGCGTCACGGAAAAGCACACCGCAAGCTGAACAAGCGGCCCTCGCATCGCAAGGCCATGTTCGCCAATATGGCCGCGGCCCTCATCAAGCACGAGCAGATCGTCACCACGCTGCCGAAGGCGAAGGAATTGCGCCCGGTCGTGGAGAAGCTGATAACGCTCGCGAAGAAAGGCGGCCTTGCCGCCCGCAGGCAGGCAATCGCCGAGATGCGCGACGTGGCGCAGGTCAAGAAATTGTTCGAGGTGATCGCCCCGCGCTACAAGGGTAGGAACGGCGGTTATACGCGCGTGCTCAAGGCCGGCTTCCGCTATGGCGACAACGCGCCGCAAGCGGTGATCGAGTTCGTCGACCGCGACGTCGAGGCGCGCGGCAAGGATTCCGGGCCGGTGCAAGAGAAGAAGGCCGAGGCGGAAGCACCCGCTGCGGCATGATCGTGATGAGCGGCTTTGAGCTTGCGAAGGCGGCGCTCGGCGCCGCCTTTTTTGTCGCTCTTCTTTCGTGGGCCTCCCCGGTGATAGCTGATCCTGCACTTGATCGAGCGCTTGTCGCGGCGGCCGAGCGCGACGACGCAATAGCGGTGCGGAAGCTCCTTGACCAAG
This sequence comes from Pseudolabrys sp., assembly GCA_025929185.1. Lineage (GTDB taxonomy): Bacteria > Pseudomonadota > Alphaproteobacteria > Rhizobiales > Xanthobacteraceae > Pseudolabrys. The sequence goes on from JAICMO010000020.1 coordinate 15,517, forward strand.
GCGCGAACGCGGATGCGCGCGACGCGCATCGGCGAACGGCGCTGTTGGTCGCAACACATGCGAACCGCGTCGAGGTCGCGCGCGCGCTGATTGCGGCCGGCGCCGACGTCAATGCCAAGGATGACATCGACGACAGCCCGTATCTTTATGCCGGAGCTGAAGGGCGCGACGAAATCCTGAAAATGACCTTGGCGCACGGCGCCGATCTCAAGAGCGTCAACCGCTACGGTGGCACCGCGCTCATTCCGGCCGCCCACCACGGCCATCCGGAAACCGTGCGCATTCTGCTCGCCACCGCGATCGATAAGGATCACGTCAACAATCTCGGCTGGACCGCGCTGCTCGAGGCGGTGATTTTGGGTGACGGCGGACGGGCGCATACGGATATTGTGCGACAACTGGTCGCGGCCGGCGCCAATGTCGACATTGCGGATCGCGAAGGCGCCACGCCGCTTGCCCGTGCCCGCCAGCGGGGCTTTGCCGCCATTGCCAAAATTCTCGAAGGCGCCGGCGCGCATTGAAGAGGCTATTCGCGGAACCCAGCCGCACGCGGCCGTCATCATCCATTTGGATGATGACGGGTAAATGGTGAGAAAACGCGCCGCAGCGAATAGCCACCGCCGCAGAGAGCCCGTATTATTCTACCCGGCGTACATTCATTCCGGGGGAACACATGATCCGCACGAGTGCGATGGGTTTGGCGATCGGTTTGCTGCTGATAGGCAACGCGAACGCGCAGTCGGATTTGGTCAAGCGCGGCGACTATCTGGTCAATACTATTATGACCTGCGGCAACTGCCATTCGCCCAAGGGCCCGAACGGCGACATCCCAGGGAAGCACTTTTCCGGTGGCCTGTCGTGGGATGAGCCGCCGTTCAAGGTGACCGCGCCGAATATCACGCAGGACAAGGAAACCGGCATCGGCAAGTGGAGCGATGCCGACATCAAGAAATTACTGCGGACCGGCGTTCGCCCCGATGGCGTTCCGATCGCCACCGTTATGCCGACCGGTTTCTACGGCATTCTTACGGATCGCGATCTGGGCGCCATCGTCGCGTATCTGCGCACGATCAAGCCGATCAAGAACAAGGTGCCTGACCCGATCTACAAGATGCCGCAGGTGCGCCAGGTTTTCCCCGGCGCGGAAAAGCCGCTGCCGGTGTCCGCGATGAAGGACAAGGTGAACCACGGCTTCTATCTGGCGACGATCGGCCATTGCATGGAGTGCCATACGCCGATGGATAAGGGCCGGCGGTTGTTCAAGACCAGGCTTGGAGCAGGCGGCTTTGAGTTTCCCGGACCGTGGGGCGTCTCTGTGTCGCGCAACATCACCTCGAGCAAGACCAAGGGCATCGGTGGCTGGACGGATGCCGAAATCAAGCGGGCCATCACGGCCGGCGTCGACAAGGACGGCAATCATCTGAAGCCGCCCATGGGCTTTGGCTACTACGCCCATATGACGGACGCCGACCTCGACGACGTGATCGCCTGGGTGCGCACGCTGCCGGCGCAGGAGTAACGCTGTCACGTAGAGTTGCGTCGGGCCTATTCCGTCATCCTGACGCGTGAGCGAAGCGAGCCTCGAAGGATGACGAGCACAGAGTCACAGTCCGTCGCTCTTCGAGGGCGGGCTTCGCCGGTCTCCTCAGGGTGACGGACAATAGGTTTTGCTTAGTCTGCCAAGCCTCCTTCTCCGTCATCCTTCGGGGCTGCCAGCGTGCGCATCTTAGGATGACGGCCCATGGGACAACGATCCTCGGCCTTCATTTGGCCGGTCGGGCGGCCTATATCTCGGCGACTCGCCGGGAATCGGATTCATGACGCAACGCTCAACTCTTAAGGCCGTATTGGCCGCCGCTTTTCTTAGCCTCGCCGTGGCCTTCAACGCTTCGGCCCAAGATCGCGTGGTGCCGAGCGGCGACGTGCGGCTGTCCTACGCGCCCATCGTGCATCGGGTCGCGCCGGCGGTGGTGAACGTCTATGCCGCCAAGGTCGTCAAGAACCGCAATCCGCTGTTCGACGATCCGATCTTTCGGCGCTTTTTCGGCGTGCCGGGAGGGGCGGGCGAACAGGTCCAGCGTTCGTTGGGATCCGGCGTCATCATCGATCCCACCGGCCTCATCGTCACCAACGTGCACGTGATCGAGGGCGCCGACGAGGTGAAGGTTGCGCTCGCCGACAAGCGCGAATTTGAGGCTTCCATCGTGCTCAAGGACAAGCGCAGCGACCTCGCTGTGTTGCGTATTAAGGACGCGCACGAGCGCTTTCCGTCGCTTGAATTCGCCAATTCCGATAAATTGGAAGTTGGCGACGTCGTGCTTGCCATCGGCAATCCGTTCGGCGTCGGACAAACCGTGACGCACGGCATCATCTCCGCGCTCGCGCGCACGCAGGTCGGCATCACCGACTATCAGTTCTTTATTCAGACCGACGCCGCGATCAATCCGGGCAATTCCGGCGGCGCCTTGGTCGACATGTCTGGGCGTCTCGTCGGGATCAACACCGCGATCTTTTCCCGGTCCGGCGGATCGCAGGGCGTCGGCTTCGCCATTCCGGCAAACATGGTGCGCGTGGTCGTGGCTTCCGCGCGCGGCGGCGGCCACAGCGTCAAGCGGCCTTGGCTCGGTGCGAAGCTTCAAGCAGTGAGCGCCGACATTGCCGATAGTCTCGGATTGAAGCGACCCGCAGGTGCGCTGGTTGCGAGTGTGACGCGCGACAGCCCCGCCGCGCGTGCGGGTCTCAAGCCGGGTGATGTCATTATTGGTGTGGACCACCAAGAGGTGGACGATCCGAACGCCTTTGACTATCGGTTTGCAACGAAGCCTCTGGGCGGTACGGCTCAGTTTTCTGTGCTTCGCAACGGCAGGGAAATGGCCGTCTCGGTGGCGCTGGAGACCGCGCCGGATACGCCGCGCGACGAAATCACGATTCGCAATCGTTCGCCGTTCTCGGGTGCTACCGTCGCGAACCTCTCACCGGCGCTGGCCGATGAACTGCAACTCGAGAACGCCACGCGCGGCGTCGTCATTCTCGACGTCGATAATGGCTCGTACGCGAGCAATCTCGGTTTTCAGCGCGGCGACATCGTTGAGTCCGTTAACAATGAGCGCATCGCGAAAACCCGCGACCTGCAGCGGATCGCAAGCACGTCGCAGCGCAGCTGGCATATCGTGATCAAGCGCGGCAACCAGACGATCACTGCCGTGTTTAACGGATGAGCGTAGATTCTGTCATGCCCCGCCCTGTGCCGGGCATCCCGCTTATGCGCGCACTGCGTTCCTAAGCGGGATGGCCGGGACAAGCCCGGCTATGACTTCGAAATAGGCAAACGAATGGGCTCGCGCGCGAAACGTAGTACGCCAACACTGTTCGCGGCCGCCGGCCTCGAGAAGGACGCGCCGCGCCCGCTCGCCGATAAGCTCAGGCCGACGCAGCTTCCCGAGGTTGTCGGGCAAGACCATCTGCTCGGCCCCGATGGCGCGCTCACGCGAATGCTCGCCACGCGCTCGCTCGGCTCACTCATATTTTGGGGGCCGCCCGGCACAGGCAAGACCACGGTTGCCCGCTTGCTGGCCGAGACCACCGATCTGCATTTCGAGCAGATTTCGGCGATCTTCACCGGCGTCGCCGATCTGAAGAAAGTGTTTGAAGAGGCCCGCACCCGCCGCGAAACGGGGCAGGGAACGCTGCTGTTCGTCGACGAAATTCACCGCTTCAACCGCGCGCAGCAGGATTCGTTTCTGCCGGTAATGGAAGACGGCACCATCGTGCTCGTCGGGGCGACCACTGAAAACCCCTCATTCGAGCTGAATGCGCCGCTGCTCTCTCGTGCGCGCGTGCTCGTCTTTAAGTCGCTTGATGCCGAAGCCATTGAGAAACTGTTGGCGCGTGCCGAGGAAATAGAGCATCGCAAGCTTCCGCTCGATGCGGAGGCGCGCGAGGCTTTGAAGCGCATGGCCGATGGCGACGGCCGCGCCGCGCTGACGTTAGCCGAGGAAATCTGGCGCGCCGCGCGCAAGGACGAAGTCTTTACGCCCGCCCAGTTAACCGAAATCGTGCAACGCCGCGCGCCCATCTACGACAAGGCACAGGACGGTCACTACAATCTCATCAGCGCGCTGCATAAATCGGTGCGCGGCTCCGATCCGGATGCAGCGCTATATTATCTCGCGCGCATGCTCGATGCCGGCGAGCCGCCGCTTTATATCGCGCGGCGCGTGGTGCGCATGGCGGTCGAAGACATCGGGCTCGCCGATCCGCAGGCGCTGGTGATCGCGAACGCCGCGAAGGAAGCCTACGACTTTCTGGGGAGTCCTGAGGGCGAACTCGCCATCGCTCAAGCGGTGATCTACGTCGCCACCGCGCCGAAATCGAACGCGGCTTATACGGCATACGGCGCCGCAATGCGCACGGCGAAAGAAGCGGGCTCTCTGCTACCGCCCAAGCACGTCCTTAACGCGCCGACCAAGCTGATGAAAGAGGAGAATTACGGCCGCGGCTACGCCTACGATCACGACCAGGAAGATGCGTTCTCCGGCCAAGACTATTTCCCCGAGGCGCTTGGGCGTCAGCAATTCTACGATCCGCCGGATCGCGGCTTCGAACGCGAGATCAGAAAGCGGCTGGAATACTGGGCCAAGCTGCGCAAGGAGCGGGGCGGCTCGTGAGGAAAGGTCGTAACGGCCCCCGTCAGCCCGGCGGCGGGCGGCAGCAGGCCGGCCCGCGGCATTCGTTTCGTCACAGGAGCGAGCATCCGCGCCGTCACCCTGAGGAGCGAGCCGCGCAGCGGCGAGCCTCGAAGGGTGACAGCCCCGGCCGTCCATCCTTCGAGGGCCGACTTCGCCGGCCTCCTCAGGATGACAGCGTGAAACCCGCGCAATTTGCCGCCGGCGTGCAAACCGTCGCAGTCACGCCCGACGAGGCCGGCATGCGCGTCGACCGTTTCTTCGAGGCGCGATTTCCGGGCCTGTCGTTCAGCCACATCCAGCGCATCATCCGCAAAGGCGAGGTGCGTGTGAACGGCAAGCGCGCGCAGCCGAAAGCGCGGCTCGAGGCCGGACAGGCGGTGCGCGTTCCGCCGCTGAAATTGGAAGCGCCGCGCCAGCGCGATGACGCGCCGCAAGCGCAGAAGGACCGCGTCTTTCTCAGGTCGATCACGCTTTACGAAGACACCGACGTGGTGGTGCTGAATAAGCCCGCGGGGCTTGCCGTGCAGGGCGGCTCCGGCACGGTGCGACACGTCGATGGCATGCTCGCAGCGCTACGTGCGCCCGGTCCTGATGGCCAGAGGCCACGGCTCGTGCATCGACTCGACAAGGACACAGCCGGCTGCCTGCTGGTGGCGAAGACGCGTTTTGCCGCTTCGGCGCTCGCCAAGACATTCCGCACGCGTGCGGCACGCAAAATTTATTGGGCGCTCACGGCCGGTGTGCCGAAGCCGAAGCAGGGACGCATCTCGACTTTCCTCGCCAAGCAGGAAGTCGAGGAGGAGTCGTTCATGCGTATCGCCCGGCATGGCGAGAAGGACGCAGTCCACGCGGTCACGTATTACGCGGTGGTGGAAACCGCGGCCCAGCAGCTTGCGTGGATTTCGCTCAAGCCCGTGACAGGCCGGACGCATCAGCTGCGCGCACATATGGCGCACAATGGCAATCCGATTGTCGGCGATCCGAAGTACTTCAACAAAGAAAACTGGCAACTGCCGGGCGGCATGCAGAACAAGCTGCATCTTCTCGCGCGCCGGATCGTGGTTCCGCATCCGCGCGGCGGAACGATCGACGTCACCGCACCGTTGCCCGATCACATGAAGCAATCATGGAACCTGCTGGGCTTCGATGCGAAACGTTACGATCCGATCGAGCAGGCGCCGGAGGTGTAGCGGACAGGCGCCTGCACGCCTATGTGGTAGCGATGAAGCGAGAACGTTTGCTCGTTGTTTTGCTTTCGCTCGTCTTGGCGGTGCCTGCGTTCGCGGCCGAAGACCTCGGTATTCATGACATCATGGTGCCGGAATACCCCGCAAAGGCAAAGACGAAGCACAAGATTGAGCGCGGGCCGTCGCACGAGCTTCAAAACAGACACGAGCCCGAAACGCGCGAAAGGGCCAAACCCGAGCGGAAGAGGGCACATGTGAAACGCCGGGAGCGCGGTTCGTCGAGCCCGGTTTATCCGACGCCGTTGCCGCCGCCGCTGCATTACAACCCGCAGCCCGCGCCATCTGTCGTCACCAATCCCGCACCCGTTCCGCGCGCCATTCATGTGCCGGAAACAGGCCGTACGCTGCCCAACCTGCCGACGATTTCCGGGTCGGGTCCCCACGGCACGGAGACCTACCAGGACCGCGCGACGCGCTGCGTGCATCAGGCGGGCGTCTACGGACCGGCGGCCGGCAACCGCAACACCTACATCGGCGGCTGCGTCACCCAATAGCGACCGTACCTGAAATGTTTCCCCGGCACGTTTCCGCGCGGCTTGACAGGCAACCAGAAGGTTGCATATTGTCGTCATGACGAACGGCAAAGGCGACAGCCTCGATGCAGTGTTTCGGGCTCTGGCCGATGCCAGCCGGCGCGAGCTGCTCGACCGGTTGCGCGCCGAGAACGGGCAGACGCTGAACGATCTCTGCGCGCGCCTCGCCATGACGCGCCAGGCGGTCAGCAAGCATCTGGCGATCCTGGAGGATGCCAACCTCGTCGCCACCGTGCGGCGGGGACGGGAGAAGCTGCACTACCTCAATCCGGTCCCGATCCACGAGATCGCGGAACGCTGGATCGGGAAATTCGAAAGAGGGCGGCTTCAGGCTCTCAGCGACATGAAGAAAGCGCTAGAAGAAAGGACAGGAGAGTAACGATGAGCAAGCCGCAGTTCGTGTACGTCACCTACATTCGCACCACGCCGGAGAAAGTGTGGGCGGCGCTGACCGAGCCGCAAACGATCAAGAAATTCTGGTTCAACATCACGGCCGACAGCGACTTCAAGCCGGGCTCGCCGTGGCGCCTCAAGTTTGAAGACGGCCGCGTCGCCGACACCGGCGAGATTCTGGAGGCCGTGCCGCCGAAGCGGCTGGTGATCAAGTGGCGAAACGAATTCAAGCCTGAGCTGAAAGCCGAAGGCTGGTCGCGCTGCACGATGGAAATCGAGATGGCCGACTACTATCCGGACTTTGGCGGCAAGGCAGTGAAGCTCACCATTACGCACGAACTGGAAGGCGAGGGCACGAAGTTCATCGAAGCCGTTTCCGCCGGCTGGCCGAAGGTTATGTCGAATTTGAAGTCGCTGCTCGAGACCGGCGACGTCGCGTTCCAGGAATATGCCTCGTGAGCAAGCCGCAATTTGTTCACGTCACCTACCGGCAGCCCGGCCCAGAGGACCATGGACGGCACCGTCTTTAGCGCAAGAGGAAAGTGAATTGGATGGGTCTGTTCGGAAGACCACCCATCGTCGGGAGATCTGAGTGAGGAACGAGCCATGTCTGAGATTATGCATCTGATCAAAATTCGCGCCGCGCAAGGCAAGGTCTATCAGGCAGTCTCCACGCCCGAAGGCATTCGCAATTGGTGGACGCGCGATGCTGCTCTTGATCCACAAATCGGCGGAGCCGGAGAGTTCGGCTTCTATGGCCACCGGATGGTCATCAAGGTCAAGGTCGCCGAACTGGCTCCGCCGGCGCATGTCGCTTGGGACGCCGTGTCCTCGACCGGTGGCGCTTTCGATGGCACCACCATCAGTTTCGATCTAAAGTCGGAAGACGACATTACCTCGTTGTTGTTTGCGCATCGTGGCTTCAAGGCCGGTGCCAACAATATCGCCAGTGCAACGACGCGTTGGGGCTTCTATCTGTTGAGCCTCAAACGCTATCTTGAAACTGGCAAGGGCACGCCCAATCCGGAGGATATGGAGCTGATACGCTGACGCTATCTGCCTGTCGAAGTAAAGGAGACGCGTCATGAACAAGCCGACCTTCGTCTACGTCACCTACATCGCCGCACCGCCCGAGCGCGTCTGGTAGGCGCTGACCAAGCCTGAACTCAGCGAGAAATACTGGTTCGGCTATCGCGTGCAGGCCGATGGTCAAGCGGGAGATCGCATGACCGCGCTCAACCCCGTCGGGCGCCTCGCGCATGACGATCCGATCATCGAGAGCGATCCACCGCGCCGGCTCGTCTACGGCTGGAAGCCGCTCTACAAGGATCTGCCCGACGAGCGGCCGTCGCGTGTGACCTTCGTGTTGGAGCCCGTCAAGAACCAGACGCGGCTGACGGTGACGCACGACGAGTTCGACGAGGGAAGCCGCATGTTCGAAATGATTTCGAAGGGCTGGCCGGCGGTGCTGTCGAGCCTCAAGAGCTACCTCGAAACGGGCAAAGGTCTTGAGCCGTCCTGGAACGACGAGCAGCGCAAGCGCGCGGGCGAAGCATGATGGACATTTCGAAATTCAAGCCGAAAACAGTCTACGTCACCTTTATCGCCGCGATGCCGGAAAAGGTCTGGCAGGCGCTGACCGATCCGGCGTTCAGCAAGGAATATTTCTTCGGTTTCGCCGTCGACGTGGAGCCGAAGCAGGGTGGCGTTTTCTTTCTCCGCTATCCCGACGGCCGTGTGCATGTTCGCGGCGAGGTTGTTGATTGACTGCCGCCACGCCGCTTCGCCTGCACGTGGCTAGTCGAAGGCATGAAGGAGTTCGCCGAGTTGCCGGAATGCCTCGTCACCTACGACATCGATCGGGCAGGCGAGACGGTCCGCCTCACGATGACCGAATCCCATTCGTGGGACGTCCCCGACGCGATCCTGGCCGGCGGCCGATCCGGATGGCCGGCAATTCTTTCGAGCCTCAAGAGCGTGCTCGAAACCGGCAAGGCTCTTTCGGTGAAAATGGGCCCACCGCCGGAGATGATGAAAGCGGTCGCGCGCGCCGTGGCCGAAAAGCCGTGGCAGAAATAACCTCGTCGTCATGCCCGGCCCTGTGCCGGGCATCCACGTCTTCCTTAGAAAAAACAGGTAAGACGTAGATGGCCGGAACAAGCCCGGCCATGATGGAGGACGGATGCGTGGGAGTCTACCGCAAACTCGCGTTGAAATTGTCCAGCATGGCCTGCCCTGGGCACAGCTCTTTTTCTGAGAGCGCGTTTAGCGGCGCATCGACGGTGCGCAGATGCCCGTGCAAGTCTTCCGCCTCGTCCTCGACATAAAGCAGCCCGGTGACGATCTGGCCCTTAGCCGCGTGGTGCTGAAGGAAGCCGAGCGCGGCGGTGCGGTCGTGAATGTCGTAGTCTGCTGCAAGCTTGCGCAGCGCGAGCTTCGAGCCGTCGTGCTGCTCGACGACCTCGATGGTGCCGGGCTCGTATTTCACCTCGATCGGCATGCGGCTGGAGATGAAATCGAGCCGGTTCACCGATTCGTTGTGCTCACGCACGAAATCGAAGCTCTTGGTCGAGCCGGCGTGGTTATTGAAGGCGACACACGGCGAAATCACGTCGATGAAGGCCGCTCCTTTGTGCGCGATTGCGGCGGTGATGATCGGCACCAGTTGCTGCTTGTCGCCGGAGAACGAGCGCGCGACAAAGCTTGCGCCGAGTTGCAACGCCATCGCGACGAGATCGATGGAATTGTCCGTGTTGATGACGCCGCGCTTTGATTTCGAGCCGCGGTCGGCGGTGGCGGAGAACTGGCCTTTGGTCAGGCCGTACACGCCGTTGTTCTCGACGACATAAACCATGTTCACGCCGCGCCGCAGGCAGTGCGCGAATTGGCCAAGCCCGATCGAAGCCGAGTCGCCGTCGCCCGAGACGCCGAGGTAAATCAGATCGCGATTGGCGAGATTGGCGCCGGTCAAGACCGACGGCATGCGCCCGTGCACCGAGTTGAAGCCGTGTGAATTGCCGAGAAAGTAGGTCGGCGTCTTCGACGAGCAGCCTATGCCGGAAATCTTGGCGACCCGGTGCGGCTCGATCGACAATTCGAAGCAAGCCTGGATGATCGCGCCGGTGATCGAATCGTGCCCGCAGCCTGCGCACAGCGTCGACACCGCGCCTTCATAATCGCGGTGCGTATAGCCGAGCGCATTCTTCGGCAGGGCGGGGTGGTGGAATTTGGGTTTGGCGAGGTAGGTCATGGCTTCTCTCCGCTGTCATGCCCGCGAAGGCGGGCATCCAGTACGCCGCAGCTCCGGTCGGTGACCTCGGCATTTATGATTACTGGATCGTCCGCTTTCGCGGATAATGACGCTGACGTTTGTTTCACGACACCACTTTCATCGGCTTCACTTTGAGCTTGTCGAGATGATCCCCGATCGCTTTGGCGATGAAGCGCGCGGTGATCGGCGTGCCGTCGTAGTGCAAGATCGGCACCAGCCGCACCGGGTCGATGCCGCATTCGTTGACGATCAGCGATCGCAATTGCGCGTCGCGGTTCTGCTCGATCACGAACACGAAATCGTGGCCGGCGACGAAACTGTTGACCGACGAGTGGAACGGGAAGGCGCGCACGCGCAGCCGGTCGAGCGTGTGTCCGCGCGCCTCGATCATGTGGATCGCCTCGTCCATCGCCGGCGCGGTTGAGCCGAAATAGATCACGCCGTACTTCGTCAGCTTGCCGGCGTTCGCCTGCAACGGCCGCGGCACGAGGTCCTTGGCGGTATCGAACTTGCGCAAGAGCCGCTGCATGTTGTCGACGTAAGCGCCGCCTTCTTCCGTGTATTTCGCGTACTGGTCGCGCGAGGTGCCGCGGGTGAAGAACGAGCCCTTGCTCGGGTGCGTCCCCGGATAGGTGCGGTAGGGAATGCCATCCCCATCGACATCGAGATAGCGACCGAAGTCCTTGCCGGCTTCGAGCTCTTCCGCCGTCATCACCTTACCGCGATCGTATTTTTTGAAATCATCCCACGCGAGCGGCCGGCACAGCCGGTGGTTCATGCCGATATCGAGATCGAGCATGACGAAGATCGGCGTCTGCAGCCGGTCGGCAAGATCGAAAGCAAGCGCGCCGAAGTCAAAGGCTTCCGCAGGGTCCTCCGGAAACAGCAGCACATGCTTGGTGTCGCCGTGCGACGCGTAAGCACAGGAGAGAATGTCGCATTGCTGCGTGCGCGTGGGCATGCCGGTCGAGGGGCCGGCGCGCTGCACGTCGAACAGAACGGCGGGAATTTCCGCAAAATAGGCAAGCCCGATGAATTCCTGCATCAGCGAAATGCCGGGTCCGGAGGTGGCGGTGAACGCGCGCGCCCCGTTCCAGCCGGCGCCGATCACCATGCCGATCGAGGCGAGCTCGTCCTCGGCCTGGATGATTGCGTACTTCGCCTTTTTGGTCTCAGGATCGACACGCAGCTTGGCGCAATGGCGCGTGAACGCATCGGCCAGTGAAGACGAGGGCGTGATCGGATACCAGGCGCAGACGGTCGCGCCACCATAGACCGCGCCGAGCGCCGCGGCCGAATTGCCTTCGATGAAAATGCGGTCACCAACCTTGTCCGCCTTTTTCAGGCGCAAACCGATCGGGCATTGCAGATTGAGGATCGCGTAATCGCGCCCGATGTGCAGCGCCTTGACGTTCGGCTCGATCAGCTTGTCCTTGCCCTTGTATTGCTCGCCGATGAGCTGCTCGACGACCTTCGCATCCATGTCGAGGAGGGCGGTGAGCGCGCCGATATAGATGATGTTCTTGAACAGTTGGCGCTGGCGCGGATCGGTGTATTCGCGGTTACAAATCGCAGTCAGCGGAATCCCAATTACCGTAATGTCGGGGCGGAATTTCGATGCCGGGAGCGGTTTGGTCGAATCATAGAGCAGGTAACCGCCCGGCTCGATGCCGGCGATGTCCTTGTCGAAAGTCTGCGGATTCATCGCGACCATCAGGTCGGTGCCGCCGCGCGCGCCGAGGTGGCCCGCTTCCGACACACGCACCTCGTACCAGGTCGGCAAGCCCTGAATGTTCGACGGGAAGATGTTGCGCGGCGCGACGGGAATGCCCATGCGCATCACGGCGCGGGCGAACATCTCGTTGGCGCTCGCCGAGCCCGAGCCGTTTACGTTTGCAAAACGGACGACGAAGTCGTTTACGCTGCTGATCGGGTTGGCGGTCGGCATGAAGTCCCTGCGTAGGTCATATCGAGCAAGAATTTCTGCATGTCCCAAGCGCCGGTCGGGCAACGCTCGGCGCACAGGCCGCAATGCAGGCACACGTCCTCATCCTTCACCATGACGCGGCCGGTCTTCAGGCCGCCGGCGACGTACAAATCTTGCGTGAGATTGTTTGACGGCGCATTGAGTCGCTGGCGCAGGTCGGCTTCCTCGCCGTTCGGCGTGAAGGTGATGCAATCCATCGGGCAGATGTCGACGCAGGCATCACATTCGATGCAGAGCTGCGCGGAAAACACGGTCTGCACATCGCAGTTCAGGCAGCGCCCGGCCTCGGCAAAGGCGAGCTTGTCGTCAAAGCCAAGCTCGACCTCCGCCTTGATGTCTTTCAGCGCAACCACCTTGTCGCGCAGCGGCACCTTGTAGCGATGATCGGACATAACTTCGTTTTTGTACGACCACTCGTGGATGCCCATTTTCTGGCTGATCATCTCGACCGCGGGAGCCGGGCGGTCGTTGATGTCCTCGCCATTGACCATCTTGTCGATCGAAACCGCAGCCTCATGGCCGTGCGCCACCGCCCAGATGATGTTCTTCGGCCCGAACGCGGCGTCGCCGCCGAAGAAAACTTTCGGGTTGGTCGAGGCCATCGTTTTCGCATCGACTTTCGGCATGTGCCATTGGTCGAACTCGATGCCGGCGTCCGCCTCGATCCACGGAAACGCGTTCTCCTGGCCGACCGCGACCAGCACATCGTCGCAGGGAAAGTGCTGATCGGGTTCGCCTGAGGGAATGAGCTTGCGCCGGCCCTTGGCATCGTATTCCGCCTTCACCTTCTCGAATGTGACGCCGGTGAGCTTGCCGTTCTCATGCGTGAATTCCTTCGGCACGAGATAATTGTGAATCGGAATGCCCTCGTGCATGGCGTCTTCCTTTTCCCACGGCGACGCCTTCATTTCCTCGAAGCCGGAGCGCACGACGACCTGCACATCCTCGCCGCCAAGCCGGCGCGAGGAGCGGCAGCAATCCATCGCGGTGTTGCCCCCGCCGAGCACGACGACGCGCTTGCCGATCTTGGTCGTGTGCCCGAACGAAACGGATGAGAGCCAGTCGATGCCGATGTGAATATTGGCGGCGGCTTCCTTGCGGCCGGGAATGTCGAGCTCGCGCCCGCGCGGCGCGCCGCTGCCGACGAAGATCGCATCCCAGCCTTCGGCGAGCAGCATCTTCATGGAATCGATGCGCTTGCCGCCGCGGAATTCGACGCCGAGATCGAGGATGTAACCGGTTTCCTCATCGATGACGGAATCCGGCAAACGGAATTTCGGGATTTGCGTGCGGATCATGCCGCCGGCTTTGGGGTCACTGTCGAACACCACGCAGGTGTAGCCGAGCGGAGCAAGATCGCGGGCAACGGTGAGCGAGGCGGGTCCGCCGCCGACCAGAGCAACGCGTTTGCCGTTCTTTTTCGCCGCCGGCTTCGGCAGGCGATCGCGAATGTCGTCCTTGTAGTCGGCCGCCACCCTTTTCAGGCGGCAGATCGCCACCGGCTCCTTCTCGACGCGTACGCGCCGGCACGCGGGTTCGCAGGGGCGATCGCACGTACGCCCGAGCACGCCCGGAAACACGTTGGAGCGCCAGTTGATCATATAGGCGTCGGAATAACGCCCGGCGGCGATCAGCCGGATGTATTCGGGGACGGGCGTATGGGCCGGACAGGCCCATTGGCAGTCGACGACTTTATGAAAGTAGTCGGGAGCGCCGATGTCGGTGTTCTTCATTCACTCCTCGAAACGCCCCGCTCGCGCGGAAACACCCGCGATTGTCAGGTCAGGCGCTGGCGGCTGGCACTTCCTGCGGGACCGGCCTTTCGTCGCGGCTACGATTCCAGCGGCCATTTTATTGGTTCAACGCGCGAAACGCCATGGCGTCCAAGCCGATCGTGATTTCTATCAACCGCAAGCCAGCGTTGACTTTTTTCGCTCTTCGAAAGCGGCACCAGCATGACACAGGGGTGGCAAAAGATCAGCCCGCGCACCGCTGGACTTTCGGGTAATGCTAATTGGAGTAGCACCGCGTGTCGGGATTACTGCGTTGCACAATGGAAGGGGTGCTGCTGATGTACGCTTGAATTCCGTCTCTTCGCAGCAAACAAGAGCAAAATGCGCGAAATATTTGAAAACATTTTCGAACATCAGCCGCTCGACCCGACCG
>JAICMO010000025.1 GCA_025929185.1 Pseudolabrys sp.
GGAGGCCGGGCCGCTCGGCCGCGAACGAAACCTCCAGATCGGCCTTGCGCGCAATCGCGCGCAGGCAGCCGGTGACCGCGCGCTTGAACGGCTCGGCCGGCGATTCTTTCGGCGACGGCTTGCTTTTGATGTTTGAGGCCAACTTTCTCTCCACCGTCATTGCCGGGCTTGACCCGGCAATCCATCTTTTTGCGAAGAAGATGGATGCGCGGGTCAAGCCCGCGCATGACGCTTAGCTTAAAGCCACGTTCACCGAACTCTCCGGCAGTTCCACGCCGAAGCAGCGCTGATAGAACTCGGCAACGATCGGACGCTCCAGCTCGTCGCATTTGTTGAGGAACGTGAGGCGGAACGCAAAACCGATATCGTTGAAGATGTCCGCGTTCTCCGCCCACGTGATCACCGTGCGCGGACTCATCACCGTCGAGATGTCGCCGTTCATGAACGCGTTGCGCGTCAGATCGGCGACGCGCACCATCTTGTTGACGATGTCGCGGCCCTGCTCGTTGCGATAGTGCTTCGCCTTCGCCAGCACGATTTCGACTTCGTTGTCGTGCGGCAGATAATTGAGCGTGGTGACGATCGACCAGCGGTCCATCTGCCCCTGGTTGATCTGCTGCGTGCCGTGATAGAGGCCGGACGTGTCGCCAAGACCGACCGTGTTCGCCGTGGCGAACAAGCGGAACGCCGGATGCGGCTTGATCACCTTGTTCTGGTCGAGCAGCGTCAGCCGCCCCGACACCTCCAGCACGCGCTGAATGACAAACATCACGTCCGGCCGACCGGCGTCGTATTCATCGAAGCAGAGCGCGATATTGTTTTTCAGCGCCCACGGCAGGATGCCGTCGCGGAATTCGGTCACCTGCGAGCCGTCCTTGATCACGATCGCATCTTTGCCGACGAGATCGATGCGGCTGATGTGGCTGTCGAGGTTGACGCGCACGCACGGCCAGTTGAGCCGCGCCGCCACCTGCTCGATATGCGTCGACTTGCCGGTGCCGTGATAGCCGGTGACGATCACGCGGCGGTTCTTGGCAAAGCCGGCGAGAATGGCAAGCGTCGTCGGTCGATCGAAACGATAATCCGGGTCCAACTCGGGAACGTGCTCGTCGGCCTCCGAATAGGCCGGCACTTCCATATTGCTGTCGATGCCGAAAACCTGCCGGATCGAAACTTTCATGTCCGGCAGGCCGGCATCTTCCTGTATTGCAGTCATTGGTCCTCCGTGGCTTCGGAACTCCGAAGCCCTTATGCGAGTCGTGCGTCCGGACGCGGCCGGAACCTAGCAAATGGCAACTCCGGGAAAAACCCCGCCGATCCAGCCTTCGGCATCAAATTTATCAATAAGATAGGCTCTGGCGCGCCCGTTCGGAAGGCAGGACAGGGTTGCGTTCACCCTTTCCAATTCAGCGGCCACATCTGTTGCGAACGATCGATTGCCGCGAGTTCTCGTGACCCTCGCCGAGGCAGGAAACGAGGGTTGACGCCCATAATGGAAAAGTTGCAAAGCGAAGAAAAAAGTCAAAAAGGGAGCTTCGATGCCTGAAGCGATTCAAATCGGTGCGTTGCAGATCAAATTCCTGCAAAGCAAGCACGAAACCAACGGCGTGCTCGACATGTTCGAGGCGCTGGTCCCGCCCAACGCTCGCATGCCGGTTGCGCATTATCATCGCGACTGGGAAGAGACGGCCTACGGGCTCGAGGGAGTGGTGACCTTCAAGGTTGCAGGACGGCGCATTGAATTGAAGGAAGGAGAAAGCCTGTTCATTCCGCGCGGAGTCGTACACAGCTTTGTCAACGAAACGCAGACGCCCGCCCGCATGCTGGGCGTTCTGACGCCAGGCATAATCGGACCGGAATTCTTTCGTGAGATGGGCGCGCTCGCCGGCGGCTCGTCTCCGCCCGATTCGATGAAAATGGCCGAAGTGATGAAGCGTTACGGTCTCATCCCAGTGCCGAACGCGTAGCAACGGCGTCAGCCGAAACCGACCGACTTCAAATAATTGTACGACTGGATGATCTCGACGAGGCGGTCCTCGGTCGAGCGGTCGCCGCCGTTGGCGTCGGGATGATGGCGCTTCACCAGTTCCTTGAAGCGCCGCTTGATCTGCTGCGTCGTGGCGCCGACCTCAAGCCCGAGCACATCGAGCGCCTTGCGCTCCGCATTGCGGATCGGCCGCTGCTGCTGGGCGCGCTGCCGCTGCTCCTCGCGCAGCCCCTCGCCGAAAAGGCCGAACGGGTCGGCGCTGTTGCCGAACGCACGCAGATCGGGGCCCGCGCCGCCTTTTCCGGTTCCCATTTTCCAGGTCGGGCGATGGCCGGTGATGGCGTCCTTCTGATAGGCCATCACGGCCGCGTCGTTCATGCCGGCGAAAAAGTTGTATGACTGGTTGTATTCGCGCACGTGGTTGAGGCAGAAGCGCCAATATTCTTTCTCGTTCTGCCGTCCTTTGGGCGCGCGATGCGTGCCGATTTCGGTGCAGCCGACCCACTCGCAGCGCGGCCCGCCGACTTTCGGACGGCGATCTTTCTCCGGCTTGACGCGGACGCGGTCGAAAAGGGGCGAGTCGAATTTCATGACCGAATACTATGCGCGCTTTGCAATGGCATCTTCAAGACTTGACTTGCGCCGATTCGGCACGATGTCGGAGCTAAAGCAGTTTCCGCTTGCTTTGAACCGTCATGCGCGGGCTTGACCCGCGCATCCATCAAAAGAAGGACTTTTCTCCAAGATGATGGATTGCCGGGTCAAGCCGGCAATGACCGAGTACAGCAAACCCCAACTGGAAATTGCTCTAGCGTCTGCTGGCACGAGGCGCCAATGAAATGTTAATGAGAGCCATGCGCACTACAGATGTCATCACTAATAAATTGACGGCGACCTTTGCGCCGCAAAGCCTCAGCGTTGTGGACGAATCTCACCAGCACGAGGGACACGCCGGACACAGGCCCGGCGGGCAGACGCATTTCCGCATCTATATAGTGTCGGAATTATTCAAGGGAATGACCCGGCTCGAACGGCACCGGCTCATCAACCAAACGCTATCCGCGGAATTGGCGGGCGGCATTCACGCGCTCGCCATCCATGCCGCGGCGCCCGGTGAAGGCGGCGTGGCCTAGAGTGCGATCAACCGAGATTGAACCGGCTCTTTTTTCTCCGCTCATTCCCGCGCAAGCGGGAATCCAGGGTATATGAAGTTTGGCCCCGCTTTCGCGGGGGTGAGCGGATGACTGATTGATTCAACTCAAATGAATCGGACTCTAGGATGCTGTCGGAAACACGGATCGCTTTTTTAAGTGGCCGACGCCCAGAGCTCATCGTAGTTCGCAAATTTCTTCAGCGTTTTGTCGTAGCGGGTCGGCTCCAGATAGGGAAGGATTCGGCGAAGTAAAGCATTGCCGAGCGTCGACGTGTGCCGAACATACAGGTCGATCGGATCGAGCCGGTACCGCAGGTGCAGTTTTGGATCGTAGTTCAGGCTGCTGCTGTGAAACCATTTGTAGCCGCGGGCGATCCCCCAGTTCACCATGTCGCGAAACGTATAATGATAGAGGTGCAGATCGAGCGCGACGGCATAGTCGAGCCCGAGATATTCGGCATGGATCGTATCCCCTTGAAGAATGCACGAGCCGAAGGCGACGATCCGTCCATTTTGGCGCCAGATGAAGAAACGCACCTTATCGCCCATTCGTTGGCCTAGCCCGCAAAAATAATCCTTGGTCAGCTTTTCAAAATGCAGCTTCGATCGATGGTAAACCTGTAGATAGAGAGGGTATATCTCATCGACGAACGGAGTGATTTCGTCGACGACGCTCATTTCGATCGGCGACGCGTTTGCGGCGGCTTTGAACTTTTTACGCAGTTTTGTCCGCGCCCCGCTGCTGAGCGCGCAGCGCATGTATTCCTCAAAACTCGAATAGCCGATGTTAAGCCGCACGTTCGGCAGGCTTGGAATGCAGGTGAAATTGTTTTGCAGGAAGCAACTCAGTATCGGGCGGTATTTGGCGGGAAATTCCTTGAGGACGATGAGTCCGGTCTTCAGCCGACGCGCTTCCTCTACAATGGCCGACGCAAGCAGACGCGCGTTGAAGCGCTGCGCAAATTCATCTTGACCGTCGATGTGACCCTCGCCGGCAGCGCACCCCACCATCAGCGCGCGCACAAACATGAAGCGCGGGCACAGACGGCGAATAGAGTCGGTGAACCACCCTACGCGGGGGCTGGCGCCGGCAAGCACGTCCAGATCGAGGATGAAAAAAGGCTGAATGCCGCAAACCTCACCATTCCAATCACGCAAGACGAAATAACGATAATCGAACTCGCGGTGGAGCGTCTGCTCAACGAGTTCGTAATAACGGCAGTCCTTCGCCTCCGAACTAAAAGATTTGGCCCAACGCGCGTGGTGCGTTGCCTCGACGCGCGAGGCAACCTCGACACGGCCGGCCGCTACGGCGATGCCGTCAGCGGCGGTACGATGGACGGCTTGATTCATTGAGAAACAACTCGCATTCATGAGCAACGATCCGCGTCCATTTGTTCTTTTTGTTCCCGGAAGGAGGCCGTTTGGCGTCGCCTCTCGGAGTTTTGAACGGAGGAACATCGCGGAAGGTATCCCGCTCGTACTGATGCCAAATACCCACCCGAAATGCGTCCGGAATTCGTGAGGTGTCTATCGTTATTGTTGATGCCGTCTCGGCACTGTGGTGGCGCGTATCCGAAGCTTCTCGAATCCGTGCGTTTGAGTGCTTGTTGCCGCTCGCTTGAACGGGCGCAAGCCGGTTGGTGGCTATTCTCAAAACCTATAACCATCTGCAAAATTAGAAATATTCAACTATGCCGCGATGACGCATCCTGCAACCGCGACTGAACGGGTTTGCCCTTGCCGGCAGCCATGCAGCACGAAGGGGGTTTAGAATGTCCATCATATCGCGCGCGTACGTCCAGGCCAGCAACATGAGCGCGCGCGCCCTTGTTGGCGCCATCCCCGCCGGCTCCGGCCTTATATTGTGGAATGCCGCGCAAACTGCATTTGAGCAACAGCGCAGCCGCGAGATCGCCGCCGAGTCGCATGCCTTCTGCGAAAAATGGGCGACGCGGCGGGCACGGAGCGGCACGCTCAATGCGTCGCCGATTTGCAGGTCATTCGCGACAGGCAAATGAAACGCTTTGAAGAAGACATCGGACCCTAATCGAGTGCGCTCGCGCGGCGCTGCACGCGTCGCGTCAACGCGAACTGGCGCAAATTTTCACGGAAGAGTGTGAACTGGCACACATATGCGCACGGCAGTTCGGATATTCAATCAGCACACGTTGAAAGCACGTCGAGTTAGCCAGCGGAAGCCCGCCGAAAATTTAGAGGAGAGGCATCATGAGGTTGATTACCGGATTAGTTGCCGCTTGCTTGTGCTCGTCGATGCTCACGGCTTTGGCGCAAGCGCAAGACAGCGCTCGGAAAGCCAGTAATGAGATGTGCCCGCCGGGTTACTCTCTGGTCGTCGGCGTATGTATCGCCGAACAGACCGGCGATGTGGTCCTGCCGACCGATATCAAGCAAGCAAAGAAATGAATGAGGGCGGACATCGCATCGCCCGCCGCAATCCACTTCGTCGCACCGCCGGCCCTTCGCCCCGTTTAGCGACTTCGCCATGCTCTCGTGCCGGCGGCCGGCGCCTTGTGAGGGATAAGATGATCACCAACCAAAAAACGATCGCCAACAAAGTCCACGCCAACATAAGGCGCGTCTACGATACGGTCGAGACAGCCTTGTGGGCTGCTTTGTTTGCTTTCGTTCTCTACTTCGCCGCGTTCGTCGCGCCGAGATTGCCGGAAATCCGCGCGCAAATGGAGCAATCGCGCGCCGAACATATTGCAGCGGAGCACAGAGATTTCTGTCGGAAATGGTTTCCCGCCGCCGACGAGCACAAGCTCATCCAATGCATGGGCGACTTGCAGCAATTCCGCGCAAGCGTCGAGCAACGCCTGGCGGATGAAAGCCCGTTTTGACCGGCCGCGGAATCGATCAGATGCAAGCAGTATAGCCGTTGTTGCCGGGCGTGACGATGGGCGGGCCTTCACCCGCCGAAGGGTTGCAGACAAAAACCATTGACGGGGCTTCGGCCCGCAGGCGGGTCAAACCCGCGCATGACATAGTCGAGTAATTCTCGTGTCACCGCGTCCCAGCGGCCGCCGCCTTGCGCAACGGCTGAATGCGCAGCGCTGTGATGCGGTTGCGCGCGCGGCGCAGAACGCGGAAGCGGAAGCCATAAAACGTGAAGCTCTGTCCCGGCTCGGGAATGGAGCGCGCTTCGTGAATGACGAGACCGGCGATGGTGGTCGCTTCCTCGTCGGGTAAATTCCAGTCCATGACCCGGTTGAGATCGCGGATCGGCACGGCGCCATCCACGTTGACCGAGCCGTCCGGCTGCCGCCGCACGCCCGGCATCGCAACGTCGTGCTCGTCGGTAATGTCGCCGACGATCTCCTCCAGGATGTCTTCGAGCGTGACCAGCCCTTCCACCTCGCCGTATTCGTCGACCACCAGCGCGAACGGCGTCCGCCGGCGCCGAAAGGCCTTGAGTTGCTCCGATACCGGGCGCGTGTCAGGCACGAACCAAGGCGGTGACATCAGCGCTGCGACATCGACCTTGGAACTGTCCCCGTCGAGCGCGTGCAGCGCGCGCAGCAAGTCCTTCACGTGCAGGACCCCGACGATATTCTCCGGCTTGTCGCGCCACAGCGGAATGCGCGTGACCGGCGAGGCAATCACCGCGTTGACGAGATCTTCCGGCGGGTCCTCGACGCAGAGCGTGATCATGTTGGTGCGATGAACCATCACGTCGGAGACCTCGAGTTCGCGCAGATCGAGCACGCCCCCGAACATGTCCCGGTCGAGTTTCTCGACATCGCCTTCGCGGTGGAGCAGGTCGACCGCGCCGCGCAATTCCTCGCGCGCCGACAGCACCGGCTGATCCTCGCCGACCTTCATGCCGAACAATTTGAGCAGCCAGCGCGCCAGCGCTTCGATCGCCATCAGGATCGGGCCGAGCACCTTGACGATCACGTTCATCGGCCGCGCGACCGCGAGCGCGAAGCGATCGGGCGCGTTGAAGGCGGCGGTTTTCGGCAATACTTCCGCGAAAATCACGACGACGGCCGTCATCGCCAGGGTCGCGTAAAGCATGCCGGCGCTGCCGAACCAGGCAAACAGAACGCCGGTGGCAAGCGAAGAGGCGGCAATGTTGACCGCGTTGTTGCCGAGGAGCAACGCGCCGATCAATCGCTCGCGTTGCGAAAGCAGGCGGTTGACGGTGCCGGCCCGCCGGTTTCCGTTCTTTTCCAGCCGCGCCATGCTGGCGCGCGACGAGGCGGTCAGCGCCGTTTCACTGCCGGCAAAAAACGCGGAGAGCAGCAAACAGACGAAGACGACGAGAAGAGAAGCCCAGTCGTACGTCGTCATTTTTCTGAAAGCTTGTCGGCAAGAAACGCCCGCACTTCGGCGGGCTCGACATCGTCCGCAACGAAGGCCTGCCCGACGCCGCGCACCAGGATGAACGTGAGCTTGCCGCGTTTCACCTTCTTGTCTTGTGCAATGAGGTCCATCAAAGCATCGGCCCTTGGCACGCCGCCGGGCACATCCTTGAGATGGGTCGGCAAGCCGACCGCCGCAAGATGAGCAGTGGCGCGCGCCGCCTCCGATTGCGCCGCTAAGCCCTTGCGGGCCGAGAACTCGAATGCCAGCGCCATGCCGAGCGCCACCGCCTCGCCGTGCAGCAGCCGGTCGGAGAAACCGGCGCCCGCCTCCAGCGCATGGCCAAAGGTGTGGCCGAGATTGAGCAGCGCGCGCTCGCCGGTTTCGCGTTCGTCACGCGCAACGATCGCGGCCTTGGCGCGGCAGCTAACCGCGATTGCGTGCTCGCGCGCCGCGCCTCCGGAAAACACATCTTTCGCATTGGCCTCGAGCCAAGCAAAAAATGTGGCATCGCCGAGCAAGCCGTATTTCGCCACCTCGGCATAGCCGGCGCGAAACACGCGCGGCGACAACGTATCGAGCAAGGCGGTATCGGCGACGACAAGGACCGGCTGATGGAAAGCGCCGACCAGATTTTTGCCCTGCGCGGAATTGATACCGGTTTTGCCGCCGACGGACGAATCGACCTGTGCCAGCAGCGTCGTCGGCACCTGCACGTAGTCGAGGCCGCGCCGCACGCTTGCCGCGGCGTATCCGGCGAGATCGCCGATAACGCCGCCGCCGAGCGCGACCACAAGGTCGCCGCGCTCGATGCGCGCGCAGATGACGGCTTCGCACACTTTCTCGAACGTTGCATAGCTCTTCGAGCCCTCGCCTTCCGGCACGACGATGCGTGTCGATTCGACGCCGGCGGCCTCGAGCGTTGCCTCCGCAGCGGCAAGGTGAAGCTTTGCGACGCTCGAGTCGGTGACAACGGCGACTTTCGCACCCGGCCGCAAATGCCTGATCCGGACGCCAAGCGATGAAATGAGCCCACGGCCGATCACGATGTCGTAGGCGCGCGCACCCAGCTCAACCGGCACCACGATAGGATCAGCGGAGCGCAACGGCGCGGTCATGCTTTCTTCTCGGTCTCTTGCCGCGCAAGATAGTCGGGCAAAGCGGCGATGATCTCATTGACGATCGTATCGTGCGGCTCCTCGCGAGACTGCACGGTGATGTCTGCTTGCGCATAGAACGGTTCGCGCTGCGGCAACAAGTTCGTAATCTGCTCGACGAGGGGCCGGTCGTTCCGCCGCTTGGTGCGTCGCGTGAGCACCTCAAGATCAGCCTTAAGCCAAATCGAGATTCCCTTCGCGCGGATCAGCGCGCGCGTGTTGGCATCCATGACCGCGCCGCCGCCGGTCGCCAGTACCTGTGGACCATTGTCGAGCAGACGGGCAATGACCTTGGCCTCTCCCTTGCGAAACTCAAGCTCGCCGTGTTTCGCAAAAATCTCCGGAATGGTCATCGCCGCCGCCGCCTCGATTTCCGTATCCGCATCGACAAATGGGATCGCCAGCCGCGCCGCCAACCGCCGGCCGACCGACGATTTGCCTGCGCCCATCATCCCGACCAGCACCAGAGAACGGCGGCCGAGCGCCGCGGCCAGAGCTTTTTCCTGGCCGGTTCCAGCGACACTTTGCGCGGCGATTTCGCTCGTCATGGGCCTTACGACGCCTTTCGGGACTTCCGTTCCTTCCGGCATTCCATATAGCATGGCGAATCACTTAATCGCCGGATTGGCGCTTCCGGCGAACGGGATCGTCGCGGCATCTCGCCCGTCCTGCCTTTATGGCGCGGCATTGGTATCCGAAGCCTTGCCGGCCGGGCACGAGAGACAAGAAATGCCTAGTCTTTTCAGGTTTCTGGTCGTGGTGGGACTCCTCGCCGGCTTGGCTTATGGCGCGGTGATTTCACTCGCCAATTTCGTGCCCCTGCATCCGCGCGAGATCGTCGTGACGGTGCCGCCCGCCAATTTCATCAAACAAGATTGAGCCCGGAGCGGGCGCGGCTATGGCCCGGCAAGCAAAGCCATCCGACGACGCCCTCGTTGCGCTGTTCCTCGACATGCTCGCCGCGGAGCGCGGCGCGGGCGCCAACACGCTGTCGGCTTACCGCGGCGATCTTGCCGATCTTTGCACCTATCTGCACGAGCATCGCCGCTCTCTGGCAAATGCATCGACGGATGACTTGCGCGGATTTTTGCGCCATCTCGCCGCACGCAAACTCAAGCCTTCCTCGCTGGCGCGACGCTTGTCGGCTGTGCGCCAGCTTTATCGCTTTCTTTACGCCGAAGGAAAACGCGGCGACGATCCCGCCGCCGTCCTGGAAGGTCCCAAGCGCGGACGCGCACTGCCGAAAACACTTTCAATCGAGGAGGTCGATCGCCTGCTCGCGCTGGCGCGCAAGGCTATGGATGACGCCGAGCAATCCCTGCCGCAACGCTTGCGCGCGGCGCGACTGACCTGCCTGCTGGAAACGGTGTACGCGACCGGCTTGCGTGTTTCGGAACTCGTTGCGCTGCCGTCCGCTGCCGCACGGCAAGCGCAGACCATGCTTGTCGTGCGCGGCAAAGGCGGCAAGGAGCGGATGGTGCCGCTCAACAACGCGGCCAAGCGCGCGATGGGCGATTATCTCGCCTTGCGCGAAAAGCTGGGGGGCGCAGCATCGAAATGGCTGTTTCCCTCGTTCGGCGCCGAGGGTCATTTGACGCGCCAGCATTTCGCGCGCGAGCTGAAGGCGCTCGGCGCAGCGTGCGGCATTTCCGCCGCCCGGCTAAGCCCGCACGTGTTGCGGCACGCCTTCGCCAGCCATCTCCTGCACAACGGCGCCGATCTCCGTGTGGTGCAGACGCTGCTCGGCCATGCCGACATTTCGACCACGCAGATTTACACTCACGTCCTGGAGGAGCGCTTGAAAGCGCTGGTGCGCGACTTGCATCCGTTGGCGCAGAAATAGATCGAGACTAAATAAGCTGAATTCGCGGGGTTTGCTT
This sequence comes from Pseudolabrys sp., assembly GCA_025929185.1. Classification (GTDB taxonomy): domain Bacteria; phylum Pseudomonadota; class Alphaproteobacteria; order Rhizobiales; family Xanthobacteraceae; genus Pseudolabrys. The sequence continues at coordinate 10,507 of JAICMO010000025.1, forward strand.
GACTTATGAAGGCATACGGGCCAGTTCGTTCTCATTATCAACGTTTTAGAGTGCGATGCGCAGCTACCTCGATTTCGAAAAGCCGGTCGCCGAGCTTGAGGCCAAGGTCGAGGAGTTGCGGACCATGGGAACGGCCGGCGACGCGGTCGCGATCGGCGAGGAAATCGATCGTCTGGAAACAAAGGCGGCGCTGGCGCTGAAGGAGCTCTATGCGGACCTGACGCCGTGGCAGAAGACACAAGTCGCGCGGCATCCGCAGCGGCCGCACTGTCTCGACTACATCGCGGGGCTGATCTCGGATTTCATGCCGCTCGCCGGCGATCGTAAGTTCGGTGACGACGACGCGATCGTCGGCGGCTTGGGCCGCTTCCGCGGCGAGAGTGTATGCATCCTCGGCCATGAAAAAGGGTCGGACACGGAAAGCCGCCTCAAGCACAATTTCGGCATGGCGCGGCCGGAAGGCTATCGCAAGGCCGCACGGCTGATGGAGATGGCCGACCGTTTCGATATTCCGGTGATCTCACTCGTCGATACCGCGGGCGCCTATCCCGGCATCGGCGCTGAAGAGCGCGGACAGGCGGAAGCGATAGCACGCTCGACCGACGTCTGCCTTTCGCTCGGCGTTCCTAACGTCGCGGTGATCCTCGGCGAGGGCGGCTCCGGCGGCGCGATTGCCATTGCGACGGCCAACCGCGTGCTGATGCTGGAGCATGCGATCTACAGCGTCATCTCTCCGGAAGGCGCGGCCTCGATCCTTTGGCGCGATACCGGCAAGGCGCAGGAGGCCGCCACGAACCTGAAGATCACGGCGCAGGACATGGTCAGCTTTGGCGTGATCGACACGGTTGTCCTCGAGCCGACCGGCGGCGCTCACCGCGATCCGGCAGCCACCATCGCAGCCACCGGCGAGGCGATCGCCAATGCATTAAGTGAGTTGCGGGGCCTCGACCGCGACACCATCCGCCGGCAGCGGCGCGAAAAATTCCTCAATATCGGCCGAGAAGCCCCCCTTCCGGAATGATGCCTAAAGCGACTCGCTCCCTGCCACCGGGCGGTCTTCTCCACCAGATTTCCGCAATTATGCCAAATTTACCGTTGATTTACCGCAACTTAGTACCACTGCATCAACAGGCGGGAATGCCTTGCCGACGCCACATCTTATGGATAACGATTGCTCAATGAGGGTTCTTCGCCTCGGGGAGCACTGCATTTGAATCGTCGTCCTCTCGCCCGCGCGTTGCTGGCGTCAGCGGCTATTGCGGCAGCGATCGCGCTCGCAGGCTGCAACGCGGACAGCATTGCCCCGACCGGACGCGCGCAAGCTCCGCTGTCCGACAAGATGCTCGCCGAGATTGAGGCGAAGCACATGGACAAGAGCTCGCCGATTCTCATCCGTCTCTTCAAGGAAGAATCGGAGCTCGAAGTCTGGAAGAAGAATCGCGACGGCGAATACGCGCTTCTGAAAACTTATCCGATCTGCCGGTGGTCGGGCGAACTCGGTCCGAAGATCAAGGAAGGCGACCGGCAAGCGCCGGAAGGCTTCTATACCATCACGCCGGGCCAGATGAATCCGCGCTCGAATTACTATCTCGCTTTCAACACCGGCTACCCGAACGCGTTCGACCGCGCGTGGGGACGCACCGGCTCCGAGCTGATGGTGCACGGCGATTGCTCCTCGCGCGGCTGCTACGCGATGACCGACGAGCAGATCCAGGAAATTTATGCGCTTGCGCGCGAGTCATTCTTCGGCGGGCAGAAGGCATTTCAGTTCGAGGCCTTTCCGTTCCGCATGACCGCGCTGAACATGGCCAAGCACCACAACAATCCGAACATGCCGTTCTGGAAGATGTTGAAGGTCGGCTACGATCATTTCGAAGTCTCGCATCAGGAGCCGAAGGTCGAGGTCTGCGACCGGCGATACGTGTTCGACGCCGTGCCGCCGGATGGATCGGCCAAGCCGCTGAATTTCACCCCGCGCGGCGCCTGCCCGGTCTATCAAGTTGACAAGGAAATTGCAGGGCCCGCGCTGGAGAAACGGCGCGAGGACGAGATCAAGACCGCGCAATACATCGCCGAAGGCGTGCGCACCGTGCCGGTGCACACCGGCATGGATGGCGGCATGAATCCTGTCTTCGAAACCGAACTGGCTTCGCGCGAAGCCGGCGATGGCCGCATCGCGCTTGCAGGCGGCAGTGCAATGCCTCCCGGATATCTGCCGCGCGACAGCCAGCGCCCGCCGGCGTCGGTCACCATTCCGACGGAGACGAAGGTTGCGGACGCCGAACCCTCTCCTGCCGTTGCGGCCGACGTCCCTGTGCCGCGCGCAGCGCCGCGGGCGAAGACGGGCGAAGCACATCAACCGAAGTCCGCGATCGCGAGTTTCTTTGGAAATCTGTTCGGTGGCGGGCACGAGCAAAAGCCTGCTGCGCAAGAGGCCGCGGTCAAAATGGCGGCCGCACATGGCTCCCGCACCAAGAAAGCGACCGCGAAGAACGAGCATTCCTCTTATCGCACGGCTGCTGCCCCGGTCGCACCCAAACCGACGCTGCACGATATCCCGAAGATTGTCGCGCACAATGCGCCGGACTCCGAATCGAAACCTGCCAGGGGCGACACGAACGTTGCATCGGCACCCGCCGCAGCGACCCCTCCGGTGCGCACCGCTTATTCGGGCACGACCGGCGTCGGGTTGCTTGCGGGCGCGCAGCCGGTGCTTCCAGCCGGCAGCTTCGCCAGCCGCTGGGCCGGCCTGCGCTGAGCTGACCGTTCCTTCAGTTTTGAGCTGCATTCGTCTCGAGCGCGGTTCTCCTGTTCCGCTTTGAGCCCTTTCAGCATGATCTGTTTCGTCTACGTCCTCGGCACAAGGACCAAGAAGCGCCATCTGACCTACGTCGGATGGACGACCGATCTCGCCCGGCGGCTTGCGATGCACAACGCCGGAACCGGCGCGCGGTCAACGCGCGGACGTATGTGGGTGCTGTTGCATTCCGAGCGTTTCGACAGCAAGCGCGCCGCTATGAGCCGCGAATGGCATTTGAAACGAGATCGCTCGCTGAGAAAAAAACTCGCGCTAAGCCGTTTCGCGCCAATCTGAGGCGCCGGGGGCGCTCTCCGCTGGTCATCACGCCGTCAACGATTTACCTCACCGTTTTTACCCGCACTTTGCTCGCGATCGGACCGGTATCGCCGGTCTCCTCGACGTAAGTAACTTCATCGCCGCGCCGCAGCGAATCAAAATCGCCGCTCAGAATGCTGTTGCGGTGAAAATAAAGCGTGCCGCCTTCCTTGGTCATCAGGAAGCCGAAGTCTTTTCCCGCGGGCATGTCGGCGACCTGACCAAGAAACTCGTTTGCAGCCTCGTGCGTGCCTTCGGCCTCATGATCGACGAGGCCGTCTTTATACTTACTCAATCTGCGCTCTGCGATGCGAAACGCTTCGTTGATGGCATTGCGCAGATCCGGCGCCTGAAATTTCTTTTGCAGGTGGCCGGGTTCATGCGCGACTACGATGTCCTTGTGTCCGGGCAAGGAAATTTCGATACGCACGACCGGCGGAATCGTGCCGCTCGAGTTCTGATTGCGCTGATCGACGCGCACGCGGCACGTCATGATGCGGTCGTAGATATCTTCCAGGCGTCCGATGTGGTCGCGAATCATCGCCTCGGCGGCGTCGGAGCCTTCGATATTATGGAAGGAAACTTCGGGAGCTATTTGCATGGCCGCATGCCTCGTCTGTGCGCAGACAACGCGACGGCGGGATGATTGGTTGCGGCTTGCTGCCGTCGTGAAAAGCGCACCTGAAGTGCAAACAGAAAGATCGCGACCTCGCCGCAAGCCGTCATGCTCGGCTTGTGCCGGCCATGACAACTTTTTCTTCAGGTGATCAGAGCGACGGAAAAGAGCAAGGCCGTCCGTTCAAACGAACTTGCCGTGGCAGTGCTTGAATTTCTTGCCCGAGCCGCAAGGGCACGGCTCGTTGCGCCCGACCTTGCCCCAGCTTGTGGGATCCTTCGGATTGCGCGCGGGAGCAGTTGCCACCGCACCGACAGATGCGAGCGGACCCGCCGCGGCGAAGGCCGGCTCCGGCAACATGACTTCGTCGTCTCCGGTGTTCGGGTCGACGTGGTGCGCTTCCATATAGGGCAAATTGTTTTGCTCTTCCGGCGGCGGCTGCGTGACGACTTCGACACGCATGAGCTGCGCCGTCACCGCCTCGCGCAGGCGCGCAACCATCGCTTCGAACAGGCTGAAGGCTTCGGCCTTGTACTCATTAAGTGGATCGCGCTGGCCATAACCGCGCAAGCCGATCACCTGACGCAGGTGCTCGAGCATGACGAGATGCTCGCGCCACAGATGATCGAGCGTCTGCAACAGAACCGATTTCTCGACGTAGCGCATGACATCCGGCGTCCATTTGGCCACCTTTGCCGCCATCCACTCGTCGGCGCGATTGTCGATGCGCTCCCGCACTTCCTCGCCGGCAATGCCTTCTTCCTTCGCCCAGTCCTTCACCGGCAGATCGAGCGTCAACACGTTTTTCAACGCTTCGTCGAGGCCGTTGACGTCCCATTGCTCGGGATAGGCGTTTTCGGGGATGAACTTGGCGACCAGATCGTGCACGACTTCGTGTCGCATGTCGGCGATCGTTTCGTCCACTGTCTCCTCGCGCATGAGCTCGAGCCGCTGCTCGAAGATCACCTTGCGCTGATCGTTCATGACGTTGTCGTATTTGAGCAGGTTCTTGCGGATGTCGAAGTTGCGCGCTTCGACCTTCTGCTGCGCTTTCTCCAGCGCCTTGTTGATCCAGGGGTGGACGATCGCTTCGTTCTCCTTCAGCCCCAGCTTCTGCAACATGCCGTCGAGCTTGTCGGAGCCGAAGATGCGCATGAGGTCGTCTTCGAGCGACAGGAAGAACTTGGAGTGGCCGGGGTCGCCCTGGCGGCCGGAGCGGCCGCGCAACTGGTTGTCGATGCGGCGGCTCTCATGGCGCTCGGTGCCGAGCACATATAGGCCGCCGGCGGCGAGCGCCTTCTCTTTCAAGCGCGCGACCTGCGCACGAATGATATCTGCGCGAGGATCGCGCATGCGCGCGGCATAGTCCTCGACATCCGCCAGTTCCTGGCGGATGCGCATGTCGGCATTGCCGCCAAGTTGAATGTCCGTGCCGCGGCCTGCCATGTTGGTGGCGATGGTGATCGCGCCCGGCACGCCGGCTTGCGCGACGATATAGGCCTCCTGTTCGTGGTAACGGGCATTCAGGATGGCAAAAACTTTCGCTTTGGAAGCGCCCTCGTCACCCGAATAAAGCGCGGCGAAGGCGTTCGGGTCAGAGAAGTCGTGCTGCTCCCAGCCTTCCTTGCGCAGCATCTCGGCAAGCTGCTCGGATTTCTCGATGGAGGTTGTGCCGACCAGGACGGGCTGGCCGCGCTGCTTGCAATCTTCGATCAGCGCGATGATCGAGCGATATTTTTCCTTCGCAGTGCGATAGACCTCGTCATCGTCGTCGATGCGGATCAGCGGCATGTTGGTCGGCACTTCGAGAACTTCGAGGCCGTAAATGTCCATGAACTCGTCGGCTTCCGTCATCGCCGTGCCGGTCATGCCGGCGAGCTTCTCGTACATGCGGAAGTAGTTCTGGAACGTAATCGAGGCGAGCGTCTGGTTTTCCGGCTGGATCGGCTGGTGCTCTTTCGCCTCGAGCGCCTGATGCAGCCCTTCCGAATAGCGCCGGCCCGGCATCATGCGGCCGGTAAACTCGTCGATGATGACGACCTCGCCGTTGCGCACGATGTAGTCCTTGTCGCGCGTGAACAGCTTGTGTGCGCGTAGCGCCTGGTTGACGTGGTGGACGACCGACACGTTCTCGACATCGTACAGCGAATGGCCCTTGAGCTGGCCTGTGTCCCGCAGCCGCTGTTCCAGCTTTTCCATGCCGGCTTCGGTCAGCGTGACGGTACGCTGCTTCTCGTCGACCTCGTAATCGCTCTTGTCGAGCGCCGGAATGTAGCTGTCGACGGTGTTATAGAATTCGGAGCGATCGTCGAGCGGACCCGAGATGATGAGCGGCGTGCGCGCTTCATCGATCAGGATGGAGTCGACCTCGTCGACGATGGCGTAGACGTGCCCGCGCTGGACCATGTCCTCCAGGCGGTACTTCATGTTGTCGCGCAGATAGTCGAAGCCGAGCTCGTTGTTCGTGCCGTAAGTGACGTCGCAGTCGTAAGACTTCTTGCGCTCCTCGTCGTCGAGACCGTGCACGATGACGCCGGTGGTCAGTCCAAGGAAGCTGTAGATCTGCCCCATCCATTCGGCGTCGCGCTTGGCCAGATAATCGTTGACGGTAACGACGTGAACGCCGCGTCCAGCAAGCGCGTTGAGATAAACGGGCAGCGTGGCGACCAGCGTCTTGCCTTCGCCGGTTTTCATTTCAGAGATGCGGCCTTCGTGCAGAATCATGCCGCCGATCAGCTGCACGTCGAAGTGCCGCTGGCCGATCGTGCGCTTGGCCGCCTCGCGCACAGTGGCGAAAGCCGGCGCCAGGATGTCGTCGAGCGAGGCGCCTGCGGCAACCTGTTTCTTGAACTCCGCTGTGCGGGCCTTGAGTTCCTCGTCGGAGAGTCCTTCCAGGTCTTTTTCCAGTGCGTTGATCGCGGCGACGCGAGGCTGATAGCTGCGAATCCGCCGGTCGTTGGCGGAGCCAAACAGCTTGCGGGCAACGGCGCCGATCATGGGGAAGTCCTTATCTCAGACCCGGGTCCTACCAACATCTCGCCCGGCCGGGTGCTTCCGGCGCTCCGGAAATGCGGCTCTTTTCGGGCGAGTTAACGCGACACGAGCACGGAAGGTGCGGCGAGTCAGGCTCGTACGAGAGATAGGAGTCGGTCAGATTATTGTCAATTGCGGCTGAAAATATGGGTTTTTCCCACGCTCCGGATCACGCGGAAGTCAGCTTCCCCGCTTCAACGGCCATTGCAAAGCCATGATGGTTGGGTCACAAGACCGCCGCTCAACGCGCAAACCTGCACAGCCATTAAGGAAGACGCCATGTCGATCCCTTCTCTCGCCGGCTTTCCGGCTCTTATTCGGCGGACAGGCGTCCTTGTTGCCGCCACCGCGATCCTTGCATTCACCGCCGGACCGCTGGTCGCCCAGGCTGAAAAAGGCACCGACCCCATCCTCGCCAAAGTGAACGGCGCGGAAATCCACGAGAGCGATCTCGCCCTGATCGAAGAGGAAGCGGGCCAACTCCCGCCGATGGCGGCGGAAGCGAAACGCGACTACCTGATCAACTTCGCCGCCGACATGATGTTGCTGGCGCAGGCGGCCGAAAAGCAAAAGGTCGACGGCACCGACCTCTTCAAGCGGCGCTTGGCCATGCTGCGCGAGAAGCTGCTGATGGAAACATTGCTGCAATCAACCGGCAAGCAGGCGCTGACCGATGAGGCCATGCACAAGGTCTACGACGAAGCCGTCAAGCAAATGAAGCCGGAAGAAGAAGTGCACGCGCGACATATCTTGATTCGCGTGGCGGCCGGCGACGAGAAAGCGAGCAAGCAGGCCGAGGACAAAATCAAGGCGATCATCGCGCGCCTGAAAAAGGGCGAGGACTTTGCAAAAGTTGCCAGCGAGACGACCGAGGATCCCTCCGGCAAGGCGAACGGCGGCGATCTCGGCTATTTCACCAAAGAGCAAATGGTGCCGGAATTCGCCGAAGTCGCCTTCAAGCTCGACAAGGGACAGATTTCCGATCCGGTGAAGACGCAGTTCGGCTGGCACGTCATCAAAGTGGAAGACAAGCGGACAAAGCCGACGCCGACGTTCGACGAGGTGAAGCCCCAGATCGAGAACTACGTCACGCGCAAGGCGCAGGCCGACTTGGTCACCAAGCTGCGCGCCGAAGGCAAGGTCGAGCGTCTCGACAAGCCGGCGGACGCGGCAAAGCCGGCGCCGCCAGCGCCGGAGAAGAAGTAGCCTCCTTCAGCGATAGCGTTTGGCTTTGCTACGTCATGCCCGGCCTTGTGCCGGGCATCCACGTCTTTTAAAGATCGCCACCAACTGCAAGGCGTGGATGACCGGGACAAGCCCGGCCATGACGTCGTGGTGATTTCGATGGCAGCCGTTTCCCCCCTCGCCCCGCAGAGCACGCCGGACATGCCGGCAGTCGAAGGCGTGCGGCTTGCTACCGCGGAAGCAGGCATTCGTTATGCCGGACGAACAGACGTGCTGTTGGCGATATTCGATAAAGGCACGACGGTGGCCGGCGTGTTCACCCGGTCGAAATGCCCGTCGGCGCCGGTGGAATGGTGCCGCGCGCATTTAAGGAGCGGAAAAGCGCGCGCCCTGGTGGTGAATTCCGGCAATGCCAATGCCTTCACCGGCAAAACCGGACGCGCGGCGACGAAGCTCACGGCCGAATTCGCGGCGAAAGCCGCCGGTTGCAAGAGCTCTGAGGTTTTTCTCGCCTCGACGGGCGTGATCGGCGAGCCGCTCGATGCCGACAAGTTCGCGCCGGTGATGGCGGACCTCGTCGCGCGCGCGCCGGCCGACGATTTTCTCGATGCGGCAAAGGCGATCATGACGACGGATACTTTTCCGAAGGTCGCGACCGCCCGCGCGCGCATCGGCAAAGCGGCGGTCACCATAAACGGCATCGCCAAAGGCGCCGGCATGATCGCGCCCGACATGGCGACCATGCTCTCGTTTGTATTCACCGATGCGGCAATCGCCCCGTCCGCGTTGCAATCATTGCTCGAGGAAGCCGTTGCCGACACCTTCAATGCCGTGACCGTCGATGGCGACACGTCCACATCCGACACGCTGATGCTGTTCGCCACCGGCAAGGCAAAAGACTGTCCGCGTCTCGCCCGCGCGAGCGATTTGCGCCTCAGGAATTTTCGCAGGGCGCTCACGGCCGTTCTTGCAAATCTTGCCGAGCAGGTCGCGCGCGACGGCGAAGGCGCGCGCAAGCTCATCGAGGTCGTGGTCGAAGGCGCCGTCTCGAAAACGTCCGCAAGGCGCATCGCGCTCTCGATTGCCAATTCGCCGCTGGTCAAGACGGCGGTCGGCGGCGAGGACGCCAACTGGGGGCGGGTTGTGATGGCGGTCGGCAAAGCCGGCGAGCCGGCCGACCGCGACAAGCTTTCGATCTGGTTCGGCGGCATCCGGGTCGCGCACAGGGGCGCGCGCGATCCGGCTTACGATGAGCCCGCCGTTACCGCCGCGATGAAAAAGCCGGAAATCAGCATCAAAGTTGCGCTTGGGCTGGGCAAAGGCCGCGACCGCGTGCTGACCTGCGATCTCAGCAAGGAATACATTGCCATCAACGGGGATTACCGCTCCTAACGCCCGGTTAACCCTCGGGCCAAGAGCCTGTATTTACCGGGCCAGCTTGAAGCGCCTTTAACCATCCGACTCTATGGTCAGGACAGAAGTCGTGAGCGCAAAAGTCGTTCTCGTCGCCGCCTGCGCGCTCATCGATGCCGACGGACGCATTCTCATCGCGCAGCGCCCGGCGGGAAAACCGATGGCCGGCCTATGGGAGTTTCCCGGCGGCAAAATCGAAGACGGCGAACGGCCGGAGCAGACGCTGATCAGGGAGCTGAAGGAGGAACTGGGAATTGCCGTCAGCGAGGACTGCCTCGCGCCGCTCACTTTCGCAAGCCACCGCTATCCGGACTTTCATCTGCTCATGCCGCTTTACGTTTGCCGGCGCTGGCAGGGGATCGTCACCGCAAGGGAGAGGCAACAGCTCGCGTGGGTGAAACCGAGTCGGTTGCAAGAATATCAAATGCCGCCGGCGGATGTGCCGCTAGTCTCTCATCTGATGGCGTTGCTTTAGGTTCGTGGAAATGCGTGAACAGGAAAAAGCCATGATGGATTTTGCCTTGGCTGACCATCTCCGGAATTTTCTGCGCGATCAATCCGGCGCCACCGCGATTGAATACGCCATGATCGCATCGGGCGTGGCCTGTGCGATCGCGGCAACGGTCTTCACGGTTGGCACCAGAGTCAATCAGATGTTCACGAGCGTAAATTCCGCGCTCAATTAGAGCATGAATGCTCAAAACGGAAAGCGCCGCTCGCCGCAGCGTCATTGCCGGACTTGATCCGGCAATACATCCTTGCGAAGGAGATGGACCCGGGTCAAGCCCGCGGGTGACGCCGAAGACGTTGAGGCGATTCAATCCAAAGCAATCATGCTTTAGCTGTTCGCGCCGTCCGGTTTCTCGCCCGCGGAAATTTCGCGCGTGCCCAAAGCATCGGCGAGGCGCCGCGCCGCCGATCCCGGACGTAGCGGCTTCTGCTGGCTTTCGTGCGGCGCCCATCCTGACAACCAGATGATCTCGAAAGTGGCGCGGATGCGCCCATCGGCGTCGGAAAACTTGTCCGCATAAATTTCCGCCATCCGCATCAGTGTCGCACGCCTGAGCGGCAGGCGCCGCCGCTCGACAAGCGCATTCGTCGCGCCCATGCGGCGCAGGTCGGCCATCAGCGCAAACGCATCGGGGTAGCGGACGGTGATACGCTCGCTATCGGCAACCGGCAGCGCAAAGCCGGCGCGCTGCAACAACGCACCAAGCTCGCGCGTATCGGCAAAGGGGGCAACGCGCGGCGAAATTCCGCCTTCGCGTTCGCTCTCCGCCGCAGCGAATACCTGACGCAATTCGGCGAGCGTATCGCCGCCTGCCAGCGCCGCCAGAAACAGGCCGTCGGGCTTCAGCGCGCGGCGGATTTGTATCAGCGTGCCGGGCAGATCGTTGGCGTATTGCAATGCAAGAGCCGACACGGCCAATTCGAGCGACCCATCGGCAAAAGGCAGGTTTTCCTCGTCGGCGACGATGCGCGCGAAAGCCGCATCCAAATTCTCAGCTTCGGCATTCACCGCGACGATATTCGTCACCTTCCCCCCCGCGGTGACGGCGCGGCGCACGGCATCGGTTGGCGTGCCCAGGTCGATCGCGCGGTCGAAAGTGCGCAATACCGCCGACAATCTTTCCGCAAGGTCGTTGGCCACGCGATCGAGCAAAAACGTGGCAGGACCGAGCTGATGCGCGCGCCTGTTGCGTGCGCGCAGCAGTTTTCGATCGAAGATGGTGGGGCTTGCCGGCATCTGCTACCGTCGAAGTATGGACGAGGCGGTAACGGCTGGCAAAGAGAAGGGTTTTGCGCGTTTCGCAAAAGTACGCGGCAACTTGCGCGGCGCGCTGCGGCTGGCGCTCGACGTCGCGCTTCCGCCGCTATGTCCATCGTGCCGAGAGCCGCTTGGCGACGGCACGGGATTGTGCGCGGCCTGCTGGTCGAAGCTGTCGCTGATCGAGCCGCCGTATTGCGCGAGGCTCGGCATTCCCTTTGTCTACGATCCGGGTCCCGGTCTGCTGTCGATGGAAGCGATCGCCAATCCGCCTGCGTACGATCGGGCGCGCGCTGCGGTGCGCTATGACGATATCGCGCGCACGCTGGTGCATCGTTTCAAATACCACGATCGGCTGGACCTCGCCCCACTGATGGGGCGTTGGATGGCGCGCGCCGGACACGAGTTGCTCGACGGCGCCGACGCACTGCTGCCGGTGCCACTGCACTGGCGCAGGCAATGGGCGCGGCGCTTCAACCAGTCGGCCGCGCTTGCGAATGCGATCTCTGCCCTCAGCGGCGTTCCGGTGGTGCACGACGCCCTCAAGCGCGTGCGTGCCACGCACCAGCAGGTCGGTCTTTCGAAGGCGGACCGCGCCGGCAACGTGCAGGGCGCCTTCCGCGTGCCCGGCGAAGCAAAAGCGACGGTGGCGGGGCGGAGGCTGGTCCTGGTGGACGACGTGCTGACCTCCGGAGCAACCGTCGATACTTGCGCCCGCGCTCTCTTGCGGGCCGGCGCTGCGCACGCGGACGTGCTGGTTTTCGCTCGGGTTGTTCCCGGCGGCGCCCGAACCATATAAGAAGGCCGAACCAAGCGCGCCGAAACGCATGTCTTTTATCGAAATCTACACCACCCGATACTGCCCCTATTGCGTGGCCGCCAAGGCTCTGCTCAACCGCAAAGGCGCTGCCTTTACCGAAATCGACGTTGGGCGCAATTGGGAGCGCCGGCAGGCGATGATCGAGCGCGCGAACGGACGCATGACGGTGCCGCAGATCTTCATCGGCTCGACCCATGTCGGCGGCAGCGATGAACTGCATGCGCTTGAGCGTGCGGGTAAACTCGATGATTTGCTCGCGAGTGAAGGAGCGAAAGCATGAGCGGCGCGCCTGGGACCTTCAAGGCGGCATTGATTCAAATGCGCTCGGGGATGTCGCCAATCGCCAACCTCGCTGCCGCGGCGCGGATGATCGGCGAAGCGAAAGCCGCCGGCGCCGATTACGTGCAGACGCCGGAAATGACCAACATCATGGAGGCAAAACGCGAGCGGCTGCTTTCGGCCATTGAGGAGGAAAATGCCGACGCCTCGCTCGTAACCTTCCGCGAACTTGCGCGCAAGCTCGGCATCTTCATCCATATCGGCTCGCTGGCCATCAAGGTCTCGCCGGACCGCGCGGCTAATCGCGCGTTCCTGATCGACCCGCACGGCGAAATCGCCGCCCGCTACGACAAGATTCATATGTTCGACGTCGATCTCGCGAATGGCGAAAGCTACCGCGAGTCGCGCACCTATCGCGCCGGGGAGCTGGCGGTGTTGAGCGACTTGCCATGGGGCCGGCTGGGCCTGAGCATTTGCTACGATCTGCGCTTCCCGGCCCTGTACCGCGCACTGGCGGAAGCCGGCGCTATTTTCCTCGCCATTCCCTCCGCGTTCACCAAGCAGACCGGAGAGGCGCATTGGCACGCGCTGATGCGCGCACGCGCGATCGAGAACGGCTGTTTCGTTTTCGCCGCCGCGCAGGCCGGCAGGCACGAGAGCGGACGCGAAACCTACGGCCATTCACTGATCGTTGACCCGTGGGGGCGCATCTTAGCCGAAGCCGAGACCGAACCGGGCACGATCATGGCCGAAATCGAGCCGGCGCAAGTGGCGGCGGCGCGTACGCGCATCCCGTCATTGCAGCACGGCCGCCGCTTCGAAATCGTCGAGCCGCTGGCGGAGCCGGCCTATCTTCATGTCGTGCGAGGGCCGGCATGATCCGATACGCATTGCGGTGCAATAAGAACCACGCGTTCGACAGCTGGTTTCAGGATTCGGCCGCCTTTGACAAGCAAGCAAAGCGCCGGCTCATCTCTTGCCCGGTTTGCGGATCGGGCAAGATCGAGAAGGCCCCGATGGCGCCGCGGCTTGCAGGCACGAGGAAACGTCGTGCGATCGCTACGGAAGCGCCGGCCGAACCGACCGCCGCCCCCGCCGTAGAGGAAAAGACACCGGTGGCGATGATCTCGCCGCAGGAGCATGAGTTTCGCAAGAAGCTGAAAGAGCTGCGCGATCACCTGACGAAAAACGCGGATCACGTCGGCGCGCGCTTTCCGGAAGAGGCGCGCAAGATGCACTACGGCGAAATCGAGCACCGCTCCATTTACGGCGAGGCTTCGCCCGATGAGGCGAAGGAATTGGCGGAGGAAGGCATCGAATTCCATCCGCTGCCGGTGCTGCCGGAGGATAGAAACTAATCGGAAAAGCGCGAGGCGATCGGGCACCCGGATAGCAAATGCTTGTCGTCGCGTTTTTTTGTTCTTCCCATCATCATCGCGCTTGGCCTTGTTGCATCCATTCGGTCGATGCAGTCGGGCAACAGTCAATCGGGCGGCGTCTTCTTTCTCGTGCTGTCGGTTGTTTTGCTCGCGTCGTTCGTCGCACTCGCCATAAGCATTCGCAACGACGTGCAACTTCAATTGCTCGGCGCGGCAGAAGGCTTTGCCGCGTGGGGCGCAATTTATTTCCAGCTGAAGCGGGGCGCTAAAGGATGGGTGGACGGAGCGGGATCTAAAAGCACGATTGCTTTGGATTGAATCGTCTCAATGTCTTCGGCGTCACCCGCGGGCTTGACCCGCGGGTCCATCTCCTTTGCAAAGATGGATTGCCGGATCAAGTCCGGCAATGACGCTGCGGCGGCCGGCGCTTCCGTTTTAAGCGATCATGCCCTAATGCGCCCAGACCAACAGCGCCACGCCGATCACGATCAGCACGATGCCGACCGCTTCGCGCGGCGCAGTCGGCTGCTTGAACACGAACTTCGAGATCGCCTGCGCGAACAACACCTCGACCAGCGCCAGCGTACGCACGCTCGCCGCCGTCGCGATGGCGAAGGCCAAAAACCAGAACTGCGAGGCGAGCGCGCCCATGAAGCCTGCGGCGAGCGATGGTCGCCAAGCCTGCACGATCGCTTTGAGCACCTTCGGCTCGCGCAGCGCGAGCCAGGCGGACAGCAGCGCCGCCTGCAAGATAAGGCCGACCATCAGCGTGAAGGTGGCGGCCACGACGTAATTCGCGAGATGGAGATCGAGGATCGCGCCGCGATAGCCGACCGCCGAGATGCCGAACATGCCGCCGGAGACAAGGCCCAGCACCGTCGGCCGCCAGCCGCCCGCAGCCGCCGCGCCTGGCTTCAACGACATCACCACAACGCCGGCTGTCGCGATGAGGATCGCGACCGCTAACAGCGGCGTGATCTTGTCGCCGAGCAGCACGAATCCGAACAGCGCCACCTGCACCGGCTCGGTCTTGATGTAGGCGATGGTGACGACGAAGGAGCGGTCGTTCATGGTCGCAAGCATCAGCGCGGTGGCGGCGATCTGCGCGAGAAAACCGACGGTGATCCACGGCCAGAACATGAGATTGGGATGGGGCAGCGGTGCATGGCTCACCGCCAGCACGCCAAGCAAAGAAAGGATCGCGAACGGAAACCCGAACAGGAATCGGACGTGGGTTGCACCAACTGTGCCGAGTGTTCCGGTCAACTCGCGCTGCATGGCGTTGCGCGCGGTTTGTGCCGCAGCAGCGATGATCGTGTAAACGGCCCAGAGCATCTCAGCCGATTCTCAGTTGCAGCATGATGACTTTCCGATCGTCATTGCCGGGCTTGACCCGGCAATCCATCCTTCTCCAAGAAGATGGATGCGCGGGTCAAGCCCGCGCATGACGATCCTGGTATGCAGAGCAATCAGCCGGCAGATCTTTCCGCCACGACCATGTAATTGACGTCCATGTCGCTGGACAATTGCCAACGGTCGGCGAACAAATTGTACATCACGCCCTTTTCCCCGACGACGCGCAGACCGTTCTGCTCGAGCGCAATCTCGAGCTCGTTCGGCGTCACGAATTTGTCCCATTGATGCGTGCCGCGCGGCAGCCAACGCAGCACGTATTCGGCGCCGACGATCGCGAGCGCGAAACTTTTAATGGTGCGATTGATGGTGGCGGCGATCATCAGGCCGCCTGGCTTCACCATTGCCGCGCAGGCTTTCACGAACAGCCCGACATCCGCTACATGCTCGACAACTTCCATCGCCAGCACGATGTCGAAACGCTCATCCGCCGCGGCCAGCTCCTCGGCGGTCGTGGCGCGATAATCGACCGTAAGGCCGCTCTCACGCGCGTGCGCGCTCGCCGCGGCGATGTTATCTGCCGAAGGGTCCGCGCCGACGACGCTCGCGCCGATGCGAGCTAGCGGTTCCGACAAAATTCCGCCGCCGCAGCCGATATCGAGGACGCGCAGGCCGTTCAGGCAATCGAGCTTCTTTGCGTCGCGCTCAAAACGAGCCGCAGCCTGATCGCGGATGTAGGCGAGCCGCACTGGATTGAACTTGTGCAACGCCGCCATCGGCCCGCGCGGGTTCCACCAGTCTCCGGCATGGCGCGAGAAGCGCTCGACCTCGTCTGCGTCGATTGTTGATTTGCCGCGTGTGGCCATGTCAGCGCGCCGTCACATGATTGCGGAATTCGAGCGGCGCATCGACATTGTACAGCGGCTCGAGGCCGACGCCGACCCCGCGAACGATAACGTCGCCGTAATTGAGTAAGCGTCCCATGATCGACTGATCGACATCGACGCTTTCGACCTTATCCATGTTCATCTCGACGGTATGCCGCCGGATGAAGCCGCGTTTATAGACGATGCGCCGGTCGGTGACGTCGATCTCCGTCGTCCAACGGCGAAACCACGCGCCGAACAGCAGCAGCAGCGCAACCACTGCGCATATGCCGGCAACCGGTAGCAGGAACGCTGTCGCATGGGACAGCGCAGCCGCGATCGCGGCAATCACCAACATCGCAATGCCGGGAAGGTAAACGATCCAGTGAATCGTGGTCGAATGCATCACCTTCTCGCCCGGCTGAAGGATGTGGTCGATGTAGCGCATGATCGGACCCGTATTCTTAACGACAATGTCGCCTATTTCATCGCAAATCAGGCGCCAATATTGCGGTCGCCGCACCCCGTCGGTATGTATAGCCGCCTTTCGCGGCTGGCGCCCGGGCTTGATGCGCGGGCCGCTTGTTAGCGCCATTCGGCGCGTTCGGGAACGACAAGTTCATGGCTCGGCTGGTGATGAAGTTCGGCGGAACGTCGCTCGCCGACCTGGACCACATCCGCAACGTGGCGCGGCACGTCAAGCGCGAGGTCGAGGCCGGCCACGATGTGGCGGTCGTGGTTTCCGCCATGTCCGGCGCGACCAATCAGCTGGTCGAGTGGTGCCGGCAAGCGGCCATGTTGCACGACGCGCGCGAGTACGACGCCGTCGTTGCATCGGGCGAGCAGGTCACCGCCGGACTGCTGGCGATCGTGCTGGAAGGCATGGGCGTGAACGCGCGCTCATGGCAGGGGTGGCAATTGCCGATCCTGACCGATAATGCGCATGGCTCCGCGCGCATTCTCGACGTCAACGGCGCGGAACTGATCAGGCGCTTCAACGAGCACAAGCAGACAGCCGTGATCGCCGGCTTTCAAGGTCTGCACAAGGAGACCGGGCGCATCACCACATTAGGCCGAGGCGGCTCCGATACGTCCGCTGTCGCGATCGCCGCGGCCATCGGCGCCGAGCGCTGCGACATCTATACGGATGTTGACGGCGTCTACACTACCGATCCGCGCGTCGTGCCCAAAGCACGGCGGCTGGACAAGGTCGCCTTCGAGGAGATGCTCGAACTGGCCTCCCTTGGCGCCAAGGTGATGCAGGTGCGCTCGGTTGAACTCGGCATGGTGCACAACGTGCGCATCTTCGTGCGCTCGAGCTTCGCAAAGCCCGAAGACATCGATTCAAAGGCGCCACCGTCCGGAACACTCATTTGCGACGAGGGAGATATCGTGGAACAGCAGGTCGTCACCGGAATAGCGTTCTCCAAGGACGAGGCGCAAATCTCCATCCGCCGCGTCGAGGACAAGCCGGGCGTCGCCGCCGCGATCTTCGGGCCGCTCGCGGACAGCAATATCAATGTCGACATGATCGTGCAGAACGTCTCGGCGGACGGCGCCACCACCGATCTCACGTTCACCGTGCCGTGGGCCGACTACGAGCGCGCCCGCGCGACGATCGAGAAGGCAAAGCCGGCCATCGGCTTCGAGCGCATCGACGGCGCGACCGATGTGGCGAAGATTTCCGTCATCGGCATCGGCATGCGCAGCCACGCCGGCGTCGCCGCCAAGGCGTTCAAGGCGCTGTCGGAGCGCAAGATCAATATCCGCGCCATCACCACGTCCGAGATCAAGTTCTCGGTGCTGATCGACGCCGCCTACACCGAGCTTGCCGTGCGGACCTTGCACTCGCTATACGGCCTCGACCGGGCTTGATTGACGCAAAGCTCGCCTTGCCGCGACAGTGACGACGGCCGGCTCCGGCCGGTCGAACGAACGGAAGCCGACGCCC
>JAICMO010000076.1 GCA_025929185.1 Pseudolabrys sp.
AAGCCTCAAACACCGCGCGCGGAACGCCGGGCGACCGGCGGACTTGCGGCTACTTCGACTTCGGCAAGCCTCGGTGCCGCGAGGCGCCGGGGTCCGTGGGTCCGGTGGCGCGAATGCCACGCGGCGCCCGGCGTTCCGCGCACCCTCGTTAAAGAGGGTGAAACGGAAAGCGCGATGGGAATACGAGCGCACCCCGCGCCGGCCAAACAACAGGGGCGATGACGCGCGCCTGCTTCTTATCCCTTCCCTGTAAGGGGAGGGTGGCCCGCCGAAGCGCGTAGCGCGAAGGCGGGTCGGGTGGGGTTACGTTTCAGATGAATCACCGCGCGTCAAAAAAAACCCCACCCCCGCTCGCTATCGCTCGCGGCATCCCGCCCCCGCAAGCGGGGGAGGGAGAAGAAAAAAAGGCTCGCTTACGCTCGCCACCCGAAGACGGGAGGATGGAAAATTCAGTGCGCGGGCACATGCGCTTCGCGGATCACGTTGCCCCAGGTTTTCGTTTCCTGCGCGATGAAAGCCTTTGTCGAAGCGATTGTGCCGCCGACCGGCGAGAGGCTCAGCTTCTTGAAATGATCGACGACCGCGGGTTCCTTGAGCACCTCGTTCACCGCTTTATTGAGCTTGGCAACGACGGCAGCCGGCGTTTTCGGCGGCGCCACGATGGCGTTCCACGTGCCCGATTCGATGTTCACGCCGGATTCGATAAGCGTCGGGATATTCGGCAACGCCGGAATGCGCTGCTTGGTCGTGACAGCAAGAATTCGCGCGCGCTTTCCATTGTGAAGCTGGATCGACTTGGCGAGCTCCATGAAGATCATGTCGACGTGTCCCGCGATCAGATCGTTGAGCGCGGGCGAGGTGCCTTTGTAGGGAACGTGCACGAGCTTGGCGCCGGTGACTTTCTCGAACAAGGCTGCGGTCAGGTGCGAGGTCGTGCCGATGCCTTGCGAGGCGTAGTTGATCTTGCCCGGATTCGCTTTGGCGTAGGAGAGGAATTCCTTGACCGTTTTGGCCGGAAAATCGCTCCGCACCAGCAGCGTGTTCGGAATCGCGCTCATCACGGCAATCGGCTCGAACTTGGTCGGATCGAACGCGATCTTCTTGTAGAGCAGCGGATTGACGGTGAGCGGCGCCGGCTGCGCGGCGAGCAGCGTGTAGCCGTCCGGCGCCGACTCATAAACGTAGTCCGCGCCGATATTGCCGCCTGCGCCGGCGCGATTTTCCACCACGACCGGCTGGCCGAGTTTCTTCTGCAAGCCCTCGGCTACAAGGCGCGTCACCGTATCGACGCCGCCGCCGGCGGGCACACACACGACGATGCGGATCGGACGATTGGGATAATCGGTCGCGTTTTGCTGCGCGAACGCCGACGAAGCGGTCACAAGAGCCGCGGCAACAAGAGTCAAAATTCGAAGCATCGCGTCCTCCTCCACTTTCCGCTGCGGCCGTCTGGGGGCCGCTTTGCGGGATTGCGTCGCCCAAGCTCGCTAGCGCGCTTCGCGAAAGCTGAAGGCTGGGTTGCAGTCTTCTACATTGCCGATGCGCGCGCCATCGCGCAATGTCCGCCCGCCCGAGCCGACAGGAGCCCCGGTGGACGCATTGCCAAGGCTTGCCGAGATTGCCGGCATTTTCGTTCTCGCAGGAGCGGTCAAGGGCATGATCGGCATGGGGCTGCCGACGGTCGCGATCGGCATTCTGGGCCTGTTCATGACGCCGGCGGAAGCCGCCGCCGTCCTGGTGCTGCCGACACTGGTGACGAACGTCTGGCAGGCCGCCGCCGGGCGCCACTTCTTCAAGCTCCTTGGGCGCCTGTGGCCGATGTTCGCCGGAATTTTTCTCGGCGCCTCGATCGGCGCGGTCGTGCTGCACAGCGTGGCGAGCCCTTGGGCGACGACCGCGCTCGGCGCTGTCCTCGTGATCTATGCGCTGCTCGGCTTGGGCAACGTGCATTTTTCCGTTGCGCCGCAAGCCGAGACGTGGCTTGCGCCGCCGATCGGCATCGCCAACGGCATCGTCAGCGTCGCCACCGGCGTGTTCTCATTGCCGGCGCTGTTCTATTTGAACGGCTTGCGGCTGCGCCGCGACGAGCTGGTGCAGGCGCTCGGCATGCTCTTCACCATGTCGACCGTCGCGCTCGCCGCCGCGCTGATGCATGGCGGCGTCTTGCATTATTCGGCCGCCATTCCCTCCGTTTTGGCGTTGGCGGCATCGATAGTCGGGATGGTGCTGGGGCAGCTGGTGCGCAGCCGCGTCAAAGCCGAGTTGTTTCGCAAAATCTTTCTCGTCGGATTGCTGCTGCTCGGCGCGCATCTGGCGCTGCGCAGCATTCTATGATGGATTGAAAGCGTCGATCGAGTTGAGGTGGTATCCATGAAAATCGTCGATCTCTCTCACGTAATGAACGTGCATACGCCGGGCTGGGTCGGCTATGCCGGCAACAAGATGTATTACGCACAAAACCTGCAGACGGTCCGCATCGTCGCGCAGCGCATCGATACCGCGCTGCATGTCGGCACGCATTTCGACGGCGCGATGCACGCAACCGACAATCCGACCGGCGACATGGCGCATTTGCCGCTCGATTACCTCGTCAACCGCGGCGTCGTCGTCGACATCTCAAAACGCATGCACGATTGGGCGGTGATCACGCCTGAGATCATCGAGTCATCCGGCGCCGACATCCGCGAAGGCGACATCCTCATTCTGCACACCGGCTGGCACAGGCATTACGAAGGACAGCCGCAGCAGGACCTGGTGCGCTACTTCTGCTACCACCCGGGTCCGTCGCTCGACACGCTGCACTGGATGCTGAAGAAGAAAATCAAATGGTGGGGTATGGACACCGGCTCCTGCGACCACGCGATGAATACCTCAATTCGCACCATGCGGCCGGACCTTGCCGAAGAGTTCACGAAAAAACATGGCAAAACGCCGGCCGAGTTTTTCGGCACGTTCGAATACACGCACAAACGATCGGGCCGCAAAGTTTCCGCGGATGTTTTCCCATTTCATAATTGGGCGTTTCAGGAAGGCTTGCTGCATGCGGAAAATCTCGGCGGCGATATCGAGCTGGTGCTCGGCAAGCGCGGTCTGATCGGCGCCTTCCCCTGGCGGTACGAAGGGCTGGAGGCCAGCCCGTGCCGCATTGTCTGCTTCCTCGACACCGACATGTCGGTTGAAGCCGTCGGCGACGCCGCGAAGGCGATTTTGCGGCGCTGATCATCGGCTGTCACTGCCACGATTATCTGCTGTCATTGCCGGGCTTGACCCGGCAATCCATCCTTTACGTGAAATGATAGATGCGCGGGTCAAGCCCGCGCATGACAGCTTCCAATCCGGCGCTTGCGGTCCTCACGCGAGTTTGCTTAGCTTTTGTTTGCGTACAAACAAAAGCTACCCGGTTCACGAAAAAGGGGCGCGGGCATGGATCTCAAGCTTAGCGGCAAAACAGCGCTGGTGACCGGCGGCAGCGAAGGCATCGGCAAGGGCATCACGCTCGCGCTGGCGAAAGAAGGTGTCGACGTTGCTATCTGCGCGCGCCGCAAGGAACCGCTGGAAGCGGTGGCGAATGAAATCGCCAAAGAAACCGGCCGCAAGATCGTCGCCATTCCCGCCGATCTGCGCCAGGACAAGGATGCCAAGAATTTCATCGAGCAGGGGCACAAGGCGCTCGGCCGCGTCGACATCATGATCAACAACGCCGGCTCGGCGGCCGGCGGCGTCATCGAGCACCTCACCGAGGACGATTGGGAAAAGGGACTTCAGCTCAAGTTCATGGGCTATGTGCGCTGCCTCCGCTACGTGCTGCCGGTCATGGTGAAGCAGGGCGGCGGGCGCGTCGTGAACCTGATCGGCAATGACGGCGTGAAGCCATCCTACTGGGAAATCTGCCCCGGCGCCGCCAATGCGGCAGGACAGAACCTCACGGTGTCGCTCGCCGGCCAGTACGGCAAGCACAAGATCAGCTTCGTCGCGGTCAATCCGGGTCCGGTGCGCACGGAGCGCTGGGCCGGGCTCGTCAAGGCGATGTCGCGCGACATGAAAATTTCATACGAAGAAGCCGACACGCTCGCGCCATCCTCGATCCCGCTCGGCCGCATCGCGGAAGTGGACGAGGTTGCAAATCTCGTCGTGATGCTGGCCTCGCCGCTGATGGAGATGGTCAACGGCACCATGATCGAGATCGACGGCGGCCAGGACAAGCCGCTGATGGATCGTTTCCGGGACAAGAACCGCTAGCTTCGCGGCATTTGGATTGGGCGTGAGCGAACGTTTGCCTCAGTCCGCCAGAGCAAAGACGATCATAGCGCAGGCGTTATATGCTGCGTACGTAAACATCGAGGGGATAACCGAGCCGCTCCGCCAGCGTAGCCAGCCCATGATCGATCCGGAAACGGCGATGCCGGCCATTCCGAACCAGCCGTACTCAAGGTGCCCAAGGCCAAAAAGGATCGCGGTCAAGACGATAGCGCCCGAGGGGCCGAGTTGCGTTGCCGACCAGGCGCGGTAAAGGAAACCGCGAAAGATCACTTCCTCGGCGGCGGGCGCAATCAAAACGGCGTTCAGCCAAAACAGGGGCAATAGTCCTGCGGCCGATCGACTGGCCTGCGCCGCCCGGCGAGATCGGCAGGCCGGAATTGCTGCCGCTGTGATCGAACAGCGCCATCGGTTGAGGACACATGGCAAACTTCGCCGACTCAACCATGTGTTGTGCTCGGTTGTCGAGCGCCTTTTGCCGGCGTGGTGCTGCTTTTGCGGCAATGCCTGGCACATAGGTCGCGTAGCAGCGGCGCGCTCCTGCAAGCCGAACGATTGACAAGATGAAGGCCCCGGACGGACTATTTGAGCAGGCCAATCGGGAGTCTCCTCATGTACACGCGGTTATTCGCGTCCCTCGCATTCGCTGTCACTCTCGCTGCGCCGGCAATGGCGCAGCAGACGATCAAGATCGGCGAACTCAACAGCTACAAGTCGCAGCCGGCGTTTCTCGATCCCTACAAGAAGGGCTGGGAGATGGCGATCGAGGAAATCAACGCCAAAGGCGGCGTGCTCGGCAAAAAGCTGGAAGTCATTTCCCGCGACGACGGCGCCAATCCAGGCACGGCAGTGCGTGCCGCCGACGAATTGGTGACGCGCGAAGGCGTCAGCATTCTCGCCGGCACATTTCTCTCGAACGTCGGTCTCGCAGTGACGAATTTTGCCGGCCAGAAAAAGGTTTTCTTCCTCGCCGCCGAGCCTCTCACCGACAAGATCACCTGGCAGGACGGCAATAAATATACATTCCGTCTGCGCGCCTCGACTTACATGCAGACGGCGATGCTGATGCCGGAAACGCTTGCCGCCCACAAGAAGCGCTGGGCGCTGGTCTATCCGAATTTCGAATACGGGCAGGCAGCGGCGGCTGCCTTCAAGGAGTTGATGAAGGCGAAACAACCCGACTTCGAAGTCGTCACCGAACAGGCGACACCGCTCGGCAAGATCGATGCCGGCGCAGTGGCGCAGGCGATCGACGACGCCAAGCCGGACGGAATCTTCAACGTGCTGTTCGGCGGCGATCTGGCCAAGTTCGTGCGCGAGGGCAACACGCGCGGCATCTTCAAGAATCGAACCGTGGTGAGCTTGCTCTCAGGCGAGCCGGAATATCTGGATCCGCTGCGTGACGAGGCGCCGGTCGGCTGGATCGTGACCGGCTATCCCTGGAACAAGATCAAAATTCCCGAGCACGCGGCGTTTCTGAAGGCGTATCAGGCAAAATATCACGATTATCCGCGGCTCGGCTCCGTCGTCGGCTATGTGACGATGAAGTCGCTGGCCGCCGGCATCGCGAAAGCGAAGTCGACCGAGCCTGACAAGCTGGTGGAGGCGTTCAAGGGCCTCAAGATCGACGGCCCGTTCGGCCCGTTCTACTATCGCGCGATCGATCATCAGGCGACGATGGGCTGCTTCGTCGGCAAGATCGCGCTGGAGAACGGCAAGGGCACGATGGTCGACTTCAAATACGTCGATGGCACGTCGGTGATGCCGCCGGATTCGGAGATCAAGAAGCTGCGCCCGGCGAGCGCGAATTGAACTTGCTCTTCACGCCGGCCCCTACCACGCTGTCATTCCGGGGCGCGGGCGCAAGCCCGCGAGCCCGGAATCCATAACCTCGGTCTGTGATTATGGATTCCGGCTCGCGCGCAAAGAGCGCGCGGCCGGAACGACATTGGTGAGGGCGGGGAGCAATAAGACGCCATGACTCTCAATGCGCTTCTCTTTCAGGCCCTCAACGGACTTTCATCGGCCTCCAGCCTGTTCCTGGTCGCCGCCGGTCTCTCGCTGATCTTCGGCGTCACGCGCATCGTCAACATCGCGCATGGGTCCCTTTATATGCTGGGGACTTACATCGCTTATTCGCTTGCGATGCATATCGGCGGCGCGCTCGGTTTTTGGGGCGGCATCGTCGCGACCGCCGTCGTCGTCGGCATCCTCGGCGCGCTGATCGAGATCGTGTTGCTCCGCCGCATTTATCGCGCGCCGGAGTTGTTTCAGTTGCTCGCGACCTTCGCGCTGGTGCTCATCATAAACGATGCGGCGCTTTGGATCTGGGGACCGGAAGACTTGCTCGGTCCGCGCGCGCCGGGCCTGCGCGACGCAATCGAAATTCTCGGGCGGCATCTTCCAACCTACGATCTATTTCTGATCTTTGTCGGTCCCGTCGTGCTGATTGCGATGCACCTTGCGTTGGCGCGGACGCGCTTGGGTCGCCTTGTGCGAGCGGCGACGCAAGACCGTGAAATGGTCGGCGCGCTTGGCGTCAATCAGGCGATCCTGTTTACCGTGGTGTTCGCGCTCGGCTCGGCGCTGGCCGGCCTCGGCGGCGCGCTGCAAGTCGCGCGCGAGCCGGCGAACCTCAGCACCGATCTCACCGCCATTAGCGATGCTTTCGTCGTCGTCGTGGTCGGCGGCATGGGCTCGATC
The DNA here is from genome assembly GCA_025929185.1 of Pseudolabrys sp. GTDB lineage: Bacteria > Pseudomonadota > Alphaproteobacteria > Rhizobiales > Xanthobacteraceae > Pseudolabrys. The sequence continues at coordinate 6,961 of JAICMO010000076.1, forward strand.
GGCGGCGCCTATCTCGCCGCGGTCATCATCGCCGAAGTGAAGGCGCTCTGCATCGGCATCGGCGTCCTGCACATTGCCGGCATGGCGCTGAATTTTTCCAAGCTCACGCTGGTCGCCGAATTTCTGGTGATGGCGATTGTGTTGATCGTGCGGCCTTACGGCTTGCTCGGCCGCGTGCAAGCGGCGGTGCGCTCGATCGCTGAGCCGGAGGAACCAATTCGCGCGGCGACGCCCACCTTTAAACTCTTTGCGACCGCGGTGCTGGTTATCCTCATCTTCATGCCGCTCTTGGCGCGCAATTCGCCCTACACGCTGGTGCTCGGCATCGACGTGCTCATCGCGGTGCTGTTCGCAACGAGCCTGCATTTCATCATGGGCCCCGGCGGCATGCATTCGTTCGGCCATGCGGCCTATTTCGGGCTGGGCGCTTATGGCGCCGCGCTGCTGGTGAAGTGGCTCGGGGCGCCCATGAGCGTTGCGTTGATCGCCGCGCCCGCCGTCGCTTTGGCCGGCGGATTGCTGTTCGGCTGGTTCGCGGTGCGGCTCGAAGGCGTCTATCTCGCGATGATCACGCTCGCCTTCGCCCAGATCGTGTGGGCGCTGGTGTTTCAATGGGAGGAATTGACCGGCGGCTCCAACGGCGTGATCGGCGTATGGCCGCCACCACCGTTCGACAAGAGTGGGTTTTATTTTTTGCTGACCTTGGCGTTGACGGCGCTCGGCGTGTTCCTGCTGCGCCGCTTTTTGTTCGCGCCGTTCGGCTATGCCATGCGCGCGGGCCGCGATTCGCCGCTGCGCGCGGAAGCGATCGGCATTCATGTGAAGCGGGTGCATTGGCTCGGCTTCGCCATTGCGGGCTGCGTGTGCGGCATAGCCGGCGGGCTGTTTGCGTTTGCCAAAGGCTCGATCTCGCCGGAGACCATCCACGTCCAGCGCTCGATCGACGGGCTTGTGATGGTGCTGCTCGGCGGCATCCAGACGCTGACGGGACCGATCGTCGGCGCATCCTTGTTCGCCACGTTGCAAGACACCGTGATGCGCCAGACGGAATACTGGCGTGCGCTGCTCGGCGGCATCATTCTGGTTCTGGTGCTGGCATTTCCCGGCGGCATCGTCGGCGCGTTCACGCGGCTCTTCACAAAGCGCGCCGCTGTGACATGAGCGACCTTTCTATCCGCGCATTGTCCAAGGCGTTCGGCGGCGTGCACGCCGTCCGCGAGGTCAGCTTCGTGATCGAGCGCGGCGAATTCCTCGCCATGATCGGTCCGAACGGCGCGGGCAAATCCACGTGCTTCAACATGATCAATGGCCAACTCGCGCCCGATTCCGGCGAGATATTGTTCGAGAACCGAAACATTGCGGGCCTGAGGCCGCGCGAAATTTGGCGCCTCGGCATCGGCCGAACGTTCCAGGTGGCGGCAACTTTTCATTCCATGACTGTCGTCGAAAACGTGCAGATGGCGTTGATCTCGCATGCGGGCGAAACCTACCATTTGTGGCGTCCGGCGGCGGAATTGCATCGTGCGCACGCTCTCGACCTGTTGCAACAGGTTGGCATGCGGGACGCCGCCGACAAGCCGAGCCGCGTGCTCGCCTATGGCGACGTGAAGCGCGTCGAGCTTGCGATTGCGCTCGCCAACGAGCCGCGGCTGCTGCTGATGGACGAGCCGACCGCCGGCATGGCGCCGCGCGAGCGCAATGAGCTCATCGCATTGGTGAAGCGTCTGGTGGTGGAGCGGGGGATTTCCGTGCTGTTCACCGAGCACTCGATGGACGTGGTGTTTGCCTTCGCCGACCGCATCATCGTGCTGGCGCGCGGGCGGCTGATCGCCGACGGCACGGCGGCGGCAATTCGCGACAATCCGAAGGTGCAGGAAGTTTACTTCGGCACCGGCAAAACCTTTGCCGCTAAGGCATCGCCATGACGACCGATCCCATGCTCAAGCTCGAGTCGCTGAGCGCATGGTATGGCGCGGCGCGCATTCTTTATGACCTCGACCTCGAGGTCGGCCGCGGCGAGGTGGTGGCGCTGATGGGCCGCAACGGCGCGGGCAAGTCCACCACCATGAAGGCGATTATGGGGCTGATCGCGCATCGTACGGGCGGGGTGCATTTCAACGGGCGCGACATTTCGCGCCTGAAGCCGTTCGAGATTGCGCGACTCGGCCTCGGCTTCACGCCCGAGGACCGCCGCATCTTTGTCGACCTTACGGTGATAGAAAATCTCGATATCGGTCGCCAGCCGACGCGGCAGTTCGCCGACGGACATCCGGCGCCCGCCTGGACGCCGGAAAAGCTGTTCGCGCTCTTTCCCAATCTTGCCGAGATGCCGAATCGGCCCGGCGGTCGGATGAGCGGCGGCGAGCAGCAGATGCTGACGGTCGCGCGCACGCTGATGGGTAATCCGCTGCTGGTACTGCTCGACGAACCCTCCGAAGGCGTCGCGCCGGTCATCGTCGAGCAGATGGCGAATACGATTGTCGGCCTGAAGAAAGAAGGACTATCGATTTTGCTCTCGGAGCAGAATGTTCATTTCGCGCGGCTGGTATCCGACCGCGTTTATGTGCTGGAAAAGGGGCAGATCCGCTGGCACGGGACGATATCAGACCTTGCTGCCAACGCGGAGATACAGCGCGCTTATTTGGCCGTCTGAGGGCACGCTGCCATGAACGGCCGAAATAAGCCTTTCGCCGCAATTGAACAGCCGGCGCGATTCGCGCATAACACGAGGCGGAAAGAATGGCCCCAATGCTCCGCCGTCAAAAACTGGCCGTGTTGCCTGCCGGGCCCGAAGGCCAGGAAGAAGGCCGCTACGTGGTCGACCGCCAGGTCGGCTTTTTGATGCGCGTGGCGATGCAACGGCACACCGCGATCTTCACCTCGCACATGATCGAAAAGCTGACGCAAACGCAATTTGCGGCGCTGGCGAAGCTTCACGAGGTCGGCCCTTGCTCGCAAAATCATCTCGGCCGGCTCATTTATCTCGACGCCGCCACGATCAAGGGCGTCGTGGATCGCCTTGCCGCGCGGCGGCTGCTTACCGTCATGAACGACGCGAACGATCGCCGCCGCCGCGCCGTCGCGCTGACCGACCGCGGGCGTCAGCTCATCGTGGCCGCGATGGCGGTTGCTGCCCAGATTACGGCGGAAACGCTCGATCCATTGACGGCCGACGAACAGCGCCTCGTCGTCAAGCTCTTAAAGAAGCTCTGCTGAAGCCGATTAAGGCGGTGCAACTCGCCGCCGACCCTCCGCTATTCAACGGGGTTGCCGTTGGCGTACTATTTTCACGCCAGAGGGGGCACAGAAAAAATCATTCCTGGGAGGACTGTGATGGCTGACCAGCCGGTCGTACAGGTTTCGCGCTTGCTCGATGAGCGCGGCTTAAGTTCCTTCCACATCAATCTCATGGTCTGGTCGATCCTGCTGGCTTTGATCGACGGCTATGACATTGCGGCGATCGCCGTTGCCTCACCCCATCTGGTGCGCGAGTGGCACCTGGCCAATCGCGCGGCGCTCGGCCCGGTTCTAAGCGCCAGCCTGATCGGCATTCTGTTCGGCTCCGCGCTGTTCGGGTGGATCGGCGACCGCTACGGCCGCAAGGCCGCCCTCATCGGCTCGAACCTGCTGTTCGGCGTGTTCACGTGGATCGCAGCCTACGCAACCAATCTCGATCAGATGTTTTGGCTGCGCCTGATCGCGGGGCTCGGAATCGGCGGCGTCATTCCGAACGTGGTTGCAATCAACGCCGAGTCGGCGCCGCGCCGGCTGCGTGCGACACTGGCGCTTGTCACGGTTGGCTGCGTGCCGCTCGGCGGCGCTTTTCCGGGCATCGTCGCCGACATCTGGGGACCGACGCACGGTTGGCAAATCCTGTTCACCGTCGGCGGCATCGTGCCGGTCGTGGTCGCCATAGCGGCGATCTTCGCGCTGCCGGAATCGATCAAGTACATGGCGCTGCACGAAAGCCAGCGCGCTCGCATGGTCAAGCTGATTGGCATCATCAGCCCCAGCTACAACGTGCCGCCAAATGCGCGCTTCGTGATCGAGGATGAACATCAGTTTCCCGGCTTCAATCCGGTTTACCTGTTCCGTGACGGTCTCGCGTTGATCACGCCGCTGCTGTGGTTGCTGTTTGCGTTGAACCTGATGGGTTTCTATTTCCTGCTGAGCTGGACGCCGACGCTGCTGGTGGCGGCCAAGCTGCCGCTATCGACGGCGGGACTCGCCATCTCGAGCTTGCAGGTCGGCGGCACCGTCGGTGCGCTGCTGCTGGCTCGCTGGTTCGAGCGTCGGCAGTTTTTCGCAATCGCGATTGTGTTCCTGATCTCGGTGCCGGTCGTGGCCTTGATCGGCTACGCTGGTGTGGCGTCAGTTCCCGTCCTGATGATCGTCACGTTTTTCGCTGGATTCTGTGTGCTCGGCGTGCAGACCGGCATCAACGTCGCCGGCGCGCTGGTTTATCCGACGTCGCTACGCGCCAACGGCTCGGGATGGGAATTGGGCATCGGCCGCATCGGCTCGATCGTCGGCCCGCTCGTGGGCGCGCTGTTCGTCGGCATGCCGGTGCAGCATCTTTACGTCTGGTCGTCGCTGCCGTTTCTTGCCGGCGCAATCGTCTGCTTCATCGTCCACCGGCTCAATACGCAACGTCTCAAGGAACACCCGTATTTGCAGCAGGCCGAGGTGCCGGCAAAGTAGAGCTCACGTCAGCGCCACGGTCAGCGGATTATACGAATAAAGCCAGCTGTTGCGGTCTTCGCCCTGGTTGCGCCTGGCGAACCGCGCGCGAATTTCGTCGACCGAGCGCAGATGGAAGAGCTCGCGATTGTAGGTCGATTGCGCCACGACCTTGGCCGTCCGCTCGACACGATTGCGTTGATAGAGATCGAGCGCAGCCGGAATCGACGACGTAATGCCCAGCGCGCGCGTGAGCACCGCGCCATCTTCGATCGCCATGGCCGCGCCTTGCGCAAGGTATGGCAGGGTCGAGTGCGCGGAGTCGCCAAGTAACGTCACGCGTCCCGTACTCCACCGGCGCATCGTCGGACGCGTGTGCAGCGACCAGCGATAACATTGGTCCTTGTCGGCATTGTCGATGACGGCCTGGATGCTCGAATGCCAGCCGCGATAGTCGTCCTTCAGCTTCTGCCAGGGAAATTTTAGCGTCCAGGATTCGTCGGAGACTTCCGGCGTTTCCACGCAGCCGACGAAATTAAGCAATGCGCCGCCACGCAAATAATAACAAACCGCGTGCAGGCCCGGCCCGACGAAGACCGACATCACCGTGTCGAGTGCATTTTTGCCGAGCCGCTCGGTGGGGACGGTGATGCGCCAGGCGGCGTCGCCCGTGTAGGTCGCAACCACGTCGCCGATCATTTGCTGGCGCACGGCGGATTTGATGCCGTCCGCCCCGATCAGCAGGTCGCCGCGAACGCTCGTTCCGTCTGCGAAATGCAGCGTCACGCCGCTTTCGCTTTCGGTGTAGCCGGCCGCGCGCTTGTTGAGACGGACCACGTCAGGATCGAACTCGCGCGCCTTGGCCGCGAGAATGTCGTGGAAATCGGCGCGATGCAGTTGCGTATAAGGCGCACCGTGCATGCGTTCGTGTTCGGCGGATAGCGAGAAGCGCTGGATTTCCTCGCCGGTGTCGTGCAGGCGAAACAGGTAGGCGCCGGGATGCACGCCGGCCTTGCGGATCGCGGGCTCGAGCCCGAGATCGCGCAGCACATGCATGGCATTGGCGCTGATCTGGATGCCGGCGCCGATTTCACCGAGCTTCGGCGCCTGCTCGTAAACTTCGACCTGGTGCCCGGCTTTCATCAGGCAGGAAGCGGCGGTGAGGCCGCCGAGTCCCGCGCCGGCGATGAGAATCGTGTACCGCGCCATTTCTTGTTCGGTCCTAGAACGGTTCGTAATCGCGCAAGGCCGGCATGACCTTTTCGCCGAACAATCGGATGGAGCGCATGAGATCGTCAGCCGGCAAGTCGGAAAAATTAAACTCGCCGAGAAACGTGTTGAACACGCCCTGTTCGGCGGCCGCGCGGAGCTTTTTAGCCACCGTCTCCGGCGAGCCGATGAACACCAGGTCGCGCTCTCGAATGAAATCCGGATCGAACAGGTTAGCCATGATCTCGGAAGCGCCGGGCTCGCCGCGGCCGGTAAAGAATTCCGCATGTTTGCGGGCGCGCTCGGCGAAAGTTTCGCCCGGTTGCGCCGGCTTCATGAAGCCTTCATAGGCGCGGCTCGCGCGAAAGAGCGCCGTGCCGATCGCCTTCTCGTCCGTTTCGTCGACGTAGACAACGGTGCAGTAGGCGATGTTCGGCTTGTGCGCCCAGCCGGCTTTTGCCCAATCGGCGAGGAATTTCCTGTAGCGCGGCGCAGCATCGGCGCGCGGATAGATCAGGAAATAGCCCGGATTGATGCCGTTCTTCGCGCAGAATTCGAGCGTTTGCGGATCGCGGCTCATCATCCACAGCGGCGGGTGAGGGCGCTGAAACGGCTGCACCGCCAGCAGCGCGCTGTCGGTGTTAAATTCCGCGCCGTGAAACGAGAACGGCTGCGTCTCGCCATACGCGGCGCGCAGATAGTCGACGAATTCGAGCGTCGGCGATTTGCGCTGGCCGTAATCGAAGCCGAACGGCTTGAAGTAATCCGGATTGATGCCGGGCACGAGGCCGAGCTCCATGCGACCGCCCAGCATCTGGTCGACGATGGCGATTTCTTCCGCCAGCCGCAACGGGTGATAAAGCGGCACGATGTAGCCCATCGGGCCGACGCGCAGGCGCTTGGTGCGTGCGCCGGCGCCGACCGCGAAAAGACTGGGCGACGAAATCCAGCTTTCGTCCGGCCGGAAGTGGTGCTCGACGCAGAAGGCGTAATCGAAGCCAAGCTCGTCACACAATTTCAGTTCGCGCCACAGCTCCTCGTAGCGTTCGTGCGGCGTCATGCCCGGCTTTGCCCAGACGTGGCTGAAATGCGCGAATTTCATGCCGTCTCCGAAATGTTCCTTGGCGAAAATGGCCGACGGTTGGCTCAGGTTCTTGTACGGTTGGCTCAGGTTCTTGTTCGCATGTTGTAAGTGCGGCCGAGCTTTGGCTGGTTCATTGTCTTGGCAACTTCGCGGGCGCAGTCAATAAAAAGCTGCACCACAGGACTGATGGTGCGATTTTTCAGCGTCACGATCCCGACAGGCGTATGTGCGGCCATCTCAACGGGAAGAATTTTAAGCGGAAGATGTTGCGCGCCGAAGCGCAACAACGAGCCCGGAAATACGGCAAGGTAACGCCCGGTCATGAGCAACGCGCAATGCACCTGGATCGAGGGCGTCACGACGGTTTTTTTCGGCAAGGCGAGACCGTGCTTTTTGAATGTTTCGGCAAAGAGCATTCCGGCTACGTTCTGACTTGGGGGCGGAAGGCTCCAGTGTTCATCGACCAGATCGGCGAGCCCGAGATTACGGCGCCGGCACAGCGGATTGTGCGCGGCCGCCACAAGATACGCGGGATCATTGAACAGGATCTCTGCCTGAAGATCGTCTTCGACAAAGGGCTGTTTGAGCCGGCCAATTTGCAGGTCGATCGTTCGCGCCCGCAGTTCGTGCAACTGACCCATCCAGGCGGAGAGCTGGGCAACGTGAATCGAGACGCGCGGATGTCTCCGTGTCAGCCGATCGATGACATGCGGGACAAAACCGCCTTGCATCGGCTCGCTGGCGCCAACGCGCACCTCGCCGACGGCGGGATCGGCAAGGAATTCGAGCTCGTTCACGCCCTGCCGCAAATCGTCGAAAACGGCCGTCGCCCATTTCTGAAGCGCCTTTCCGTAGAGCGTCGGCGTCACACCTTGCGCCGTTCGATCGAGCAATTGTACCCCGAGCGTCCGTTCCATTTCGGAGATCGCTTTCGAGACGGCGGGCTGGGAAACCGCAATTTGATTGGCCGCCTTGGCCATGCTGCCGCATTGTATAACGGCCATCAGCACATCCAGATCGCGCAGCTTGATGCGGCGTTTGGTGCGCTGGTCCCACGGCATCGGTCCGGCCCGCCTATATCACGAGGTTATAGCGATATTCCAAAATCGATCTTCTCTTTATAGCCATCGTGGCGCTTTGCTTCAAACCGGAATTGCCGCTGAAGAGATTGCTGAGGTGCCCCATGACACTATCGCGCCGCGATTTCTGCATTACCGCCGGATTGGGCTTGTCCGCTCCTTTTGCCGCAGCGCCGGCGCAATCGGGAGCCTATCCGGTCAAACCGGTGACGATCATTTGTTCTGCTCCGGCCGGCACGGGCCCGGACGTGATCACCCGCATTATCGCGGATGGGCTGACGAAACGCTGGAGAGAGCGTGCGGTCGTCGAAAACCGGCCGGGCGGACGCGCCATCATCGCGACGCTTGCGGTCAAGAAATCGGTGCCGGACGGCTATACGCTTTACGTCGCGCTGGGCTCGACTTTCGTTATCCTGCCGGAAATACATCCCGATCTGCCGTTCGATCTACAACGTGACATCGTGCCGATCGGACTGGTCGCCGAGCAGCCGTTTGCGATTGCGGTCGATCCCAGGCTCGGATTGAATTCGCTCGCCGATTTGATTGCGCTAGCGAAAAGGCGACAGGGCGAATTGCTGTACGGCACGATCCGCGCTTCGGCGCCACATCTTGCGACCGAGCTTTTTCTCTCGCAGGCCGGCATCAAAATGAAGTTCGTCGCCTATCCGAACACGGCCAAGGCGGTTGGCGATGTGATGAGCGGCACAGTTTCG
>JAICMO010000061.1 GCA_025929185.1 Pseudolabrys sp.
GGCGATTGCCGGCGGCTTCAGCCCACGCGCATATAAACAAACCGTTGAGCTCACCCGCAACGGTACTGCCCAGCGCATCCATCAGGACGTGCCGCTCGATTTTCCGATCCGTCCAGGCGACACCATCCTCGTCAAGGAGCGATGGTTTTAGGCACCGTTCGTCATCCTGAGGTGGCCGCGCGATAGCGCGGCCCTCGAAGGATGACAGCCATCACCTTCGAGGCTCGACAATTTCATTGTCTCGCACCTCAGGGTAACGAAGAGCGGCTGGCGATTATTTCTTGATATGCTTCGCCAAAAATTCCGTCGTGCGGCTCCAGGCGAGATCGGCGGCGTCCTTGCGATAGCTCGCGCGCTCGTCGCAGTTGAAGCCGTGCGGCGCGCCCGGATACGTATAGATCTCAGCCTCCGGCCGCTTCTTCTTGATCTCTTCAACTGTGCTCAACGGAATGCCGTCGTCCTTTTCGCCGAAATGCATTTGCATTGGGCATTTCGGTTTCTCGTCGGCAAACTTGCCGATCATGCCGCCGTAATAGGCAACCGCTGCCGACAATCCGGGAATGCGGCAGGCCGCGAGAAAGGCTGCGGTGCCGCCCATGCAGAAGCCGATCACGCCGACCGGGCCGACGCTCTTGAGGTCGGCCGCGGCCGCCGCCATGTCATGCACCATGTTGTCCCAGTTGAGATTGCCGAGATAGCTGCGTGCATGCGCGATTTCGTCCGGCGTATAGCCGCTCTCGAAATCGCGCACGAAGCGATCGAACACGGCGGGCGCGACCGCCGCGTAGCCCATGCCCGCGAGCCGGTCGCAGACGGCGCGGATGTGCCGATTGACGCCGAAAATTTCCTGGATCACCACCAGCCCGCCTTTCGGCGCGCCCTGCGGATCGGCGCGATAGGCGCCGAGCGAATGCTTGTCGGCTGCGGTGAGCGTGAACTGCTTGCCCAAAAGTACCTCCCTTTGAACTCAAAACTGACGGAAACCTTGGCCGCCCGGGCTTCGCTTTAGCACGGAAATTCCCCAGCCGTCATTCCGGGGCGGCCTGAAAGGCCGAACCCGGAATCCAGATGCTGTATCTGGAATGGGTTTCTGGATACAGCATCTGGATTCCGGGTTCGCGCTGACGCGCGCCCCGGAATGACAAAACTAATTTTTGCGCAGGCCGAACGCTTGCGCCAGCAATTCATATGAATGCTTCCGCGCGTCGTGGCTATGGATCATGGTGGTGACCATCACCTCGTCGGCACGCGTCGCTTCGATCAGCGGCTCGAGCCGCGCCGTCACGCTTTGCCGACTGCCGACGAAGAGCCGCGCGCGGTTCTGCGCCATGCGCGCGCGATCGATCGGCGAATAGTCGTAGGCGGCGGCTTCCTCCGGCGAAGCGAGCGGCAGATATTCGCCCTTGGCGCGCCGCACGAAATTGAGATCGACGGTGCTCGCCAGCCTTTCCGCTTCTTCATCGCTATCGGCGCAAACGATATGCACCGTCAGAATCGCGTATGGCGTCGCGTGGGCCGGCGAAGGCCGAAAATTGTCGCGGTAGAGTCCCATCGCTTCCACCGCATCGAAATTGGCGAAGTGATGCGCGAAGGCAAATGCCGCGCCGATCTGCGCCGAGAGTTGCGCGCTGTAATCGGACGAGCCGAGCAGATAGATCGGTGGCAGCGGCACGTCCGCCGGCATCGCACGTATCTTGTGAAACGGATGGCCTTCCGGAAAGGCACGCGACTCGATCAGCATCAGTTCCTGAAAACGCTCGAGGAAATCGTCGTCCTCGCTGATGCCCTGCCGCCGGCGCAGCGCGTAGGAGGTTGCCGGATCGGTGCCCGGTGCACGACCAAGGCCGAGATCGATGCGGCCGGGATAGAGGCCCTCCAGAAGCTTGAACCGTTCCGCCACCATCAACGGCGCATGGTTCGGCAGCATGACGCCACCGGAGCCGACGCGGATATTTTTCGTGATTGCGGCGATCTGCCCCATCATCAGGTCGGGCGCGGCGCTCGCGATCGAGGGAAGATTGTGGTGCTCCGCCACCCAGTAGCGCGTGAAGCCCAGGCCCTCGGCGAAGCGCGCGAGGTCGAGCGTGTTGCGCAAGGCGGCCGCCCCGGTCGAGCCGGTGACGACGGGTGACAGGTCGAGGATGGAAAGAGGGACCATGGTGGGCGGCAAAGATTATAGCACGGCTTGCGCCGCCTCTCGCGCGCGCCCGCGCGCATGTGGTAAAGCGAAGAAAAGAAAGCAGGATGCCCTGCATGGTTTCGCTGACGGAGTGGAAGGTTCCCGTCGCCGCGCAGCCGCGGCAGGAGGACTATTCATACGACCTCGACGCCGCATTGGGCGCGGTTGTCGGTCTGCACGCGATCATTCCGCCCAATGCGTTCACCGCGGAAACGCTCGGCGTCGAGCGCGCCGGCAACGGCGTGCTGATCGAGGGCGGCATCGTTCTCACCATCGGCTATCTCATTACGGAAGCCTCGACGATTTGGCTGCATCTCGGCGACGGCCGCGTTATCGAAGGCCATGCGCTCGGCTACGATCAAGAGACCGGCTTTGGTCTCGTGCAGCCGCTCGGCCGCTACGACCTGCCGTTCCTGAGGCTGGGCTCCTCGGCCGCCTTGCAAGTCGGCGAGCGCGTCGTCATCGGCGGCGCGGGCGGACGCACGCGCTCGGTTGCCGCGCGCATCGCCGCCAAGCAGGAATTTGCCGGCTATTGGGAATACGTGCTGGACGAGGCGATCTTCACCTATCCCGCGCACCCCAATTGGGGCGGCACTGCGCTGATCTCGGCGCAAGGCGAGCTCGCCGGTATCGGCTCGCTGCAAGTCGAGCGGCAACGCAACAGCAAGAACGAAAATCTCAACATGATCGTGCCGATCGATCTGTTCAAACCGATCGCGGCCGACCTGATGAAATTCGGCCGCGCCAATCGGCCGCAGCGGCCGTGGCTCGGGCTTTATTCGACCGAAATTGAAGACAAAGTCGTGGTGGTCGGCGTTGCGCCCAAGGGGCCCGCCGCGCGCGCCGAAATCAAGGTCGGCGACGTCGTGCTTTCGGTCGCCGGGCAAAAGGTGTCGACGCTCGCCGCCCTCTATCGGCGCATCTGGTCATTGGGCAGCGCCGGCGTCGAAGTGCCGCTCACGCTCTATCGCGAGGGCGTGACCTTCGACGTGCGCGTTAATTCATCCGACCGCACGAAATTCCTTAAAGGCCCGAGCCTGCACTGAAATTTCAGTCGGGTAAGATTTCGTTCAGCACGCGGCTTAAGACTTTCGCGCGCCGCCATGTGAACATTGAAACAAATTGAACCGGCACGCTTAGCAAAGTGACAGAAACCGTCAGCTAGATTTCCGCGTCAATTCGGAAATCGCCGCAAGTCCCATGTCCGCCAAAGTGGTCAAACAGCTCATCGACAATCTCAACATCCTTGTTGTCGACGGCAATCCCTACATGCGCAAGGTCACGCGCATCATGCTGATGAATCTCGGAGCCAAGCAGGTGGCCGAGGCATCGGACGGGCTTTCCGCGCTCGAGTCGATCCGCACCATGGACCCGGACGTGATGCTGCTCGAATGGGACTTGCCCGTATTGGGCGGCGCCGAAGTGACGCGCATCGTGCGCTCGCCCGGCGTTTTCCCGCGTCCGAACCTGCCCATCATCATGCTGACCGCGCGCGCCGAGCGCCACTACGTGCATGAAGCGATGCGCGCCGGCGTGCACGAATTCCTCATCAAGCCGACGTCGCCCAAGGCGCTGCAAGACCGCCTGATTGCGATCATGTTCCGGCCGCGCCAGATGGTGCAGCTCGGCAAGTACTACGTGCCCGCGCCGCGGCGTGCCGGCGTGCGCGAGCTGCCGCATGTCGAGGAGCTTCCGCAGCTCGCGCAAATGCGCGAGCTCAACGCGCTGCAAGCGGTCGCCTGAGACGTTCCGAAAATTTAAGGCTGCGTTTCCATCTCTTCGATGGCATCGACGCGATTGGGATAGAAGGCGAGATAGCCGGCAATCTGGGTGACGGCAGAGTAGGGCGTCTCATAGCTCCACACCGCGTTCTCGCCTCTGCCCGCGCCGCTGCCGATCGAGAAGTAGCTCGCGTCACCTTTGTAGGGGCAGTGAGTCGAGTGCTGCGTGCGGTGAAGCTGCGTCATGTCGACATCGGCGCGCGGAATATATTGCACGGACGGATAGGAGGCTTCCTTCAGCGTCAGCGCCTTGGTGGTGTCGGCGATGACCTTGCCGCCGAACGTGACGCGCACGCGGTTGAGATTGCGGCTGATGGTGATGGGATGATCCGGGCCGGGTTGCCTCATGGCGGATGCCTCTTCGACGACTCGACATTCGATCTGAATATAAGCCGGCAAGGCGCTAACGCCAGCCCGATCTAAACGCGGGGAAAGCCGTAAAGCCGCGCCGGATTATCGGCGAGGATCGCCTGCCGGATCGCCGCATCGGACGTCCAGTCGAGGAACACCTGCAAGAGCCGCGCGGCGTCGGGTGTCGGCCCGTCCGGGCGCGGATGCGGCCAGTCGGTTCCCCAGACGAGGTTTTCCGGATTGGCGGCGACAAGCGCATCGTGAAAAGGCTTCGCTTCGATGTAATTCGGCGCCGTCGCGCCGAGCCGGTACGTGCCCGACAATTTCGCCCAGAACTTTCCTTCACCCACGGCGCGCAGCAGCGCCTGGAAGCCTGGATGATCGACGCCATGATGATGCTCCAGGCGCCCCATGTGGTCGACGACGATCGGCACCGGCACCCGCGCGAGCGCGGGCAGCATCTCGGGCAGGTCGCGCGTGTCGAGCCACAGTTGCAAATGCCAGCCGAGATCGGCCATCGCCGCAAACAGCGGTTCGATTTCCTGCAAGCGGACACCGTTTTGGTAAAACGGCTTGCCGTCGCGGCGGAATTCATTGGCGCGCAAGCCGCGCACGCCGACCGTATGCCATTCCTTCAGCCTTGCGGCGTTCAACTCCGCGCCGCCGACCCCCACGCCGCGCAAGCGCTCCGGTTCGCGCGTGAGCGCATCGAGCGTGGCGCGGTTGTCGCGGCCATAGGCGCTGGGCTGCACGATAACGCCGTGCTCGAAGCCGAGCCCGTCGATGAGCGCAAGATAGGATTCGAGCGGCGCGTCGTCCGGCGTGTAGCTACGCGGCTCCGCATAAGGAAAGAGCGCCGCCGGGCCGAACACATGGCAATGGCAGTCGCAAGCGCCGCGCGGCAGCGCGAAGGCGCTCATCGCGGCTTTAAGCCGGCGAGCTTCGCCGCCTCGCGCGAGTGCTCATACTCGGTATGGATGAACGCGCCGAACCCTTCCGACGTCATCTGCTCGGCTGTTGCGATCTCCGAGCCCATGTTGCGCAGTTTTTCGGCGGAAGCCGAATTGCCGCTCAGCGTCTTGACGACGGAAGCCTGCAATTTCGCGATCACGTCTTTCGGCGTGTGCGCGGGCGCGACGATACCGATATAGATCGAGGCGACGAAATCTTTCACGCCGCCTTCGATCATGGTCGGCACTTCCGGCGCGAGCTTCGAGCGCTTGGCGGCCGCGATGCCGATGATGCGCGCCTTGCCGCCTTTGTGCTGCGGCAGCGCGGTTGAGAATTCCGTCATCGCCGCCTGGATATGGCCGCTGATCAAATCCGGCAAGAGCGAGCCGCCGCTGCGGTAGGGCACATGCACCAGCTTCGCGCCGGTCTGCGCGTTGAAGCGCGCGAGCGTCATGTGCGTCGCGCTGCCGACGCCGCTGGTCGCGATGCTGACCTGCTGCTTCTGCGACAGAGCGATCAGTTCCGGAATCGTTTTTGCCGGCAGCGAATTGGTGACGATGATGACGTGCGGCACGTAGCTCGTCAGCGCGACCGGCGCCAAATCCTTGAGCGGATCGTAAGTCATCTTCGCCTGCACGAACGGATTGACCGTCAGCGGCCCGTTCGAGCCGACGAGCAGCAGGTAGCCGTCCGGCGTCGCATGCGCGACCAGCTCGGCGCCGATGCTGCCGCCGGCGCCGCCGCGGTTGTCGACGACGACCGGTTGCTTGAGCGCGTCCGACATGCCCTGGCCGACCAGCCGCCCGACGATGTCGGCGTTGCCGCCCGGCGCAAATGGCACGACGAGGTGAATCGGCCGGTCCGGGTAGGCGGCAAAAGCGGTCCGCGGCAGCAGCGTGAGCGCCGGCGCAAGACCGAGCGATTTGACGAGCGTGCGGCGTGAAAGCGGCATGATTTCTCCTGTTCGGGCCCGGCGGTGCACTAGGATTGCGAAGGTATCGTCTCGCCGCCGCGCCGGATTGTCGAGGCCGAAGCTTTGCCGGGAAAATACGGGTCCGCGCTGTGAAACGCGCGAGCGGAGAGTGTGGAAAGGATACCTGATCTGCAATTGCGGCGGCGCGAACGAAGCGCAATTCCGATCGCGCTGCGACTAACGAATGATCGCCGCGACAATAAGGGTAAAAGCGATAACAAATAGCGACAGATATCCGATCCAGTAGAGCTGAACCGCATCGCCGCCGTTTGCAATTGGTCTTTTCGCCTTTATCCGTCTCGATTCATAAAGGACCATTGCAATCCCCACGGCGGTCAGGCCAGCCGCAGCGCCAAGCTGTGCGATTTTTTCCATCGCGTTCTATCCGCCAAAATAGGTTAGCAGCATCGCAACGCCGATGACCCCGCTAATCAACGTGATCATCGCGTAGAGCTGACCCACGATCCAAACATCCAGAAATCGGGCGGCGTCCTCGCCCTTGGGCGGCCTGCCGATCACGAGCATCGCGATCGCAATCGCGAGAAAAACCAAACCAAAAACGATATGCATGAATGCCGCCCTGAACGGCGCAATCTTCGCGGGGCGACACGCAGGCGTCTTGTATTCTTTTCGTAAATAAGGCGAAGCCCGGCCGCTAAGGTGCCGAGCGGCGGCTAAGCATCCTCCCCAGATCGCCGCTAACGCGGCTGAGCTTAGCCGCGCCTAGTGCCATTCCCAGTTGGAATTTCGCTATAGCTGGTCATTGTCGGGCTTGACCCGGCAATCCATCATTTTGAAGAAACTCTTCCTTTAATGGATGCGCGTGCCTTTGCCCGCTGAAGGGTTCGGAACGAAAGCTCATCAACAAACGCTTCGGCCCCGCAGACGGGTCAAGCCCGCGCATGGCGACTCAATGCAGGTGGAAAAACTCTAGTGCCTTCGCGCGGGCCGCCGCGGGTTACGCGAGCAGGTATCCTGCGGGCTGGTTTTCGACGCCTGGCATTGGGCAAAGGTCTGAAACGAGCAATTGACGTTTGGACCCACGTGGCGCTCCGACAGGCACCAGCGTCCGTTGTTGGCGGACTGCGCATTGGCGCCGGAAGCAATCAATAAGACCAACAGGCTTCCTGCTAAAGCGGCGATTTTCATGAACGTCTCCTTGCTATTTGGCCCGCCCGCACTGTGGGACGGACGGTTTTCTTTGCTGCGCGATGACTTATTATTCGGATCTGTAAAGCATTTGGTGTTTCGAAGCTCACGCGCCGCGCCGTATCTAAAACCTCAGTCGGATATTGGTGTGCTGTCCTTTGTCACGTAACTGACACCGCAGTAGGCGCACTCGAACACATGGACGTCTTGCCCGTCGATCGTTTGTTCCAGCGTTCGCCATTCGCATCGGTCTTCCGCAATTAGGACACCAGGGCGGATCGGTATTCGGGACTTCAGGCGGCGGCATAGATCACTCTCGTCCTAGCCAAAACGCTAAAGGAGAGAGCTGGTTCAATCGCGCGACTAAAAAGCCGCCGGCGAGCGGCTCCGAAGCAGTTATTTGTTGCCGGCTCGCATGGCTGGCGGAGGCTGCGGCGCCCTACGGCCCGCGGCTCGTCAGCGGCCGGCGCAACACGCGCGCGCCGGGCGCAAACATAATCAGCCTTTCTTGCTGCGCATCGCGACAACGTTCGAAGAGCCTTTGCGCGCCGACAGCAGGTCGCAAACAATCTGCTTTAGCCCGTTCGAGTCGAAAGGCTTCGTGAGCAGCGCCATGTGCCGGAACGCCTCGGGCAATCCTTCCCGCCCATATCCTGTCGCAAAGGCGAACGGGATGCCTTTCTGTGCGAGCGCCGCGGCGACTTCTTCGGCCGACCTGCCGCCCAGATTTGCGTCGACCAACGCCGCGTCCAACGCATTTTCAGCGATCAAGCGCTTGGCGCTTTCGATCTGCATCGCGGGCCCGACAACGTCGAGACCGATGGAAGTGAGCTCCGCTTCCATCTCGATCGCAACGAGCGGCTCGTCCTCGACCACCAGCACGCGCTTGCCGCGCAGGTCGGCGGCCGTGCTTTTTACGCCGTTGCCGGCAGCCCGTCGCCATGGGGCGATAGGCTCTGCGGCTTCCAGCTCGAATGCTTCCTCTTTGAGGGGCAATCTGATCTCGCAGGTGATTCCCTCGGCGCCGTAATGGACGACAGCGGCGCCCCCATTGGCCTCGAGGCTGCGTTCGATGAGCGTCGAACCGAATCCGCGAGAGCGCGGCGCCTTGACGTTTGCAACGCCGCTCTCCTGCCACTTCAACGACAATTCGCGTTCGTGTCCCATTTCGATCTTCCAACGGACCGACAATTGGCCGTCGGAGGCCGACAGCGCGCCGTATTTCCGGGCGTTGGTCGCAAGCTCGTGCAAAACCAGAGCCAGTTGAACGGCAACGCGCGCCTCGATTGTGACGTCCGGCCCGGAATACGAAATTCGCGTACCGTCAACCGAACCGAACACGACTTGATCGTGGATCAATCGGCTCAACGTGGTGCCCCGCATCTTCCCCTGGATGAGGAGATCGTGCGCGCGGGCCAATGCCTGCACCCGCCCGTTGAAGCTGGTGACGAATTCGCTCGGATTGGCGGCTTTGCGCATCGACTGACTGGCGATCGCCTGGATCGATGCGAGCGTATTCTTCACCCGATGATTGAGCTCATCGAACAGCAGCCGCTGCAAGTTCTCGCTTCGCTTGCGCTCCGTTATGTCACGCGCGACTTTGGAGGCGCCGACGACGCGCCCGGCGTCATCGCGGACCGGCGATACCGTCAATGAAACCGCAAGGCGGCGGCCGTCCTTTGCCAGCCGTGTGGTGTCGAAGTGCTCTATCCGCTCGCCTCGCCGGAGCTTGGCAAGAATTTCGTCTTCCTCGCTTTGCAGCTCCGGCGGAATGATGCGCCTGATCGAGCGCCCGATCATCTCGTCGGGTTGATAGCCGAAAATGCGCGCTGCTCCGGCGTTCCAGGATGTGACGATGCCGTCCAAGGTCTTGCTGACGATCGCGTCATCCGAGGATGAGACGATGTTCGCCAGCAGCCGCGCCGCGAGTTCACCCGCTTTGCGGGCGCTGATGTCGACCAGCAGGTTGATCGCGCCGATGACACGGCCCTGCTCGTCCCTGATCGGGCTCGGATAGGGCGCGAACGGAACTCTGGTGCCGTCCGGCCGCTCGGCGATCGCCTCGTGGTCCAGCACTGGCCGGCCTTCCTTCAGCGCGACGGCCATCGGGCATTCGTCGTGCCGCATGGGTCGGCCGTCCGGAAAAAAGAGCCGCCACGATCCGCACCATTGCGCGCTGTTGAGCTCGGGCCGGTGGCCCCAGAACTTCGCGGCGGCTTCGTTATAGAATGTGATGCGGCCCTCGGCGTCCGTGACGTAGACGGCGACCGGGAGCGCTTCGAGGACCCGCGTGTGTGAGATCACTGTTTTTCCTGTGTGGTCCTGGGGTTACGCGCCGAAATCGGACATCCCGGACCGGCAGCGCGACGGGCTTTTGCTGCTGAATATCGGCGTAAACGTTTTGACGCGCTGATGGTTCAGCGTGCCCTTCCTGAGAGAAGGGTGACAGTTCATTCCGGAGACATGGGTTACACAATCGGGCCTTTTGCGAGGAGCGCAAGATGGCCTGGAAGGCGTGTAAACCCATGGATGAACGTCTGAAGTTCATTGCCCGGCTGCTGGACGGGGAGCGGATGGCGGGCCTATGCCGAGAGTTCGGCATCTCGCGCAAGACCGGCTACAAGATCCTCACCCGCTACAACGATGTCGGCCTGGATGGGCTGACCGATCGCTCGCGGCGACCTTACCGGCACGCCAACCAGTTGCCGGTTCAGATCGAGACACTGATCCTGCGCTGCAAGCAGGACAAGCCCCATTGGGGTGCGCCGAAGATACGCGAACGGTTGGTGCGGCTCTATCCGGACGTCCACGCCCCGGCGATCAGCACCGTGCATACGGTTCTCGATCGCCATGGTCTGGTCAAACGCAAGACGCGCCGGCGCAACAAGGCCACCGGCACAGGACTATCGATCGCCAAACAGCCCAATGAACTGTGGTGTGCCGACTACAAGGGCGAGTTCATGCTCGCGGATCGCCGCTATTGCTATCCCTTGACGATCACCGACTTCGCCAGTCGCTATCTGATTGCATGCGAAGCCCTGCACACCACCAAGGAAGCTTACGCTTTCGCCGTGTTTGAAAGCGCTTTCAAGGAGTTCGGCGTGCCTCGGGCCATCCGGACCGACAACGGCGTTCCCTTTGCCAGTCCAAATGCCCTGTTCAATCTCTCCAGGCTCTCGGTCTGGTGGCTGCGGCTTGGCATCGCCATCGAACGCATCAAGCCCGGTCATCCGCAGCAAAATGGCCGTCACGAGCGCATGCATCTCACCCTCAAGCTGGAAACCACCAAGCCGGCAGCCGGCAACTTCATTCAGCAACAGGCCAGGTTCGACGAGTTCATCGATTGCTACAACAACGAGCGCCCACACCAGGCACTCAATATGCAATGCCCTGTGCAGTTCTACCGACCCTCGTCACGTCAGTATCAGGGCTTACCGGACGTTGACTATCCGATCCACGACAAGGCCGTCACCGTGACGACCTGCGGGCGCATCTGCTTCAATCGCCGGAAAATCAACCTCAGCCAGGTCTTCGCCGGTCAAACCGTCGGCGTCAAACAAACTGACGACCGGATTTGGCTGGTCAGCTTCATGGACTATGATCTCAGGTACTTCGATGATGAGACTTGCAGACTCGAACCACTGCCAAACCCCTTCGGGCCAAAAGTGTTACCCATGTCTCCAGTATGAAACGTAACCCATGTGTCCGGAACGGACCAGCAAAAGGGTGGCGCGCCCGAGGGGATTCGAACCTCTGACCTTTGCCTTCGGAGGGCAACGCTCTATCCAGCTGAGCTACGGGCGCCTGGCCGGTAGAAATAGACCAAGGGCGGGGGAGCGGCAACGGCTCCGGCGATGCCGCGCCGGGCGGTTTTGGCGTGCTTCTGCGTGCTTTTAAGGGGATGCCGGGCCCTTTTGCGCACATGGCTATTGGCGCGGAATCGCGAATCTCATAGCTCTGCGGCACAGCGCATTCTGCGCTCAGGAGTAAGACCGATGGCAGCTAAAGCCGCTTTGCCGGCCAAATCCAAACCCATTACTTTGAAGCATCTCGCCAATACTCTGGCGGAGGAACATCAGCTGACCAAGAAACAAGGTCAGGAAATGCTCAACGATCTGGTTGCCATGATCACCAAGCATCTCAAGAAGGGTGAGCGCGTGAAGATTGTCGGGCTCGGCATTTTGCAGGTGCGCCGGCGCGCCGCGCGCATGGGCCGCAACCCGGCGACGGGCGAGGCGATCAAGATCAAGGCGAGCAAGAAAGTGGCGTTCCGCGCCTCGAAAGATCTCAAGATGGCGATCTGAGCCGCCAGGCGTTGGGACACGAAAACCGCCGGCGCAAAGCCGGCGGTTTTTGTTTGCGCCATAGCGTCGTGGCCCGGATGGAGCGCAGCGAAATCCGGGACGGGTATGCACGGCCCGTGAATCCGTGCCTGTCATCCTTCGAGGCTCGGCGCTTACGCGCCTCGCGCCTCAGGATGACGGTGGTGCGCATCAGGCTATAATGCCCATCGAAAAGTTTTCGTCAGGAGGTTCCGATGTCCCACGCGGCCGAACAGCGCGAGGCAAAACCTGCGGCGCTGAAAGAAGCGCCGTTCAAATGGGATGATCCGTTCGATCTTGAGGACCAGTTCACCGAAGAAGAGCGCATGGTGCGCGACACCGCGCGCGGCTTTGCGCAGGACTACCTCGCGCCGCGCGTGATCGAAGCCTACGCGCAAGAAAAGTACGATCCCGATCTGATCCCGCAAATGGGCAAGCTCGGCCTGCTCGGACCGACCATTCCGGAAGAGTATGGCGGCGCGGGGCTCGGCTACGTCGCCTATGGCATGATCACGCGCGAGCTCGAGCGCGTCGATTCCGGTTATCGCTCCTCGATGTCGGTGCAGTCGTCGCTGGTGATGTATCCGATCTACGCCTACGGCACCGAGGCGCAGCGGCGCAGATATCTGCCGAAGCTTGCGAAAGGCGAGATCATCGGCTGCTTCGGATTGACGGAGCCCGACCACGGCTCCGACCCCGGCTCGATGGTGACGCGCGCGGAGAAAGTTTCCGGCGGCTACAAGCTCAACGGCGCCAAGACCTGGATCTCGAATGCGCCGGTTGCCGATGTCGCGGTCGTCTGGGCGAAGCTCGACGGCAAAATCCGCGGCTTCATCGTCGAGCGCGGCGCGAAAGGTTTCTCCACCCCGAAGATCGAAGGCAAGCTTTCATTGCGCTGCTCGATCACCGGCGAGATCGTGCTGGAAGATTGCGTTGTGCCCGAAGAAAATCTTCTTCCCAATGTGCGCGGACTCGCCGGCCCGTTCGGCTGCCTCAACAACGCGCGCTACGGCATCGCGTGGGGCACGATGGGCGCGGCGGAATTCTGCTGGCACGCCGCGCGGCAATACACGCTCGACCGCAAGCAGTTCGGCCGGCCGCTCGCCGCCAACCAGCTCATCCAGAAAAAGCTCGCCGACATGCAGACCGAAATTACGCTCGGCCTGCAAGGCGCGCTGCGGCTTGGCCGTCTGCTCGAAGCGGGCAAAGCGGCGCCGCCGGCGATCTCGCTGATGAAGCGCAACAACTGCGGCAAGGCGCTGGAGATCGCGCGCATGGCGCGCGATATGCACGGCGGCAACGGCATTTCGGAGGAATACCAGGTGATGCGGGTGCTCGCGAACCTCGAGACGGTCAACACCTACGAGGGCACACATGATATCCACGCGCTCATTCTGGGCCGTGCGCAAACCGGCATCCAGGCGTTTTTCTGAGCGACATGCGTGCGATACATTCTTCACTCCGTCACCCGGAGGTGCGACGCGCGCGAGCGCCGAGCCTCGAAGGGTGAATGGTCACCGTCATTCTGCGAGCCGCATCTTCAGCGCGTACCTCAGGATGACGACCAAAATGCGGAAATTGCCTTCTGATCATGGACATTTTCACGATTGCGCTCCTCGCCGGGGCGGGAATTCTTGCTGGCATTATGGCCTCGATCGTCGGCGGCGCGGCCGTCGTCACCTATCCGGCCCTGATCGCGGCGGGCGTCCCGCCGCAGGCGGCCGTGGTCAGCAACCTCATCGCGATCATGCCCGGCACCATGGTGGCGGCGCTTTCCGATCGCTCCCAGCTTCCGCCGTTCAATCGCGCGTTCCTGGGGCTTATCGCTGCGTCCGTGATCGGCGCGGCTCTCGGCGCGACGATGTTGCTGGTGACGCCGCAGCGCCTGTTTACCGTTTTTGTCCCGCTGCTGCTCGGCTTTGCCACGATCCTGTTCGCGTATTCCGAGCGCATCAGCAAATGGCTGCGGCAGCGCGCCGCCGGGCGCGGACGCGACGTCAAATTCAACGTCGGCAGCTTGAAAATGCTGCTGCCGGTTTCGTTCTACGGCGGCTACTTCGGCGCGGGCGTCGGCGTCTTGATCCTCGGCGTGTTTTCAGTGGCGACCGGCGGCGATTATCGCTCCGCCAACGTGACCAAAAACCTTGTCAGCAGCCTCAACGGCATGGCGGCGGCGTGCGTCTTCATTCTGCATGGCGCGGTGGCGTGGCCGCAGACGCTTGCGCTGATCGCGGGCACGATCGGCGGCGGCTTTGCCGGCTCCTATATCGCGCGCGTTATCCCGCGCAACGTCGTTCGGGTTTTGATTGTCGTTGTCGGCGCGCTGCTGACAGTCAGCTTCGCACGGCGCTATTGGTTCTGAGTCAGCGCGCAGCGACTTGATGCGCCAACTCCACGATCCGCTTCGTCATCGCGCTGTTTGCGTCCGTGAGCGGATCGACAACCGTGTAATGATTGGTTCCGGCCAGCGCCTCGTAGCGCGTCTTGGCCACATTCTTCCATGCATCAGCGATAAGCCGGCTCTGCCGCAGGAATTCGCTCGATTCGAGCGCGCCGGCTACGGCATCGAACGTGCGACCGGGCGGCACTTGCCAATAGATCGGCGAGCACGCGCGCGCCGATTCCGCATCGAGTCGGATGTCCTGGTTGGCGCTCACGTGCAGCAGAGGCGCAAGCTCGAACACGCCGCCAATCGAATAACCGGCCGGCACCAGATCGTGCGGAGCCTCGCTCGAAAGCGTCTTCCAATCGGTCGCCACCATGCAGGCGGTGAGATGTCCGCCGGCGGAATGGCCGTAGACCATGATGCGTTGGCCGAAGCGCTTCCACACTGCGAGGCACGCCGCCCGCATCTGCTCGATGATGGTGGCGACCGTCACGTTGGGAACGAGATCGTAGCCGACGACCGCGACGGTTACGCCGTGCGCGTTGGGGCCGATCGCCGTGTAGCTGAACATCGATGGATCGAGCGAGCGCCACCAGCCGCCGTGAATGAACATCGCGATCGGCGCCTTGCCGCCGTCTTTCGCCGGAAAAATATCGATCGTCTGGCGCGGCGACGGACCATAAGCGATGGACAATTCCGCGCCGGGACAGGCCTTGCGGTAGGCTTCGGCCGCGCGCGCCCAACGGGCGAATATGTCGAGGTACTCGGGGACCCGCGCACGGTTGTTGTATTCTTTTTCGTAATCAATTGTCGTCATGCGCCATCCTCAGCCGAGCGGGCCTACCGTAAACTATCCGGCTTTGCGCCGGGCGCAAACATGGTTATGTCTCATCCCATGAAGATCGACGGCAGGCAAACGCGCAGCATCTGGGTCGAACAGGACGGCGCAAGTGTCGGCGTCATCGACCAGACGGTGTTGCCGCACCGTTTCGCGACGCTGCGGCTTGCGAGTCTCGACGACGCCGTACGTGCGATCAAAACGATGCAGACGCGCGGCGCGCCGCTCATCGGCGCAGTTGCCGCTTACGGGCTCTGGCTGGCGCTGGGGGCCGATGCTTCGGACGAAAATCTCGAGCGCGCCTATGCGGCCTTGCTGGCAACGCGGCCGACGGCGATCAACCTGAAATGGGCGCTGGATGAAGTCATGGCGGCGGTACGCAACCGGCCGCGCGGCGAGCGCGTCGCCGCCGCGTTCAGGCGCGCGGGCGAGATTTGCGATGAAGACGTTGCCATCAATCAGGCGATCGGCCGGAACGGCCTCAGACTCATCGAGGAGATCGCCGCGCGCAAGAAAGGCGAGCGCGTCAATGTGCTCACGCATTGCAACGCCGGCTGGCTCGCGACTGTGGACTGGGGCACCGCGACCGCGCCCATTTACATGGCGCATGACAACGGCATCCCGATCCACGTCTTTGCCGATGAAACGCGTCCGCGCAATCAGGGCGCTTCGCTCACCGCATGGGAACTCGGCCGCCATGGTGTCGCGCACACCGTCATTCCCGATAACATGGGAGGCCATCTGATGCAGCACGGGCTTGTCGACATCGTGTTTGTCGGCACCGACCGCGTTACCGCCCAAGGCGACGTGTGCAACAAGATCGGCACGTATTTGAAAGCGCTCGCCGCGCGCGACAACAACGTGCCGTTTTACGTGGCGCTGCCGTCGCCGACCATCGACTTCATGGTGAACGATGGCGTTGCCGAAATTCCGATCGAGGAGCGGGCGCCCGACGAGGTCACGCTGATGACCGGCAAAACGAAGGACGGCCGCATCGAGGCCGTGCAGATCGTGCCGGACGGCTCGAACGCCGCCAATTATGGCTTCGACGTCACGCCGGCGCGGCTCGTCACCGGCCTCATCACCGAGCGCGGCGTCATCGAAGCGAGCCGGGCAGCACTGGCAAAAGCATTTCCCGAACGCATCGAACGGGGAGCAAAATCGAAGGTGCAGGCGTGACGATCATGCGTGCCACACAACGCATCGAGTTGCCGGTCGACGGCCGCCAGTCGGAAACCGCGCTCAAGATCGCGCGCGGCACATCGCGCCTGCTGCACGCGCACGGGTTTTCGGTCGTCAGCGAATTGTCGCTGGCCTCCGGCCGGCGCGCCGACCTGGTCGCACTCGACGGCGGCGGCGAAATCTGGATCGTCGAAATAAAATCCTCGGTCGCCGATTTCCGCGCCGACCAGAAATGGATGGATTATCGCCTGCATTGCGATCGCCTGTTCTTCGCAACGTGTATGGAAGTGCCGTGCGACATCTTCCCGAAGGATACCGGGCTGATCGTGGCCGATGCCTTCGGCGCGCAGATCATGTGCGAGGCGCCCGAGCATCGTCTTGCCGCGGCGACGCGCAAGGCAGTGATGCTTGCTTTTGCGCAGACGGCCGCCTCGCGCCTGCAAGCGCTCGCCGATCCCGAAGGGCCGTATGGAGAATTTCTCTGACTGTCATTCCGGGAGGCGCGTGCAACGCGCGAGCGCGGAATCCATACTCCGCAGCGCTGGGGCTATGGATTCCGGGTTCGCAGCCTTCGGCTGCGCCCCGGAATGACCGGCTGGAGAGGCGGCTTTTACCGCGGCGCGCGTTTCGCCAGAATGCGCTGAAGCGTCCGGCGATGCATGTTGAGCCGGCGCGCGGTTTCCGAAACGTTGCGTCCGCAAAGCTCATAAATGCGCTGGATGTGCTCCCAGCGCACACGATCGGCCGACATCGGATTTTCCGGCGGCTCGATCTTTTTGTTGTCGAGCGCGAGTAGCGCGGCGACGACATCGTCGGCATCGACCGGTTTTGCGAGATAATCGACGGCGCCAAGTTTGACCGCGTTCACCGCGGTCGCGATATTGCCGTAGCCGGTGAGAATAATGCCGCGCGCGTCGGGGCGCCTGCGCTTGAGCGCGGAAATCACGTCGAGGCCGTTGCCGTCGCCGAGACGCATGTCGACGATGGCGAAAGCCGGCGCATCCTGCTCGACCCGCTGCAAGCCGTCCGTTACCGACTCCGCGATCTTTACCGTGAAGCCGCGCGTTTCGAGCGCCTTGGCGAGACGTTGCAGGAACGATTTGTCGTCTTCGACGATCAGCAGCGACCGTTCGCCGGGAGTTTTTGCTCTGAGAGCCGCGGTCGATGCGGCGTCGTTCATGGCCACGTCCATATCCGATCCACTTGCTGGCCTTCGAACATCTTACGCTTCGCAAACGTGGAGTACATAACAAAAAATAATCACATTCCGGTCAATCTCAAGTGGCGGCGGCGGTTAACGGCCGCTCGAATTCGCTGCGTGGCCAGCGCACCTTTACGGTGGCGCCGCGTTCCGGAAACGCTCGATTTTCGAACGCGAGCGTCGCGCCGGAGCGCTCGAGCAGCGTTTTGGCGATGAAAAATCCCAATCCGAGGCCGCCGGCTTCGACGTTCTTTTCATCTTGTCCATGTGGACGGCTCGTAACATACGGCTCGCCGATCCGGTCCATTATTTCCGGCGCGAAACCGGGGCCATCGTCGCTGATCGTCACGTCGACAGCCTCGCCGTTCCATGCCGCGTCGACCGTTACGCGATCGCGCGCGAAGTCGACGGCGTTCTCCAGCAAGTTGCCGAGGCCGTAGAGAATGGCCGGGTTGCGCGCGCCGACCGGTTCTGCCGCGTGTTCCCGCGGCACGGAAACATCGATTGCCACGCCGAAATTGCGGTGCGGCGCCACCACTTCTTCGAGCAAGGCGCTCAGCGGCATGCGGTCGAACGGCTCGCCGCTCGATGAAAGTTCGGTAAGCTTGGCGAGGATGTCGCGGCAGCGCGTGGCCTGCTCGCGCAGGAGCCGTACGTCGTCGCCGTGCGGCGCGTTCGGCGCGATCGCGCGTTCGAGCTCTTTGGCGATGACGGATATCGTCGACAGCGGCGTGCCGAGTTCATGCGCCGCGGCGGCTGCGAGCCCGTCGAGTTGTGACAAATGCTGCTCGCGCGTGAGCACGAGTTCGGTCGCCGCCAACGCATCCGCGAGCTGCCGCGACTCTTCCGTGATCTGCCAGGCATAGACGCCGATAAAGGCGATCGCGAGCAGAATCGAAAGCCACACGCCCATCATGTAGATCGGCGGCAGTTGCAGCGGATCGTCCGGATCCCACGGCAGCGGATAGTGCGCGAACACAAGGATGGTCGCGCACAGCACGGCGAAGCCGCCGAGCATCAGCGTGAAGCGCGGCGGCAGCGCGGTCGCCGAGATCAGCACCGGGCCGAGAAAGAGGAACGCGAACGGATTTTGCAATCCGCCGGTCAAGAACAGCAGCACCGCGAGTTGCCCGATGTCGAAGGCAAGCAGCCAGGCGGCACGATCCGGCTCGAGCCGTTGCGTCAGGTGGAAGCGAAGCCGCAGCGCGATGTTGAGCCATGCGGAGAGCGCGATCACGGCGAGGCAGGCCCAGATCGGCAGGATGAAATCGAGCCCTGCATAGACGACGAGCACGGCCGTGGTCTGGCCGATCACGGCAAGCCAGCGCAGGCGCACCAGCGTGTCGAGACGCACGTTGCGGCCTGGATGATTCTGGGCAAGGTCGAATGGGGCCATCGCCTCAGTGTAACGCCACGTACAACGCGCTCAAATCCGGGCCGTGCCGCGTTGCTGCCGCGGGGCTTGCGCTTGGCGCGGCGGAGCGTCACATCTGCCGGACCAACGCGGAACCCCTTTGAATGGACGCCAGCGTACAATCGGCCATTTCCGTCGACCGGTTAACCAAAGTCTACAAAGGCACGACGGCGGTGGACGGAATTTCCTTTCGGCTTCCGCCGGGCTCAATCACAGGCCTTCTGGGTGGCAATGGCGCCGGCAAGACCACGACCATCGCCATCATCATGGGCCTGGTGATGCCGACCTCGGGCCAGGTCGCGGTGCTCGGCGCCGCGATGCCGAAAGAGCGCTACCGCGTGCTGCACAGGATGAATTTCGAAAGTCCCTAC
>JAICMO010000206.1 GCA_025929185.1 Pseudolabrys sp.
CGCATTCGCCGCGAACCCGATGCGCTGGTTCAGCGCATCGTCTCGGGCTGGGCCGAGCGAATCGACGGTGCACGGGCGCGCGAACTCGGCTTCAAGGCGGAAACCAGTTTCGACGACATCGTGCGCGCGCATATCGAGGACGAGTTGGGCGGAAGGATTGCGGATCAATAGCGCGAATCTGCCTCAAGGCGATGCTGTAATCTAACGATTGACATGTGTCGTCATTTAGATTACACTCCCCTTGCGTGATAAAGACGTTCAATCACAAGGCGCTGTCGGAACTATGGAGTGACGGCCGGGCGCGGCGAATCGATCAGCGTCTGCACGGACGCATCTTGCGCTTATTGGACCGTCTGGACCAAGCGACCCGTCCACAAGAGATGGATTTTGCGGGCGCGCAGTTCCACGCGCTGAGGGGCTTCACGCCCGCGCGGTATACGGTCCATGTGAATGGGCCATGGTGCACCACTTTCGAGTTTGTGGACGGACACGCCTATGGCGTTGATCTGGAGCAGTATCACTAGGAGGAACTGACGATGGCTTATGTTGCCAAGCGCAACCCGAAGCGGTGCCCGACACATCCGGGTGCATTGCTGCGTGAAGATATTATTCCCGCAGTTAAGCGCTCCAAAAGGGAGATTGCCGATCTGCTCGGTATATCCCGGCAGCATCTTCATGCGATCCTGGCCGAAAAGAAGCCGGTGACGCCTGAAGTAGCCGTTTTACTCGGCAAGTTGTTCGGAGATGGACCGGAGATTTGGGTCCGGATGCAAGGCGCTTATGATACCTGGCAGGCACAGCAGAAGATTGATGTGCGTCACATCAAACCGCTGGTGAAAGCGGCATGACGAGAGCGTCAGCGGCGAGCCGGGCGAGGGGCTCCGCAATGAATCTCAACGCCCCCTCACCCGACTTCCTCGCTTCGCGCGGAAGTCGACCTCTCCCCGCATGCGGGGAGAGGTAAACGAAGCGCGCTTGCACCAAACGTCCCAACCCTTACATTCCATCCATGACCTACGTCGACGCCGCCGTCGCGCCTCTCCGCAAAACCGGCCAGATCAAAATCCACGGACCCGCCGCCTTCGAAGGCATGCGCAAGGCCGGGCAACTGGTCGCGCGCTGCCTCGACCTGCTGGTGGACGAGGTAAAGGCCGGCATCAGCACCGAGAAGCTCGATCGATTCGTGCACGACTTCGCGCGCGATCACAACGCGCTGCCGGCGACGTTGATGTACCGCGGCTACCGGAAATCGACCTGCACGTCGCTCAATCACGTCGTCTGCCACGGCATTCCCGGCGACAAGCCGCTCAAGGAAGGCGACATCGTCAACATCGACGTGACGCTGATCCTCGACGGCTGGCATGGCGACTCCAGCCGCATGTTCGCGATCGGGCCAATCCCGCGCAAAGCGGAGCGGCTGATCGAAGTGACCTACGAGGCGATGATGCGCGGCATCTCGACCATCCGCCCTGGTTCCACCACCGGCGACATCGGCGCGGCAATCCAGACCTTCGTCGAATCGCAGCACATGAGCGTGGTGCGCGACTTCTGCGGCCACGGCTTGGGGCGACTGTTCCACGATGAGCCCAATATCGTGCACGTCGGGCGGCCCGGCGAAGGCATCATGCTGCGGCCGGGCATGTTCTTTACCGTCGAGCCGATGATCAATCTCGGCCGGCCGCACGTGAAGGTGCTGTCCGACGGCTGGACCGCGGTCACGCGCGACCGCTCCCTCTCCGCCCAATTCGAGCATACGGTCGGCGTCACCGAAGATGGCGTCGAGATCTTCACGCTCTCGCCAAAGCACCTCGACAAGCCGCCTTATAAGAGCTGACCAATACTTCTGTCATTCCGGGGCGC
The DNA here is from genome assembly GCA_025929185.1 of Pseudolabrys sp. Lineage (GTDB taxonomy): Bacteria > Pseudomonadota > Alphaproteobacteria > Rhizobiales > Xanthobacteraceae > Pseudolabrys. The sequence goes on from JAICMO010000206.1 coordinate 1,861, forward strand.
GGCCTCCAGGCCGCGAACCCGGAATCCATACCTACGACGCTGCGGAGTATGGATTCCGGGTCTGCTCGCTTCGCGAGCATCCCGGAATGACAGCGCCCTCGTCGAACCCATTCACCTGCACTACAATCCCGGCGTTTAGGACTCGGGGCTGGCTTTCATGGCGGTCAGATACGACAAGACGGCGCGCGCTGCGGCGCTTTCCGAAGCCGTGCCGCATTATCGCGGCCATCGCGAACGGCTGCGGGCGCGCTTTCGCGAAGCGGGCAGCGACGCGGTGAGCGACTACGAGCTGCTGGAGCTCGTTCTCTTCCGCGCGATCCCCCAGCGCGACGTGAAGCCACTGGCGAAAGACCTGATCGCCGCATTCGGCTCGTTCGCCGAAGTCGTCGCGGCGCCGCGTCCAAGGCTCAAGGAAGTCAAGGGGCTCGGCGATGCCGCCGTCGATGAGCTGAAGATCGTGCATGCGGCGGCGGGCCGGCTGGCGCGCGGACAGGTCCGTAAGCGGCCGTTGCTGTCCTCGTGGTCGAGCGTTCTCGACTACTGCCGCACCGCGCAGGCTTTCGCGGAAAAGGAGCAATTCCGCATCCTCTTCCTCGACAAGCGCAATCAACTCATCGCCGACGAAGTGCAGCAAACAGGCACGGTCGATCACACACCGGTTTATCCGCGCGAGGTCGTCAAGCGCGCGCTGGAATTGTCGGCGACCGCGGTGGTCCTCGTGCACAATCATCCCTCAGGCGACCCGACGCCCTCGCACGCGGACATTCAGATGACGCAGGCGATCGTCGAGGTGGCGAAGCCGCTCGGCATTGCGGTGCACGATCACATCATCGTCGGCAAGGACGGACACGCGAGCTTGAAGGGACTGAGGTTGATCTAGCCTATATTGGCTCGTCCCAAAATTACTTCCCGTCAGCCGCGTATAGTCGGTCAATGAATCCGCTTCGCTCAAGCTCATCGACGAAAGAGTAATCGGCAATATCGGTTTCCTTGAGCGAAGAGGCCGCTGGATATTTTTTGGCGAGTAAATCGCGCAATGTCTGCATGCCGGGAAATGAGGGACGCGGAACGCGTTGGAATACCGGCACGTGGAAAGCATAGAGGTCCTCTGCGGCCTTTCGATCTTCGATTTTCAGATAGCGTTGCAGCAACGGCACCACCACGTCGGGCCGCGTCTTGAAGATATGGATTGTCTCGACGAAGCCCTGCATGACGCTCATCACCAATTCGCGGTTAGCGGCGATCAACTTCCGCGTGCTCGCGAAGATCGACGGCGTACCAAATTCGTGGATTGGAAATGCATTCCAGCCATAGCGCAGTTGACCGGTAAAGCGCATGTCGATCGGCAATGCGCCTGCATCGATCTCCCCCGCTGCCAACGCCGCATAGATGCGATCGAATTTAACGAGAGGAATGTAAGTCGCGGTCGCGCCGGCTTTCTCGACAGTGATGCGAGCCGCCACGCTCGTTTGGCCGGTTTCACTCAACACGCCAATTTTCTTTCCGGCCAACCGATTGAGTTGCGTGATACCCTTCCTGGTCATCACGAAGGAGTTAGAGAACACCGACGTCGGCGTCGCCAGGATCACGATATCGCGGCCTTTGAGTACTTCTTCGGCGACAGGCAGTGTCCCCGTGTGAGCAAACTCCCACTCGCCGCGGATGAGGCCGGCGGCGGCGCGCGGCCCGCCAGCCGCAATCGCGGGGAAAGTCATGTCGATCCCGCGTTTCTTGAAAACGCCCGCTTCGGCGCCGAGCCAGGCAGTGCTTTGCCACATCGCCAGAAGTCCGGTTGCCACTCTGACGTGCTGAGGGACTGTTAGAGCATTTTGCGCCCACGCGAGGCGCGAACTGGCGGCCGGAACAGCGGCTGCACCGGCTGCCATTTGCAAGAGCTTGCGACGGGAAAGCTGCATTGTGTCCTCCAGATTTGAGCGGCAGCATAGGATCGGCCCCTTGTGCCGGCTTGGACACAGCGGGAATGTGTGTGGGACTGGACGGGATTCCGCACTGATTGTTATGCTGAGCGTCGCTGCCCATTGAGGTCAGAGCGCGATGAGCGACATATGAGCACCCGGGCCGCAGACGCTTTGCATGTGCAAGCGCAAGGCGGCGCAGTCTTGTCGCTCCACGAACGCGGTTTGACCTGGGTGTCCTTCAACCCAATTCCCGATCATTCGTGCGACATTGATTTTTCGCTTCGCAAATTTCCTGACCTCGGGCTTCTGTCCGGAACGGTGCAAGGTGTGCGTCACGAACACGCGCGCCGGGACAGCGGCGACGGCGACGACGATTTCAGCTTTCACATGAATGTGAGCGGCCTGAGTGACGTTTCTGCGCAGCGCCGCGAGACGACGCTAGGCAATGGCGATGCAATGCTGCTCAGCTATTCCGTTTCGCGGACTATTAGCCGGCCGAGCCTCGTGGATCATCGCGTCATCCGGCTGCCGCGTGCCTCACTTGGGCCGCTTGTGAGCAACATCGATGATTTTGTGTTGCGTCCCGTCCCGCGGGGCACAGGCATGCTGGGACTGCTGCGGACGTACGTGGATGCAGTCTTCGATGATCCGGCCTTGGAGATGCCGGATATGCGTTCGCTCATCGTCGTCCAATTGTGCGACCTCATCGCGGTGACGCTCGGCGCGACGCGCGACGCTAGGGCGGTTGCCGAGGGTCGTGGCATACGTGCGGCGCGCTTGCGCGCCATCAAGAACGACATCGAAGCGCGCCTTGCTCACGGCGAGCTCTCACCCGGCCTGGTCGCGAAGCGTCACAAAATATCGGACAGCTACATTCGCAAACTGTTCGAAGGCGAAGGAACATCGTTCTCGCAATTCGTTCTGACACGCCGCCTTGTGCATGCGCACCGCATGTTAACCGATCCACGATCGGCCGAGCGCAGCATTGCCTGGATCGCGTTCGAAGCCGGTTTTGGCGACTTGTCCTACTTCAACCGGACGTTCAAGCGTTTCTACGGCGCGACGCCATCCGAAATCCGAAACGAAAACGACCGCCAGGGGGCCTAAAGCATGATTGCTTTGGATTTGAATCGTCTCAATGTCTTCGGCGTCACCCGCGGGCCCATCTCCTTCGCAAAGATGGATTGCCGGATCAAGTCCGGCAATGACGTTGCGGCAAGCGGCGCTTCCGTTTTAAGCGATCATGCCCTAAAGAGCGCGCGCTACTCGTTCTTTCCGAGGCTGTCGAGCCGCTTCTGCATTTCGGCGAGTTGACGCCGAAGCTCGTCCATCTCGGCGCTGCCGCCGCCCTGCTGTTTATCGGTCTTGCCGGAGCTTTGCCCGAAAGGCGTGAACATCGCGAACGCCTTTTCGAACATCTCCATGTTTCGCCGTACCTGCTCCTCGAGCGGCCCAAATCC
>JAICMO010000185.1 GCA_025929185.1 Pseudolabrys sp.
AAAAGAAATCGACATGCTGTTCGAGGTGACGAAGCAGATCGAGGGCCACACCATCTGCGCCTTTGGCGACGGCGCGGCGTGGCCGGTGCAGGGGCTGCTGCGGCACTTCAGGCCCGAGATCGAGCGGCGCATCGACGAATACACGCGCAACGCAAGCAACGAGCGCGTGCGCGAGCCGATGCCACAGGCGGCGGAGTAAGCGATGACCAAGCTCATCGTTGACGGCAAAGAGATCGACGTTCCGCCGGAGTACACGCTGCTCCAGGCGTGCGAAGCCGCGGGCGCGGAAATCCCGCGCTTCTGCTTCCACGAGCGGCTGTCGATTGCCGGCAACTGCCGTATGTGCCTGATCGAGGTGGCTGGCATGCCGAAGCCGCAGGCCTCCTGCGCGCTCGGCGTGAAGGATTTGCCGCCGAACAAGGACGGCTCGCCGAAGGTCCTCAACACCCGCACGCCGATGGTGCGCAAGGCGCGCGAAGGCGTGATGGAATTCCTGCTCATCAATCATCCGCTCGACTGCCCGATCTGCGATCAGGGCGGCGAGTGCGACTTGCAGGACCAGGCCATGGCCTATGGCGTGGACGCGAGCCGTTATCGGGAAAACAAGCGCGCTGTTGAGGACAAATACATCGGCCCGCTGGTCAAGACGATCATGACGCGCTGCATCCAGTGCACGCGCTGCATTCGGTTTTCGGCTGAAGTGGCAGGCGTACCTGAGCTTGGCGCCATCGGCCGCGGCGAGGACATGGAGATCACGACCTATCTCGAGCAGGCGATGACCTCGGAGTTGCAAGGAAACGTCGTCGATTTGTGTCCGGTGGGCGCTTTGACCTCGAAGCCTTATGCGTTCGCGGCGCGGCCGTGGGAGCTTGGCAAGACCGAGTCGATCGACGTGATGGATGCGCTCGGTTCGGCGATCCGGATCGACACGCGCGGGCGCGAGGTCATGCGCATCCTGCCGCGCACGAATGACGAGGTGAACGAGGAGTGGATTTCCGACAAGACGCGCCACGTCGTCGACGGCCTGCGCACGCAGCGGCTCGACCAGCCTTTTGTGCGCGAACACGGTCGTTTGCGTCCGGCGACATGGAACGAAGCTTTCGCGGCAATAGCGGCCAAAGTAAACGGCGCACAAGGCAATCGCATCGGCGCCATCGCGGGCGATCTGGCGGCGGTCGAGGAAATGTTCGCTCTCAAGGATCTGATGGTGCGGCTCGGCAGCGGCACTATCGATGCGCGCCAGGAGGGAGCAGCGATCGATCCGAAGTGGGGCCGGGCTACATATCTCTTTAACGCGACAATTGCGGGGATCGAGCATGCCGACGCTTTGCTGATCGTTGGCTCAAATCCGCGCCGCGAAGCGGCCGTTCTAAATGCGCGCATCCGCAAGCGCTGGCGCGGCGGCAACTTCCCGATCGGCCTGATCGGGGAGAAGGCCGATCTCACCTATCCGTATCAATATCTTGGCGCGGGGCCTGAGACTCTTGCAGGTCTGGGCAACAACAAATTTGCCGAGGTGCTCAAGAATGCCGAGCGCCCGCTCATCCTGGTCGGCGCCGGAGCGCTCGCGCGGGCAGATGGGGCGGCTATCGCCGCGCTCGCGGCCAAGACGGCGGTCGATTTTGGCGCCGTCAAGGACGGCTGGAACGGCTTCTCAGTGCTGCATGCCGTTGCTTCGCGCGTCGGTGCGCTTGATCTTGGCTTTGTGCCGGCCGCAAACGCCCCCAATGCAACGCAGATGGCGGCGGGTGGTGTCGACGTGCTATTCCTGCTCGGGGCCGACGAAATCGAGGTGCAGCCGGGGCCGTTTGTCGTTTACATCGGCACTCACGGCGACCGCGGCGCGCACCGCGCGGACGTCATCCTACCCGGCGCTGCCTACCCGGAAAAATCGGCGCTCTATGTGAATACCGAAGGCCGCGTGCAAATGGCCAAACGCGCGGCGTTCCCGCCGGGCGATGCGCGCGAGGACTGGGCGATCCTGCGCGCGCTGTCCGACCTGCTCGGCCATCGCCTGCCGTACGATTCACTGGCGCAACTGCGTCAGGCCGTGTTCGCCGCGCACCCACACATGATGCGGATCGATCAGATTGCCGCCGGCGATCCGGCGGACGTCGCCAAGCTCGCCAAGGCAGGGGGGAATACCAACAGAACCGGTTTCCGTTCGGCGGTGGCGGACTTCTACCTCACCAATCCGATCACGCGCGCGTCAGCGACGATGGCCGAGTGCTCGGCGCTCGCGCATAGCGCGGCCAAGACGGCGGCGGAGTAGAGATAAATGGATTTCTTCACCACCTACATCTGGCCGCTGATCGTGATGGTGGCGGAATCGCTGCTCTTTCTCGTCATTCTCCTGATCGGCATTGCCTACATTCTTTTGGCCGATCGCAAGATTTGGGCGGCGGTGCAGCTGCGGCGTGGACCGAACGTTGTCGGTCCGTGGGGCTTGTTTCAGTCCTTCGCGGACCTTCTCAAATTCGTCCTCAAAGAGCCGGTGATCCCGGCCGGCGCCAACAAGGGCATCTTCTTGCTGGCGCCGCTCGTCTCATGCGTTCTGGCGCTCGCCGCCTGGGCGGTGATCCCGGTGAATGCAGGATGGGTGATCTCCAATATCAACGTCGGCATTCTCTACATTTTCGCAATTTCCTCGCTCAGCGTGTACGGCATCATCATGGGCGGCTGGGCATCGAACTCGAAATATCCGTTTCTCGCGGCGCTGCGCTCGGCCGCGCAGATGGTCTCGTACGAAGTCTCGATCGGCTTCGTCATTATTACGGTACTGCTGTGCGCCGGCTCGCTCAATCTCTCCACCATCGTCGAAGCGCAGAACGGCCCATACGGGCTGTTCAGCTGGTATTGGCTGCCGCTGTTGCCCATGTTTGTCGTGTTTTTCGTCTCGGCGCTGGCTGAAACCAACCGGCCGCCGTTCGATCTCGTGGAGGCGGAATCAGAGCTCGTCGCCGGCTTCATGGTCGAGTACGGCTCGACGCCCTACATGATGTTCATGCTCGGGGAATACGTCGCAATCGGCACGATGTGCGCCATGGGCACGATCCTCTTCCTTGGCGGCTGGCTGCCGCCCGTGCCTTATCCGCCGTTTACATGGGTTCCGGGCGTGATCTGGTTCGTGCTCAAGGCGCTGTTCATGTTCTTTTTGTTCGCGATGGCCAAAGCAATCGTGCCGCGCTACCGCTACGATCAGCTTATGCGTCTCGGCTGGAAGGTCTTCCTCCCGTTGTCGCTGGCGATGGTTGCGATCGTCGCGGCCGTGCTGCAATACGGCGGCGCGGTGGCTGCGGGGAAGTGAGGACACGATGAGACTTGTCGGCGCGGCCAAGGCCATTTTCCTGAAGGAGTTCGTGATCGGCACGTGGCTCGGCATGAAGTATTTCTTCCGGCCGAAGGCGACGATCAATTACCCGTTCGAAAAGAATCCGATTTCGCCGCGCTTCCGCGGCGAGCACGCGCTGCGCCGTTATCCGAACGGCGAGGAGCGTTGCATTGCCTGCAAGCTGTGCGAGGCGATCTGCCCGGCGCAGGCGATTACCATCGAGGCGGGACCGCGCCGCAACGACGGCACGCGGCGTACGACGCGCTACGACATCGACATGGTGAAGTGCATTTATTGCGGGCTCTGTCAGGAGGCCTGCCCGGTGGATGCGATCGTTGAGGGGCCGAACTTCGAATTTTCCACCGAGACGCGCGAGGAGCTCTATTACGACAAGGAGCGTTTGCTCGCGAACGGCGACCGCTGGGAGCGCGAGATCGCGAAGAACATCGCGCTCGACGCGCCGTACAGGTGACGGGGATGGCGAGGACGTTTCAACACCTGTCATTCCGGGACGCCGCAAAGCGGCGGGCCCGGAATCCATATTCCGCAGCGGGGCTATGGATTCCGGGTTCGCGAGCGGAGTTTATCATCGGGCCGCGCTTCGCGCGGACCCGTTGGCTCGCGCCCCGGAATGACGCTGAAGGTGATCGCCGATGATCGTGCAAGCGATCTTCTTTTATCTTTTCGCCTGCATCTGCGTGGCCTCGGCGGTGATGGTGATCGCGTCGAAGAATCCCGTGCACTCGGTGCTGTTTCTCATCCTGGCCTTCGTCAACGCGGCGGGGCTGTTCGTCCTGATGGGCGCGGAATTCCTCGCGATGATCCTGATCGTCGTCTACGTGGGCGCGGTCGCGGTGCTGTTCCTGTTCGTGGTCATGATGCTCGACGTCGACTTCTCGCAATTGCGGCAGGGCATGCTGCAATATCTGCCGATCGGTGTGTTGATCGGCGGCATTTTCCTGGCCGAACTGCTGCTGCTGGTTGGCGCCTGGACGATCGGGCCAGGCATCCCGCAGTCAATCACGGCGCCGATCCCGCCCGTTGCTTCCGTGCCTAACACGGCCGCGATCGGCCAGGTGCTCTACACGCGCTATGTCTATTTCTTCGAGGCGGCCGGCATGGTGCTGCTGGTGGCGATGGTCGGTGCGATCGTGCTGACGCTGCAACATCGCGTGCGCGTGCGGCGGCAGGATATCGGCGCGCAGGTCGCCCGCAATCCGCGGACTTCGATCGAGCTGCGCCGCGTGCGGCCGGGTCAGGGACTGGAGACGAATCCATGACCGTCGGCCTCGGACATTATCTTTCGGTCGCCGCCATCCTGTTCACGCTCGGCATCTTCGGCATCTTTCTCAATCGCAGGAACGTCATCATTATCCTGATGTCGATCGAGTTGATCCTGCTCGCGGTCAACATCAATCTGGTGGCCTTCTCGACTCACCTCGGCGACATCGTCGGACAAATCTACGCCTTGCTGGTCCTCACGGTGGCGGCGGCGGAAGCCGCCATTGGACTTGCGATCCTCGTCGTCTATTTCCGCAACCGCGGCTCGATCGCGGTTGAAGACATCAATCTGATGAAGGGCTGATTTCTCGGATGTATCAGGCGATCGTGTTCCTGCCGCTGCTCGGCGCCATTCTGGCGGGCCTGATATCGCTCGCCGGCGCGCGTGCTCGTTTCCCCGGCGAAGGCCCGCCGCCCGGCGCCGAAAACACCATGGCCGACCCGCACGCGCATCACCATGGGGCGCCGGCCGAGGAAAGCGGCGTGGCTTTGCGCAATACGCTTGCCGAGCCGATCGACCACGAGCACGCGCAGGAGCCGGCCGCCGCCGGCTCGCGCACGGCCGAACTCATCACCACGACGCTGCTCGTCATTTCGATGATCCTGTCGTGGATCGCCTTCATCCAGGTCGGTTTCGCCCACCATGACGCGCGCGTGCCGATCTTTACGTGGATTGAATTCGGCGACCTCAAGGTCGACTGGTCGCTGCGGATCGACACGCTGACGGCGGTTATGCTCGTCGTCGTGAATACGGTGTCGGCTTTCGTGCACCTCTATTCCATCGGCTACATGGAAGAAGACCCGTACCGGCCGCGGTTCTTCGCGTATCTCTCGATGTTCACCTTCGCCATGCTGATGCTGGTGACGTCGGACAATCTCGTGCAGCTGTTTTTCGGTTGGGAGGGCGTCGGTCTTGCGAGCTATCTACTGATCGGCTTCTGGTATCACAAGCCTGAGGCCTGCGCGGCCGCGATCAAGGCCTTCATCGTCAACCGCGTCGGCGATTTCGGCTTCGCGCTCGGCATCTTCGCCGTGTTCATGATGGTCGGCTCGGTCGAATTCGACACGGTGTTTGCGCAGGCGCCGGCGGTGGCCGCGAAGACGATCGATTTCTTCGGCTGGCACGCGAACGCGATGACGCTCATTTGCCTGCTGCTCTTCATGGGCGCGATGGGCAAGTCGGCGCAATTCCTGCTGCACACCTGGTTGCCGGACGCGATGGAAGGCCCGACGCCGGTGTCGGCGTTGATCCACGCCGCGACCATGGTGACCGCCGGGGTGTTTATGGTGGCGCGGCTCTCGCCGCTGTTTGAGCTCTCGCCGACAGCGCAAACGTTTATCACATTTATCGGCGCGACGACCTGCGTTTTCGCCGCCACCATTGGCCTGGTGCAAAACGACATCAAGCGTATCGTCGCTTACTCGACCTGTTCGCAACTCGGATACATGTTCGTCGCCATGGGTGTCGGCGCCTATTCGGTCGGCATGTTCCACCTGTTCACGCATGCCTTCTTCAAAGCGCTGCTGTTCCTCGGCTGCGGCTCGGTGATTACCGCCATGCATCACGAGCAAGACATCCGGAACATGGGCGGGCTGAAGGATCGTATTCCGTTCACGTATGTCGTGATGATCATCGGCACACTGGCGCTGACGGGCTTTCCGCTCACCGCCGGTTACTTCTCCAAAGATGCGATCATCGAAGCGGCCTATGTCGGCAAAAACCCGATGGCGCTCTACGGTTTTGCCTGCACGGTCTTCGCCGCGCTGCTCACGTCGTTCTATTCCTGGCGGCTTATCTTCAAGACCTTCCATGGCGAGCCGCACGACCGCCAGCATTGGCGCCAAGCGCATGAAAGCCCGATGGTGATGCTGATTCCGCTGGCCTTCCTGGCGCTCGGCTCGATCGTGGCGGGATTCCCGTTCGAGCAAATCTT
>JAICMO010000039.1 GCA_025929185.1 Pseudolabrys sp.
AGGACCACTTCGCCGCGCGCGACCAGCCGGTTGTTAACGTAGATATCGATCGCCTCGCCGACCTTGCGGTCGAGCTCGAGCACGGCGCCGGGTCCGAGCTTGAGAAGGTCGCCGACTTCCATGCGGGCGCGGCCGAGCACGGCCGACACCTGCACGGGTACATCGAAGACGGCCTCGAGATCGGCGGCGCCGCGCGTAATGTTGCCGGAGTCCGCTTCCGGCGCCAGCGTGCCGGCATCAGCAGCCGGAATCTCGCCGCGCTCCAGATCGGGAAGCGGCACTTTGCTGTCGTTGTCACTCATCGCTTCGGTCTCCGCGAATTCTATGATCCGGCCGGCGTGCGGGCCGCCACGTAGCGGCCGACCACGCCATCGATGAACGCTTTTGTCGCGGCGAGATCGCGATTGACGCCGCCGTCCGCCCATTCGATGCGGCAATCCCCGGGCCCAATGTCCGCATCGGCAATAACGACCAGGCGCCCCTCGCAACCGTGTGCGCGCGCGACGTCCTCGAGCGTGGCCTTGGCCTCGGAATAGATTGCTTCGCCGACGCGGACGACCACGTGCGGCGCGGCAACCAGGTGCCGGAAGCACGTCGTCGCCAGCGCGCCGATTTCGGCGAGCGGCTCGCGCGCGACAAGCTCAGGCGCAAGCTTGCCGGCGACCGCGACTGCCACGTCAACGGCTTCGATTTCGAGCCGCGCCTCGACGTTGGCAAGATCACGATGCATGCGGTCGAGCCGCTCGGCAATCAGGGCGAGTGCCGCGGCAATGCGCTGGTCGGCCTCCATATGCGCCTTGGCCTCGGCCGCGGCGAAGCCTTTGCGATAGGCGACGGACTCGGCATCCGCCCGCCGGCGCTCGTGCTCGACAAGCGTGATCGTCGGCTTTTCGCCGGTCGCGAAATCCTCGTCGAACAGGAATTTGGCGGTCGCTGCCATTAATGCCTCAGTAAATCAGCTCTTCGTCGCCGCGGCTCTTGGAGATCAGGATTTCGCCCTTGGCGGCGAGGTCCTTCGCGATGTTGACGAGCAGCGCCTGCGCTTCGTCCACGTCGCGCAAGCGCACAGGGCCCATCGCCTGCATATCGTCGACCAGCATCTTGGCGGCGCGCGTCGACATGTTGCTGAAGAAGTATTGGCGCACGGGCTCGGAAGCGCCCTTTAGCGCGATTGCGAGCTTGTCCTTGTCGATGTTGCGCATCAGCGTCTGCGCCGAGCCTGTGTCGAGCTTGATCAGGTCGTCGAAGGTGAACATCAGCGCCTTGATGCGCTCGGCGGCGTCGCGGTTATCCTGCTCGAGCGCGGCGAGAAAGCGCGTTTCCGTCTGGCGGTCGAAGTTGTTGAAGATTTCGGCCATCACTTCATGCGCGTCGCGCCGCCGGGTCTGCGACAGGTTCGACATGAACTCGGTGCGCAGCGTCTGCTCGACGCGCTCGATCACCTCTTTCTGCACCGATTCCATCCGTAGCATGCGATTGATGCAATCGAGCGCGAGGTCTTCCGGCAGGATCGCCAGCACGCGGGCCGCATGCTCGGCGCCGAGCTTCGAAAGCACGACGGCGACCGTTTGCGGATATTCGTTCTTGAGGTAATTGGCGAGGACCTCTTCCTGCACGTTAGCCAGCTTTTCCCACATATTGCGGCCGGCAGGCCCACGGATTTCTTCCATGATGCCGCCGACGCGCTCGGGCGGCAGGTATTGCTGGAGCAGCCGCTCGGTCGCTTCGTAGTTGCCGAGCAGCGCGCCCGATGCAGACATGCGGGAGACGAATTCGAGCAGCAACTGCTCGACGGCATCGGCCTCGATCGTGCCGAGCGTCGACATGACGACCGAGATTTCCCGCAGCTCGTCGTCGTCGAGCATGCTGAAGATTTTGCCGCCGTGCCGATCGCCGAGCGCTAGCATGAGCACGGCGGCACGCTCGGGGCCGGTCAATTTGCGTCGGCCCTCATTGACTTGCTGCCGGCTCGCAAGATCGGCCATCAGCCCGCCGATATCCTGGCGGACCGCCTTTTCCCTTTCTCTTTTCACGTCGTAAGCAGATGCCATGAGTTAAGCCGCATCTTCGTGTAGCCAATTACGAATGATCGATACCGCCTCATGCGGGTTCTTGTCGGCGAGCTCGCCGACCTTCTGAACCGATTGCGCGTGCACCTGTCCTTGCACCTGCGCGACGTCGATCATCGCTGAGGTGCGGTTCGAAATCGCGACCGATTCATTGCCGCCGACGATTGAAACGTTCGGGCCGCCGGTGCTCGTGATGCTGCCCGCGCCGCCGCCGCTGATGGTCACCCCGCCGCCCGTGCCGCCGGCCGCGGACAGTCCGCCAATGGTGATGCCGCCCGCCGCGGCTGCCCCACCCGCGGCAGCAGGAGCGCCGGGGCTGCCGGCCTCCAGGCCTTCAGGCGTGATGATGCGGCGGACCAGCGGACGAACGACGAGCAGCAGCACGATCAGGGCGAGGATCGCCATCACGCCCAGTTCGGCGCCGCGCATGATGTCGTCTTTGGTGAATTGCAGGTAGCTCATCCAGCCGGAAGGCTCACCGGCCGACACGGGAGTGGGTTCGGCGAAGCGCAAATTGACGACCTCCACCTGATCGCCACGCTTCTGGTCATAGCCAATCGCGGTGCGCACCAGCGCGGCAATGCGGTCAATCTCTTCCTTCGAGCGGGGCTGATAGGTGATGGCGCCTTTGGCATCTTTGCCGTACGTGCCGTCTACCAGCACGGCGGCAGAAATGCGGTTGATGCGGCCAGCCTCGGTCACCTCGGTTTTTGTCACCCGCGAGATTTCGTAATTGACGATTTCCTCGGTCTTGCGGTTTTGCTCGCGCGGAACGGCGCTGTTATCGCCGGGCTTCGCCTGCGCACCGGGCAACTCGTTGCCGATGGAAACCTGATCGGATTTGCCGTCGCTCGTTGATGAGCTTTCCTCGCGGGTCTGGCTCGATCGGAGGACGCGGCCGTCGGGATCGTACTTGTCGGATGTCTGCGTGATGCGATTGAGATCGAAATCGGCATTGATTTCAACCCGCGCGTGCCCGGGGCCGACCACCGAATTCACGATTGCCTCGACCTGCTCGCGCATCCGCCGCTCGAACGCGGCCTTGCGCTCGTCGGCGGTGGCGCCATTGATTTCGTTATCCTGCTCTGCGCCGTCGGCGAGAAGGCGCCCGCTTTCATCCACGACAGAAACGCGCTCCGGCTTGAGACCACGCACGGCCGTCGCGACCAGATGACGGATCGCGCGCACCTGCTGCGGCTCGAGACGGCCGCGCACCTTCAGCACGATTGAAGCGGAAGCGTCGGCTTTCTCGCGCGAGAAAAGTGGCCGCTCCGGCAAGACCAGATGCACGCGCGCCGCCTCCACGCGGTCGAGGCTGCGGATGGTGCGCGCGAGCTCGCCTTCGAGCGCCCGCAGGTGATTGATGTTTTGAATGAAGGTGGTGGCGCCGAGCGCGTCCGACTTGTCGAAGATTTCGTAGCCGACACCGCCGCCCTTCGGCAGGCCGTCTTCGGCGAGCTTCATGCGAAGCTTGCCTACATTGTCCTTCGCCACCATGATGATGGCGCCGTCATTCTTGAGCTGGTAGGCGATGCCCTGCTTGTCGAGATCCTTGATGATGGAGGCGCTGTCGTCCATCGACAAATCGGTGAACAGCGGCACCATATGCGGCGTCGTGACCTGCACCATGATGAAAGCAAAGAAGCCCACGAGCGCCAGCGTCACCGCGCCCATGGCCGCCATTCGCGCCGCGCCGAGCGACTTCAAGAATGCGAAGAAGGGCTGCACCGACTTTTGGTTCCCACCGAATGGGCGCGCGTTCGCGCCTCACCCGGCAAGATTTGCCCAGTTTATGGTTAGCGTCCGGTTAATGAATCGATAGGCGACGCGGCAAATTCGCGAGCGCGTCGAGGCAATTGGACGAAATTGGTTCCAAAATAAAATCGCCGCCCGATCGGCCGGCGAAGCTCGGCACTTGCGTCCAGCTCAGCTGCGATATTGCTGGATGCGGGTCGTGCGCAGGCCGGCGAGGCCATGCTGGTCGATGGAATATTGCCAGGAGAGAAATTCTTCGACCGTCAGCGTGTAGCGGCCGCATGCTTCTTCGAGCGACAAGAGCCCACCGCGCACTGCCGCGACAACCTCGGCCTTGCGGCGGATGACCCAACGCTTGGTGGATGGCGGCGGCAAATCCGCGATCGTAAGCGGGCTACCATCGGGCCCGATGACATACTTGACCCTCGGGCGGTGGGGTTCGGTCATAGTCACACTCACGAACTCAACTGACAATACGAGGGAAAACTACAAGCCGGCACTTAAGATTTGGCTAAGCCAATGATCTGAGACAGATAAAGTTTGCCGCCTTTCCGCTAACCTTTTGGTTACGGATGCCCGAAGCAAAACGTGCGCGCGGGGCAGATCAGCTGCCGGCCCGGACGATGCGCTTGACCTTGTCGAGCGTGACATTCTGTCCGGCGACCGAGAGCACCGGAGGATTTTGCGTGAGATCGACTGAATCGACGGGCGCCTCAATCTCGGTCGAGATGGGTGTCGACTGGCCGTTGGCGTCGACGGCGGTTGCAGTGAGCGTGTAGTTGCCGTCCGGCCAAGCGCTGCCGTCGACGCCGTGGCCATCCCATTTGAAGGTCTGATTGCCGGGATTGACCGCGAAGGTGCCGGTGAATGCAGTCTGCCCGTTTGCACTGCGGATGGTCACGGTCGCGGTTGCCGGTTTGGTGACGTTCAAGCTCCAGGCGGCCTGGCCGTTGGCGAGCGAAGAGGTCGAGCCGTCGACCACAACGTCCGCGCCGACATAAGACAAGGCCGCCGTCGATTGCGCGGTTTGCTGCAATGAGACCAGCGTCTGAAGCTGGGAATTCGTGTTCATCTGCTGCTCGACCTGAGCAAACTGGACGAGTTGCTGCGTGAATTGATTGGTGTCGAGCGGGTCGAGCGGGTTTTGGTTCTTTAATTGGGTCGTCAGCAATTGCAGGAATTCGGTGAAGTTGCTGGCGATCTCGCCGTTGTTGATGACGGAGTTGTTGCCGGTCGTCGCGGTGTTCGGTGCGGTCGTGCCTACCGGCGGCAAGATGCTGGTCGTCGTCATGGCTCGTCCTCACACCCTGATGTCGAGGCCGCCGCCCATTCCGGCGAGGCGGCCGTAAATGCGTTGCGGGAGTTCGACCGTTGGCATCGCATCGTCAGGAACGACGATCCGCGCGACGGCGGGTGCGGCGGCCGGCGTGTTGCTGTTCTGATTCATGGATTGATCGCGCAATGAAAACTGAAGTCCATTGTCGGCGGTCTTCAGGCCGGCGTCCTGCAAGGCACGTTCGAGGCCGGTCGAATCCTGTCGCAACAAATTGAGCGTATCAGCCCGGTCGATCACCAAATGGGAGGTCACTTGGCCGTTGCGATCGACATTGAGATGCACGTCGATGCGGCCAAGCTCGGGGGGATCGAGACGGATTTCGAAGTGATTTTTGCCTGCGAGGGCGCGACCGGCAATTTCGACTGCGAGGCCGGCGATGGGAACGGCTGTCGGCGTGATTGGCGTGCCGGGGCCAGACGAATTGGCGGCGGTTGCCGGTTGTGTGGCCTGAAGCTGCTGCGTCTGCGGTACTCCGGCGCTCGTCGTCGAGCTGATGTCGCCGCCAGCAGGCGCGGGCATATCGAACTGTGCCGAAACATGCGGCGCATTATCCGAATTGTCGGCAGCGCGCGCACCTGCGTTTTTCGCGCCGACCTGCTTGGCATCGTCGCCGGCGTTCGGATCGGTCGTGGTAATGTTGGTGTTGTTACCCGTACCGGTGCCGTCGGCGTTGCCGGCGGCATCCGTGGTGACGGCGCCATGCACGCCATCCGTGCCGGGCGATTGCGCGGGCTTTTGCTTGCCGGAGCCGGTCGCGGCTTGCGAGCCGCTCGGCGGCGTCTGATCGGCTGTTGTCTTTACCGTATCGCCGGACGTTTGGGCGGATGCATCCTGCGGCGCGGAAGCATCTTTCAACAATGCCAGTTTCGTGGTGCCAGCGGCATTCGCAGCCCTCGATTTATCAGGAGCACCGGCCGGCTTGGCGGATTCCTCGGAGGTTGCCGTGGCCTGCGCGGGCGGGTCTTGCAGGGCGAGCGTGGTTACGATCGGTGCCGCGACGGGAGGAGCGGCAGGCTGAGCGACGGGCGCGGGTGTGGGCACGGCCGTGGCGCTATCAGTGGCGGTCTGCACGGCGGCGGTATCGGAGGCCTTGCACGTTTCGGAAGCCTTGTCGTTATCGCCGGATTTGGCGTCGCCCGACGTTTTGGCGTCGTCGCTCTTTTTGCATTGATCGGCTGGCCCGCTGTCGGATGATTTTGCATCCGCAGCCGTTTCAGTACCGGCGGCTGAATGACCGTCGTTCTGCGATAGCTTCGATTGCTTCTCGTCGCGATCGTTTCCGCCGGCAGCCTTGTCGACGGACGCATCGGTATTCGAGGGGGACGATGCGGCGGCGTGTTCGCTCATCTGCGGCTTTGGCGGAGGACGATCGTGACTCGGCGGGGCCGGGACCTCGGGAGCATCATCGAGAAGGCTCGAAAAAGGCGTTTCGGGTTCCGGTCCCTTGTTGTTGAAGCACGAAGGGGAACTCAACGGCTTGAAAGCGGCGGCGGCTGCCGACTCGGACGCGAACGGGGGCACTGGCGACCTCTTACAGACGGCTCTTGCACCGTGCGCATCTGCAATCGATGGGCCACTCAAGGCCCCAAAAATTGCCGTGATATATCAGCCGCTTGTGCGGGGGATTCCTCAGGCGGCCGCCGCTCGCTGGCGGCACCGCCCGCCGAGCGGCGGCAAATATTGCCGGATGACGCCAAAACGCCGTTCCCGCCTTCAGGGAGCCGCGATTGCACCCCCTCTATCGCTACCTATAGTAACAGGCAGCATGCTCAACAGTCTCGACCTCGAAGGCCGTCCGCAGGACACCCGCGTCGTCGTCGCCATGTCTGGCGGCGTCGATTCGTCTGTGACGGCCGCCTTGCTCAAGGCGGAGGGCTATGACGTGGTCGGCGTCACGCTGCAACTTTACGATCATGGCGTCGCCACGCACCGTAAGGGCGCCTGCTGCGCGGGGCAGGACATTTATGACGCACGCGCCGTGGCTGAGCGTATCGGCATTCCGCATTACGTGCTCGATTACGAAAAGCGCTTCAAGGAAGCGGTGATCGACCGCTTTGCGGAAAGCTATATTCACGGCGAAACACCGGTGCCGTGCGTCGACTGCAACGTCACGGTCAAATTCCACGACCTGCTTGGCACCGCGCGCGAGCTTGGCGCCAAGGTCATGGCCACGGGGCACTACATCGCTTCCCGGCCGTTGCCGTCCGGCGCGCGCGCTCTCTACCGCGCACGCGAGGAGGAGCGCGACCAGAGCTATTTCCTGTTCGGCACGACGAGCGAACAACTCGACGTGCTTCGCTTTCCGCTGGGCGACCGCAGCAAGGCCGAGACGCGCGAGCTCGCTCGAAAGTTTGAATTAGCGGTGGCAGATAAGCACGACAGCCAAGACATTTGCTTTGTGCCGACCGGCCATTACGCGGATGTGATCGAGCGGCTAAAGCCGGGGGCCGCTGAGGCGGGCGATATCGTCGATCTCGACGGCAAGGTGCTCGGCGCGCATGACGGCATCATCAACTTCACCATCGGCCAGCGGCGCGGACTCGGCATCGCGGTCGGTTCGGCGCTCTATGTCGTGCAGCTTGACGCTGCGCGCCGGCACGTGGTGGTCGGGCCGCGCGAGGCTTTGCGCACCAAAAGCATCGCCTTGCGTGACGTCAATTGGCTCGGCGACGGTACGATTGACGCGGCCATTGCCGGCGGCGGCCTCGACGTCTTCGTCAAAGTGCGGTCGACGCGAGCGCCGCAGCCGGCTTTGTTGCGCCGCTTGGACGACCACTACGAAGTAGAGCTGATCGGCGGCGAGGACGGTGTGTCGCCGGGACAGGCTTGCGTGTTCTACGATGCGGGCGAGGGGCAGGCGCGGGTGCTGGGCGGCGGCTTTATCAAAAGCGCTGCCAAAGAACGCCGCACTGCGAGGAACGAATCGGCGGCTCCGGCGGTCGCGCGCGGCTGAAAAGGGGCGTTGAGAGCGGTGGCGCCTGAGCTCGATAAGCGTAGCGTCGAGCGTGCCTATGCACGGTGGGCGCCCATCTACGATTTTGTTTTCGGAGCCGTTTTCGATCGCGGCCGGCGTGCTTCCATCGAGGCGGCGGAGCGGATCGGCGGCCGGATTCTTGAAGTGGGCGTCGGCACCGGACTTTCGTTGCCGGACTATTCGCTACGCCATCGACTCGTTGGCGTCGACCTCTCCGAGCCAATGCTGCGCAAAGCCTATGAGCGTGTGACGGCGCTTGACCTGCGCAACGTCGAGACACTCGCCGTGATGGATGCGCAGGGCCTGGCGTTTCCGAACGAATCGTTCGACGTTGTCGTCGCGCAATATGTCATCACCGCCGTTCCCGATCCGGAAGCGGCGCTCGATGAGTTCGCGCGGGTGACAAGGCGCGGGGGCGAGATCGTGCTGATCAATCATGTGGGCGCGGAAGGTGGACCGCGCGCGCTTTTCGAGCAGTGTTTCGCCCCGATTGCCCGCCGACTCGGCTGGCGTCCGGAATTCCGCTTTGCCCGTCTCGCGGATTGGGTAGCGCGCCATGGCGGCGTGCGCGTGGTCGAGCGCCGCCCGATGCCGCCGCTCGGCCACTTCTCTCTCATACGGCTGGAGCGTATCGCGAACGGCGGGCCGCCCTAGGACGATTGAACCGGAACCGGCCGTCTCCTTGAACGGTTGTCTTGGATGCCGCAGCGCCTCCCGGCGCAAAGGGGAGCATCCACATGAAGCGGAAGTTCGGTTTCGTCTTTACGCCCGCATTCGTCGCAGCCACAGTTTTCGTTGCTGCTGCCGCACAAACGCCACAACAACGCAACGCACCCACGGCACCGCAAACCGAGCAAAGCGATCCGGCTTGCGCACAAGGCCGCGCCACCGTCGGGGCTAGCGGCGATGTGAAAACCGAAGGCCAGTCCGGTTCGCTGAGCGAGAAGCTTGCGCGGTCCAAAGGCGTGATCTGCCCGCCGGAGGACGTCGACCCGGATATCAAAGCGCCGACGCCGCACGGCGGCCCGATGCCGGTCATTCCGCCGCCGGGTTCCCCGGGTGGCAATCAATCGGTGCAGCCGAAGTAGGCCGCATGCGCCGACGCCGAAGTTCCTCAATTTCACGAGCGTTAGGCGCAAGCGCGGACGACGGGCGTTATGAAATCTTTACGCGTTCAGCGATCGTCCGCCGCTGCACGCAGGAACGATCTTCGGCGATAGCCGTTCGTCAGCGAGGAATGCAGGACGCGCATATCCCGGAGTACGGAAAACGCGAGAACCTGCGCAACATCTCAATGCGACGATCGGGAGATCGATATGACACCTAAACACCGACTAACGATTTGCGTCGCTGCGGTATCCGCAGCTTTCATCATTTCGACCTCGGCAATGGCCCAGCGTGAAGGCGGCGGAATGGCGGGAGCTGGAATATCGGCCGGCGGTTCGGCGACAAGATCAGGCACGATGAATGCGCCGTCTGCGCGTGGCGCGCCTTCCCGATCCATGAGCCGCGGCAACTTTGCTGTGAGGAATGGAGGACGGAACGGCGGCTTCACGACGTCCAATACGGCAGGCGCGCGCTTTGCAGCCGGCGGCCGCGATTACCGCGGCAACGGAAACTGGCGAGGCGATTGGCGCGACCATCGCGGCCGCAATTTCGCCCGCGGCTTCGGATTCGGCTTAGGCTTAGGCGCCGGAGCTTCCTACGGCGGCTATTATGGCGACGGATACTGGGCTGACGGCGGTCCTTATGCCTACGACTATGGCGACTACGATGATGCTTATGCCGCGCCGGTCTATGCGGAAAGCGACGACGTGCAGTATTGCATGCAGCGATTCAGATCATATGACCCGCGAAGCGGCACCTATCTCGGCTATGATGGTGAACGACATCCTTGTCCCTGATCGGGCCGCGAGGGCGAAGCGATAGCCCCGCTCATTGTGAGAAAGCCTTCGGGAGCGCGCGCTCCCGAAGGCTTTGCTTCATGGCTCGCTGATGCCAACCGGTCGCGGGCTTAATTCAAGCCGGGTGTCTGTTGCTGAAATGCGCCGCTGCACCTGCGGATGAATCTCGGGATCGCCGTAGACTTCGCTGGTCGACGCTTGCGGCTTCCCCATCCACGCCGGCCGTAGAGGTCGCGCAGCACGGTGCCGAACGCCAGCACGGCGTCGCAGCTGTCGAGGTCGTAGCAGCTCATTTCTTCTTCGGCCGTCACGGCTCGATGATGCCCTCATGTCGAGCCGGATGAGGTTGCGGCAAATGCCGCACAGGAAATGACCGTTGCCGTGGTTCCAGCAAGAAAGAACCCGAATGATAAAACAGCACGAATTTCATGCGCTCAGCTCCATGAGGCGAGGCGAATGAAATTTGGCAATTGATCGCTGTGGCAGGCGCAGCGTGTCGTAAAGAGCGCGGTATGCGTCCGCCATTTCCACGATCGAATAGCGGGTGGACTGACGGTGCGCGGCGTACTGCAAGGCTCGGCGGAGAGTTTCGTCCTTGCATAGGCGCAGAAGCGTCTCGGATAGGGCGCGTGTGTCCTCGGAATCGACGAAAAGCGCCGCGCCGTCCCAAAGCTCACGCAAGGTCGGAATATCGGAAAGAACCAGCGCGCAGCCACAGCGGGCCGCTTCCAGCACGGTCAAGCCGAACGGCTCGTAACGGGCTGGCGACACGAAGATCGATGCTTCTTGCATCAAGGCGATCATGTGCGCGTGCGATATTCGGCCGAGCAGTTCGACGGATCGTGAGCGTGCCTCGCTTCCGCGGTCCGGCGCATGGGTGGGACCGGCGACGCGTACCGGCCAGCCAAGTTCGGGCGCGACGACGCCGAGTGCGCGGAGATTCTTCGCCTCGTCCCAAAGGCGGCCGGCGGCGAGGATGAATGGCTGTTTGCGCTTCTGTTCGCGCGAAACATCGCAGCCATTGTAAATTCGGTGGCCCATGCTGCGCGGCTGATAGAACGCCTCGAGCCACGCGCGATACGCGAGCGTCGGCGCCACCCAGGCGGCGCAAGAATCCAATCCCGCGGCGACGTTTTCAATGTAGGGCCGCCATTCGGGGTCGAGCGGTATGTGTGCGCGGCACGCTTGCCACCAGGACGCAACGCAGGAATGCGCCGTCACGAGAACAGGAGCGGAAAACGGGAAGCGTGCTTCGCGGAAACCGTTCAGATGAACGATGTCGGGCTCAAATTCGTCTTCGATTTTCAGAAGGGCTTCACTGGCGCGGCTTGAGTCTGCTCCCTGCAAATCCATCCATTCCAAGCGCAGATCGGTGATGTCGATGGTGAGGCCGTCAATGCCGATCAACTGCGCGAGTTGCTCTGCGCATGGGGGCGGTCCCATCGTGACGAGGCGGACTTCACAGCCGCTGCGGCAAAGTGCCTGCGCCAGATCGGCGGCGAAGGTCCACACGCCGCCGACGGCGTCGGTTGTCATCAGGATTCGTGGCGAAGGCGGGCTCACCGGGCAACCTCCAACTCGAACTCACGGGGGCGGCGTGGGCGGGCGTCCTGTACGTCGCTGAAATCGTCGAACAAACCCAGATAGTAGTCGTGCGCGCGCTCCCACGCGTACTCGTCCGGTTCTCCCCTGAGCCTGCGGTAATCCGGCGAACCGGGATAGGGTAACAGCGGCACAAGATCGTTCGCCGACACGCCGGCGTTGCCCATCTTCGCGCGCCATTGCCGGACCACTTCGTCTTCGTCCTGCGGCAGCTCGATCAGGTCGGCCTGCGCAAACGGGATGTGCCGCTTCGCGTCGGTCAGGCGATCCGCCGGCTGATCACCAATAACTCCGACCTTGGCCGAACGGCATCCCGAAGCATCCATGTCGATATCTCGCTGGGTCTAAAAAAAACTGGATTGCGGGTGGCGTCGGTGCCGACCTCATCTCAAGCGGCTCGTCAGCAGGCAATCGTCACAGCTTCCGAACGTGGAAGAAAATGGATTGTTCCAGATGCGGCTTTCGTAATTTCCGGAAGAAGAAGATGAAGATGATGAAGAGGATGATGAAGAAGAAGATCAAGAAGCTGAAGATGAGGAAGAAGACGAAGCTCAGGCGGGAAATGCCCCCTAATTCCGCGGCTGACCTGCGCAAAGCTTCCTGCGCCGCGCCGCGTACCTGTCGAGCATCCGGCATGGCGGATTTCCGAGCGCCGGTCCCAATGGACTTCCCCCGGCAGGCTCGCCAGCAAGCGATTGCCCAGGTGCCCGGGTGACGATTGCGCCGAAGCCAATGCTCCCCGCAGAATGGTCTCCCTGAAAGTTCCCGACCGAGAACAACCAGGGGTCGCCGCGGATTGTCCCCTTTGCGTGGAACTTTTTCTGGAGCGGATGCAGCGGCAGCGGATCCACCTTAGCGGGCTCGATATTCGATACTACATGTTTCAGCCTGGCCATTGATGAGTCGCACCGGCCATGTTGCATGGTGGTGACGAAGTTAAATGAACTGCTTGATTTCCCGCGAAAGAGCGGGGAAAAACCATCCGGAAGCAGCCCTTGGCTGCTTCCGGATGCCTGGACGGCGGGGTAGCTCAGTTGGTTAGAGCAGCGGAATCATAATCCGGAGGTCGCCAGTTCGAATCTGGCCCCCGCTACCAGCTATCCGGCACGGTCAGTTCCTCGGTCTCTCCCAATTTCAGAAATTCAGGGCGTTGGTGAGGTCGCCCATGGGCTCATTGCCATGCTCCTTCAGGCCCTCGTCGCGCATGACCACGCCGGGCAGGGGCGGCAGGTCGAAGCGCTTGCTGATCAGGCGCAGGATCGAGGTCGTGTCGTACTGCGTGTGATCGACGAAGCCGCGCTTTGCGAACGGCGAGACGATGAGCGTCGGAATGCGCGTGCCCGGGCCCCAGCGGTCGCCCTTGGGCGGCGCGACGTGGTCCCATATGCCGCCGTTCTCGTCATAGGTGACGATCACGACCATGTGCGCCCATTGCGGGCTCTTCTCCAGATGTGAAACGACATCGGCAATATGCTGGTCGCCCGCGAAGACGTCCGTATAACCGGGATGCTCGTTGAGATTTCCTTGCGGCTTGTAAAACGCGACCTGCGGCAGCTTGCCGGCGTCGATGTCCTTGATGAACTCGACGCCGCCCAGACCGGCGTCGCGAATGTCTTCCTCGCGCGCCTTGGTGCCGGGCGCCCAGTGCGCGAAGTAATTGAACGGCTGGTGATGGAATTGAAAATTCGGCACCGGCTTGGCGCGGTCGCCATCGAGCGCATCTTTCCAGGCGCCGGCGTAATACGCCCAGGTTATGCCTTTCTCGGTCAGGCGATCGCCGATGGTCGCATCGGTCTGCGGCGGCAACGTTGTCGGCACGCTCGGGTCGGCGTAGGCCGGATCGCCGCCGGGCGCCGGCTTGTTCTTGCTCGGCTGATAAGGCGGCTGCATCGTGTTGACGGCGTAAAAGTCAGGCGTGAGATCGCCGTCCTTGACGAACTTCGGAATGCCGTCGAGCGCCGATTTCGGCGAATTGGCCGCAAGCTTTAACGAAACATTGTCGGGGTTGACGACCGCAATGAGCTTGCTCGCGGGGCTTTTATCCGCGTTCGGATAGCGCCCAACGCACGCGCAGATGAGATAGATGTGATTCATGAACGAGCCGCCGAATGCGCCCATGAAGAAGTTGTCGGCGAGCGTGTATTTCTTCGCGATCTGCCACATGGGCAGTTTCGAGCCGTCGAAGTGTCCCATCACCATCGCGCCGGAATCGCCATAGGCGACGAACATGTTGTTCTTGCCGTCGTTGATCTGCATCTGGTTCTGGTAAAAGCGATGCACCATGTTTTGCGTGATGACGGCGAGCGAAACGTTGAAGCCGCTCGGATCGTCGATCGCATAGGGTTTGTTCGGCAAATTCTCGGTCTGCGCCTGCGTGACCGCCGGCGTCACGCCTTTTGCGGTCAAGCCGTTCCATACAGGCGGCAGCACCTTCAGCACGGAGCCGTCGCGGTCGAGCTGCGTCATGCTTTCCGCAGTGGCGTTGCGCAAGCCGTCGGCGCCGGGAAACGAGCCGTAGAGATTGTCGAAGCTGCGGTTTTCCGCGAAAATAACGACGATATTCTGCACGCTGTCGAGATCGGACGCCGGCGCGCTTTGCGCGCGCGCATCGCCTGTTGTGACGGCCGCCAGGCCGGCAAAAAGCATGAGCAATGGAGCGGATCTGGCCATGACAAATCTCCAAGGCATTTGTGCGTGCAGGCCCTCTTAGACGCGCGGCATATTGCAGTATGATGAAGTCCCGCCCGGCATCCGGATGGTGTCACCGAGCGGGTGTATATTTCAATCCCCGTTTGCGAATGGGTGGGGCGGCGTTTGCTACATCGCTTCCTGATGGTCCTCGCGGTTGGCGCCGGTCTGACGCTGTCAGCGCTTTCCGCGGCGCACGGCGGGGACGCCGGCTCGAGGCCGCTCACGCGGGCCCAGGCCTACAAGCGGGCGGCAGAATTGTCGGCGCTCGGGCGCAAGCTGTTCAACGATCCATCGTTGTCGGCATCGGGTCGGATGGCCTGCGCGACGTGTCACGACCCGGCCCACGCATTCGGCCCCGCCGCTGCAAAGCCGGTGCAATATGGCGGCAGGGACATGAAGCAGCCCGGCCTGCGCGCCGTGCCGTCGCTGCGCTACCTTCAAGCGGTGCCGCAATTCACCGAGCACTATTTCGAGCCGGAGGACGATGGCGACGAGAGCATCGATAACGGTCCGACCGGCGGCTTGACCTGGGACGGCCGCGTCGATCGCGGGCGCGATCAGGCAAAAGTGCCGTTGTTGTCACCTTACGAAATGGCGAACGAGAGCGCCGCAGACGTGGCGATGAAAGTGCGCAAGGCGGCCTATGCGGACGACCTAAAAAAAGTTTTCGGCAATGGTGTGTTCGACAGTTCGGACAAAACGTTCGCCGCCGTGGTCGAGGCGCTGGAGGCGTACGAGCAAATCCCTGCCGATTTTTATCCCTACAGCAGTAAATACGACGCCTATCTTGCCGCGCGTGTGAAGCTCAGCGCGCAGGAGGCGCGCGGCTTGGCTCTGTTCAACGATGAAGCAAAGGGCAATTGCGCAAGCTGCCATCGCAGCGAGCCGGACAATGATGGCACACCGCCGCAGTTTACCGATTACGGCATGATCGCGATCGGCGTGCCGCGCAACAATGCAATTCCCGCCAACGCCGATCCGAACGACTTCGATCTTGGATTGTGTGGACCGCTGCGCACCGATTTTCGCGACCGGCCGGACTATTGCGGGCTATTCCGCACGCCGTCGCTGCGCAACGTGGCGACACGCAAGATTTTTTATCACAACGGCCTCGCCCATTCGCTCAGCGAAGCGGTCGCCTTCTATGTCGAGCGGGATACCAAGCCCGAGAAGTGGTATCCGCGCAACAATGACGGGAGCGTGCGCAAATTCGACGACTTGCCGTCCGCGTACCAGGGCAACATCAATATGGACCCGCCGTTTGGTCAAAAGCCGGGCGATACTCCGCGCCTTTCCGACGCGGAAATCGACGATATCGTGGCTTTCCTGAAGACGCTGACCGACGGCTACGCGCTCGGCCGCTAGCCTGCGGCGCATGGCCAAGCGGGCGGGTGCGACATAGACGCCGCGCGCCGGCCATGCAGCGGACGCGGTTGCTCCGTCCTCGCCACGATGGAACTATTGAGGCGATCGTTCGTATTAGTGCCTATGTTGCGCTTGGACTTCATCAATCCGGCAAACTCGGGGGATACGGCCCCTAGGAAAATGAGGACTGGCTCAGCCATTTCGCCGCAGCCTCTCTTGTCGGCACTTGCGCCGGCAGGAAAGAAGCCGTCGCTCGACGATACGCGCGCGAAGTGGCTCAATGCCTACCGCGTCGTGCGTGCGGAAACGGAAGCGCGTGCCGCACCGCTTTCGCCGGAAGACCAGATCGTGCAGTCGATGCCCGACGCGAGCCCGACGAAATGGCATCGCGCGCATGTCACCTGGTTCTTCGAGCAATTCCTGCTGGTGCCGAACGATCCTCAATACAAAATTTTCGACGAACGGTTTCCGTTTCTATTCAACTCTTATTATGTCGCCGCCGGCCCGCGTCATGCGCGGCCGCAGCGCGGGCTGATTACGCGGCCGAATGCAGAGGACGTTGGGGCCTACCGCGCGCACGTCGATGCGGCGGTAGCGCGATTGATCGAGACTGTCTCTGCCGCCGACGCGGACAAGGTGTTTTCAATTCTGGAAATCGGTTTGCATCACGAGCAGCAACATCAGGAGTTGCTGCTTACCGATATCCTGCACGCGTTTGCGCAAAATCCGAGCGATCCTGCCTACGATGCAAATTGGCAGATGCCGCGCCATGCACGCGGGCAGGGCGGCTATGCCGAGGTGCCGCCCGGCATCCATGCCATTGGGCATGATGGCGACGGCTACTGTTTCGATAACGAAACGCCGCGGCACAAAGTCCTGCTCCAGGACGTGCAGCTCGGCCGTCATCTGGTGACCAACGCCGAATGGCTGGAATTCATGCGAGCAGGCGGCTATGCGACACCGTCGCTGTGGCTGTCGGATGGGTGGGCGGCGGTCGAGGCCGAACGATGGGAAGCGCCGGGATACTGGCGTCGCGTGGAAAGCGTGTGGCACACGATGACGCTCGCCGGCCTCAAGCCAGTCGATCCCGCCGCGCCTGTGCTTCATATCAGCTATTACGAAGCGGATGCCTTTGCGCGTTTTGCGGGCAAGCATCTGCCGAGTGAAATGGAATGGGAGATAGCCGCGCGAGCCGGGCTGCTGGAAGACGCGTTCGGCGTGGCTTGGCAATGGACGCGCAGCGCCTATCTACCCTATCCGGGCTATCGCGCGGCGGAAGGCGCGCTCGGCGAGTACAACGGCAAGTTCATGATCAACCAGATGGTGCTGCGCGGCTCTTCACTGGCGACGCCCGCCAATCATGAGCGCGTGACCTACCGGAACTTCTTCCACCCGTCAGCGCGTTGGCAATTCAGCGGGCTTCGCCTTGCCGAATATCCGTGACGCAACCGATCCGATGTGAGTTTCATGGGCGAGCCAGCCAGAAAAGTCGAACAAAATCCTCTGCAAGGCGAGCAGCACTCGGCCTTTACGGCCGACGTGCTCGAAGGACTGAGCGGCACGCCGAAGCAGATTCCGCCGAAGTATTTTTATGACGAGGCGGGCTCGGCATTGTTCGAGCGCATCACTGACCTGCCAGAATATTATCCTACCCGTTCGGAAATGCGCATCCTGCGCCGTCACGCCGCCGATATTGCCAGGCTCGTTCCTCCCGGCGCGGCGCTGATCGAATTCGGCAGCGGCTCGAGCAAGAAGGCGCGCGTCCTCCTTCGCGGCAAGCCGGCGCTTTCCGCCTACGTGCCGGTCGATATCTGCGGCGAGATGATCGAGCGCGAGGCGGCCGAGCTGCGCGCGGATTTTCCTCAACTCAAGGTGTTGCCTGTCACGGCTGACATCAGCAAGCCGTTCGATATTCCGGCGGTTGCAGCTGCGGCGCCGGTGCGGGTCGGCTTCTTTCCGGGCTCGACCATCGGCAATTTCGAGCCGCACGAAGCGGCGTCCTTTCTGCGCAACGCGGCGCAGATTCTCGGGCGCGGCGCCGTGCTGATCGTCGGGGTCGATTTGATCAAATCGACGGAGGTGCTGCACGCCGCTTATAACGATTCCGCCGGCATCACCGCGGCCTTCAATCTCAATCTGCTCAAGCGCATCAATCGGGACCTCGGCGGCACATTCAGGCTGGAGACGTTCGAGCACCATGCGTTCTACAATCGCGAGCGCAATCGCATCGAGATGCACCTTGCAAGCCTGAAGCGGCAAAAGGTTCGCGTCGCCGGTCAAACCATCGATTTCCGCGCCGGCGAAACCATCCACACCGAGAACAGCTACAAATATAGCGTCGCTTCGCTTGGAGCTTTGGCGCGGGGCGTGGGCTGGTTGCCCGTGGCCTCGTGGACGGATTCCCGCAAATACTTTTCAATTCAAGTTTTCAATCTGGCGAGCGACCGGCGCGCCGCCGAAGGATTGGCCGGGCCGTAACGAACGCTTCCCCAACGATCTGGACGATTATGGCTGCTTCGCTATAGTCGCGGCCCGCGAGCCATCGCGCCCCGTTAACAGCAGAGTCCTTTCATGAAAATTGTCGGTTTTGAAGCAAGTGGCGCGTTGCGCCTTGGCGTCATTGAGGGTGAAGAGGTCATCGATCTTCAGGCGGCCGATGCGCAGGCGCCGAACGATCTCGGCGAATGGCTGCGGCGCGGCAACGGCGATCTCAAGCCGCTTGCCGAGCTTGCGAAAAAGGCATCGGCTTCCGTGCGCCGCCCGCTCTCGGGCCTCAACTACGCGTCGCCCATTGCGCACCCCGCCAAGATCGTCTGCCTCGGTCTCAACTATCTCGACCACGTCAAGGAAGGTCCGCAGCGCGACAACATTCCGAAATTCCAGTCGATCTTCTTCCGCATGTCGAGCTCGTTGACGCCGCACATGCATCCGCTGATGCGGCCAAAGAAGTCGATTCAGCTCGATTACGAAGGTGAGATGGTTGTCATCATCGGCAAGCGGGCAAAGCATCTGACGCTGGAGAACGCGGTCGACTGCGTCGCCGGCTATGCCTGCGGCATGGAAGGCTCGGTGCGCGAGTATCAGCGCCACACCACGCAATGGGGCATGGGTAAAAATTTCGATCGCACCGGCAGCGTGGGCCCGTGGATGGTGACCGCCGACGAACTGCCGCGCGGCGGCAAGGGCCTCAAGATCGAGACGAGACTCAATGGCAAGACCATGCAGTCTTCCAACACCGACATGTTCATGTTTCCGGTGGCGGAGTCGCTCGTCTATCTTACCGAGGGCATGACGCTGGAGCCGGGCGACATCCTGTTCACCGGCACGCCGTCAGGGGTTGGCCATGCGCGCAAGCCGGAGCCGGTGTGGATGAAGCCCGGCGATACGGTTGAAGTCGAGATCGAGAAGATCGGCGTACTGCGCAACCAGATCGAGGACGAAAAGGCGTAATGCTTGACAGGGCGGAGCAGGGCGGTTTCCCTGCCCTTAATAAACAACGGCCGGCAAAAGGCTGAACCGAGGGAGGATTCCATGAGGTACTTGCGTACATCTGTTGCCGCGTTGGCGATGATTGCGGTCACCGGCAGCGCATCGATGGCTGCATCCACGGATTGGCCGACGCGCCCGATCCGTATGCTGGTTGGCTTCGGCGCGGGCGGGGGCACGGATATCGTTACCCGCATCGTGGCCGATCCACTGAGCAAGCTGCTCGGGCAACCGATCGTGGTCGAAAACAAGCCGGGGGCTGGCGGTTCGCTCGCCTCCGATATCGTGGCCAAGGCGGCAAAGGACGGCTACACGGCGACCATGATCAGCACCGGCCACACGGTGGGCGCGGCGATGATGAAGTCGTTGCCCTACGATCCGGTGAAGGACTTTGCCGCGGTTGGGCAGGTTGCGAACTCCTGCTTCGTGGTCGTGGCACGCAAAGACTTTCCGGCGAACGACCTGAAAGGCTTGATCAAGCTCGCCAAGGCTGAGCCCGGCAAGTTCAAGTCGGGCACGGTGGGCGTCGGCTCGACGCAGCATCTTGCCGCCTCGCTCTTGGAGCAGATGGCCGGAATCAAAGCGACGCATGTCCCGTACCGCACGACACCGGCGGTCGTTTTGGGATTGCGCAACGGCGAGATCGATTACGGGGTCGATCTCGTCCACGCCGTCATCGGGCAGGTCAATGCCGGAGAGCTCAAGCTGATTGCGTCCGGCGGCGCGAAACGCTGCGCGAGCATTCCCAATGTGCCGACAATCGCGGAATCGGGGTTGCCGGGCTACAACGTTGTCGGCTGGTACGGCATTGCTTTGCCGGCCGGCACACCGAAGCCGATCATCGACAAGATGAGCGGCGCGCTGAAGCAGGTGCTGGCGCGGCAGGACATTCGCGACAAGCTTTCAAAAGTAGGCGCCGAAGTCGATTTTTCGACGCCGCAGGAATTTCAAAAGACCATCGAAAGCGACACCGCCAAGTGGAAGATGGTGCGCGACAAAGCCGGTCTGCAACCAAAATGATGAACGCCGGTTATTGACCGGGCAAGGACGACCAATGGCCGACAAGCTCAATGTATTGGTGATCTGCGGATCGCTGCGCAAGAAGTCCTACAACGCCGCCCTTGCCCGCGCATTGCCGGAGTTGGCGCCGGCGGAGATGAATCTGATCCCGGCGCCCGGGATAGATGCGTTCCCGCTCTACAACGCGGATATCCAGGAAACGTCGGGCTTTCCGCCGGCCGCTGTCGACCTCGCCGACGCTGTGCGCGCCGCCGACGGCGTGTTGTTCGTGACGCCGGAATACAACTGGTCGATGCCGGGCGTGCTCAAGAACGCCATTGACTGGGTTTCGCGCATGAAGGATCAGCCATTCGAGGGCAAGCCGGTGGCGATTGAATCGTGCTCGCAAGGTCCGCTCGGCGGCGCGCGCATGCAATATCACTGGCGCATGTCGATGACGTTCCTCAAAGCGCACATCTTCGGCACGCCGGAGGTGTTCGTCGGCTCGGCCGCGTCCAAGTTCGACAAGGAAACGCTCGCGCTGATCGATCAGCCGACGAAAGATGCTGTAAAGGCACAGCTTGCTGCGTTCGCCAAGTACATCGCGCGGATGAAAGCTTAGCCGGCTCCACGACTGTCATCACCGGGCTTGTCCCGGGGATCCCGCTTATGCTGGCCTTGTGCGCCCCTAAGCGAGATGGCCGGGACATGCCCGGCCATGACAATTGTTGATCGTGCCGATGTTGCCTTAGCCCACTGCCTGTACGCGCTTCGGAAACAGCTGCGGCCGCAGCTTCGGATGTCCCGCCATCGTCTTCGGCGCGTATGGGGCTTCGGCGCCGAGCTCTTCCGCGGCGTGCCACGCCCAGCGCGGGTCCCAGATCGCCGCCCGCGCGAGGCAGATCATGTCAGCTTTGCCGGAAGCCACAATGTCTTCCGCTTGCTGATAGCCGGCGATGAGTCCGACGGTCATCGTCGTCATCCCGGTCTCTTTTTTCACTTTTTCCGAGAAGGGCACCTGATAACCGGCCGCGAGCGGGATCTTTTGCTTGGGATCGAGGCCGCCGCTCGATACGTCCATGTAATCCATTCCGCGCTTTTTCAACTCCCTCGCGAGCATGACGGTCTCTTCCGGCGTCCAGCCGCCGTCGACCCAGTCGGTGGCGGAGACGCGCATGCCGAGCGGCTTGTGCTGCGGCCACACTGCGCGCACGGCTTCGTACATCTCGATCACGAAGCGCATGCGGTTTTCCGTCGAGCCGCCGTATTCGTCGGTGCGCTTGTTGGAGATCGGCGACAGGAACTGGTGCGCGAGGTAGCCGTGCGCGCCGTGCAACTCGATCACGTCATAGCCGATGCGATCGACGCGCTTGGCAGCTTCCTGGAATTCTCGCATCACGCGCTTGATGTCGTCCTTCGTCATCGCGCGCGGCACCGGCCAGCCGGCGTCGTAGGGAATGGCGGACGGCGCTTCCGGCGTCCAGGCATCCGGCCCATCGAGGATCGGCTTGCCGCCGGCGGCCGGCGGCGTTGTCGGCCCTTTGCGGCCCGCATGCGCGAGCTGCACGCCGAGCTTGGCGACGCCGTATTGCCGGCAGAAATCGTGCACGCGCTTGAGCGCCTTCTCATTGTCGTCCGACCACATGCCGGCGCAACGCGGCGAGATGCGTCCCTGCGGATTGACATTGGTCATCTCGGTCATGACCAGACCGGCGGCGCCAAGCGCCATATTGCCGAGGTGCATCACGTGCCAATCGTTGGCCGAGCCATTATCGGAGTTGTATTGGCACATCGGCGAGACCACGACGCGGTTTGGAAAAGTGATGCCGCGCATCGTGATCGGAGAGAAAAGAACGCTAGCCATTGAGGATCATCCTTTCAGGGGTGGTGCGGTCGCATGTCGAATTTGTCCCGCGGCGCCGGGCGCCGCAGGCCTGAAGAATTTCGGCAATATCGGGTCAGCTCTTCATAGGCGGGTAGTCGCGCGAGTACACCGGTTTTGCGAGAAATGCCTTCGGGTCCATCGTCCAGAATTGGCTGACCTTGTGGTAGATCTTGATGGTTTTGTTGAGCATCTTGCCGCCTTGCTTCTCGGCCCGCCGGACATAGACGTCACAGATGACGTTACCATGGCTGTCAAAGGTAACGGGGCCGCGCGGCGTCTCGGCGAGGTTCACCGAACGGATCGCCTTGACGAAGGCATCCGGCTCGTCGGCCTTGCCGCCGGTCTTGGCGAGAGCCGCCTCGATCACCTGGCCGTCCAGGTAGAAGCACGCAGCATAGTGTCCGATTTTTACGTTTGCGCCGTTATACTTGCGCATCGCCGCAATAAAGCGGTGGTTGGCTTCGCTGTCGATGTCGAATGAATAGGGGTTGGTGTTGATGAGGCCCGCCACCTCGTCGCCAAAGGCGTCCATGTTGGTATCGTCGGCGGCGGTCGATCCGCCGACCAGCTGTTGCTTGACGCCGAGGGCCTTCGCTTGCTTGATGAACTTGATCGGATTCGATCCGGCAAGGCCGATGCAAATCGTATCGCATGCCGGAATCTGCGCGACGTAAGGCGCATAATCGGCGGTCTTGAGTGGCGACCAGAGCTTCTTGACGACACGGCCGCCGTCCTCCTCGAGCACACGCTGGAAGCCGCCGATCTGCTCGTAGCCGAAGGCGAAGTCGTCGGCGATCGTCGTGGCGGTCTTCAATTTCATTTCCTTTGCCACGTACTCGGCGAGCGGATAGAGGCACTGCGCCGACGTGTACGACGTGCGCGTGAGATACGCATTGCCGCGACGTTGCGTTACGTCCTCGGCGCCGGCGAAGGCGAGCGTCGGCATCTTCGCCTGCGCGAGGTAGTCCAGCGTTGCCAGCAGCTCGAAGGCGGCGAACGGCCCGCACACAACGTTGACCTTGTCGCGCTCGACCAGCTCTTGCGCTTTTGTTTTCGCGCCCGCAGGGCTGCCGCCGGTATCGGCGACCAGCAATTCGATTTTGCGGCCGGAGAGCGTGTAGTTCTTGGATTTCAAAAAGGCACTCAGGCCCTCCTGCGCGTGAATGCCTCCGGCGGCAAGCGGGCCGGTCTTCACCGTCAGCAGGCCGACCTTGATCGGCGCATTTTGCGCGATGGACGGCATCGGAAACGACGCGGCGCCTGCGGCGGCCGCGGTGCCGGCGAGGAATTTGCGGCGGTTGACGCGTAGAGACATCTTGACCCTCCCGTTTATTCGGCTGGCTTGATGCAGCCGTTTCGCCCTGGAAGCGATGACATTCGAGGCCGAGTTTGCGTCAAATCCGATACCTTGCGCAACGAGGTTGCGGCTGCCCACTTCGCCCACTTGGCCGAAAAGGCATTAGAGTGCCTTGCACGCAAGCCACGCGCGTCCTTGAGCGTAGAGAGCATCGAGCGCGGGCCCCTCAAGGCCGGGCATGTCACGCTTGACGGTGTAGCCGGCCCTAGTTTGCAGGTAGGCGAGGTGACGGTAGCCTTCGGGAAATTGCGCCAGCAGGTTTTGGTCGAGCGCGAGCTTTGCGGCCGGATCGACCGGATCGATACGGTCTTTCTCGTAGGTGTGCCGGCGCAGCACGATGCCCCAGCGGCCCTTGCGCTTCTCGAGAAAGTCGTAGGCACGTCCCGAACAGGTCACATCGCAGAGCACGCCATCGACCGGTGCGCGTTGCGAAATCGTCACCTTCGTCTGCGCGACGGCGCGCTTGCCTTTGACGTCGATCGTCGTGCCGCCGAGCATGTGATAGATGCGCGCGCCGCGCTCGTAGCCTTGCTGGCTGACCTTGATGAATTCCTCGAACGTGCCCTGAAACCAGGTGGCCCACATCGTGCCGTCCTTGTGCCAGACGGTTCGGAAGCGCTCCCAGTCACGCGCGTCGCGCCAGAGTGCCCAGTCCTCGACCAGTTCGCGGATGGCGAGTTTGTCGGCGGTGGCGCGCGGCATGGCTTGGCCCCCTGGTCTTGCCTGTCATCGCCGGGCTTGACCCGGCGATCTCGCTTAGGTGAGCAATGTGCCTACCGAAGCGGGATGGCCGGGACAAGCCCGGCCATGACAGGAACAAACACATGGCAAAGCTCGCAGGAAAGGTCGCGATCGTCACCGGCGGTGCGAAAGGCATCGGCCGGCATTATTCGCAAGCGCTCGCGGCCGAAGGCGCGCGCGTGATGATCGCCGACATCGCCGACGGCAAGCCGCTCGCCGAGCAAATTGCCGGCAAGCACGGCGCGAACTCCGTGGCACATGTGCAATTCGACGTCAGCAATGAAGATCAGGTTAAGGCGGTCGTTGCGGAAACCATCGAGCGATTCGAGCAGATTGATGTGCTGGTGAACAACGCGGCGGTATATGCGACGCTCACGCCGCGCAAATTCATCGACTGGGACGCCGAGACATGGGATCGCGTGATGGCGGTGAACACACGCGGACCGTTCCTGATGGTCAAGCACGTCGCGCCGCACATGATGCAACGGCGCACGGGCAAGATCATCAACATCGCGTCGGGCGCCGCCTACAAGGGCGTGCCACGCATGCTGCCCTACGTCACGAGCAAGGGCGCGGTGCTGGCCTTCACCCGCGCGTTGTCGCGCGAGCTTGGCGAATACGGCATCGCGGTTAACTCATTGTCGCCCGGCTACATCCTGAGCGATACCGGCCTTGCGAATACCGCACATGTCGAGGACGAGCGCATTCCCGTGCGCAACAGCCGCGCCTTCAAACGTGACGCCTATCCGGAAGACCTCCTCGGCGCGCTGATTTTCCTGGCGTCGAGCGACAGCGATTTCGTGACCGGCCAGTCGCTGGTGGTGGACGGCGGCTCAGTCAATAATTAGCTAGTATTTATGCGATTTCGGCGGTTACCGCGGACCGCCGGCTGCGCTATATTGGACGTAAAGCGAGAGCTCACGGAGGAACACGATGACGGCGGTGATCGACACGCCCCAGGTCGGCAATAAAC
>JAICMO010000007.1 GCA_025929185.1 Pseudolabrys sp.
ATACGTGCTCAATCCGACGCTCGACGAGATGAAGGAAAGCCAGCTCGATCTCGTCATCGCCGGCACGCAGGACGCCGTGATGATGGTTGAATCGGAAGCAAAAGAGCTCTCCGAAGAAATCATGCTCGGTGCGGTGATGTTCGGCCATCGGCATTTTCAGCCGGTGATCGAGGCGATCATCAAACTCGCCGAGAAGGCCGCGAAAGAGCCACGCGAGCTCGTCGCGCCCGACAACAAGGCGCTTGAGCAGGAAATTCTCGGCCTCGCCGAAAAAGACCTGCGCGCCGCCTATTCGATCGTGAAGAAGCAGGACCGCCAGGACGCGGTTGCCGCCGTCAAGGAAAAGGTGATGGCGCATTTCTTCCCGGAAGGCGCGGAGCCGAAACACGACAAACTGCAAGTCGCGGCCGTGTTCAAAGAGCTCGAAGCCAAGATCGTACGCTGGAATATCCTTGACACCGGAACACGCATCGACGGCCGCGACGTGAAGACGGTGCGTCCGATCGTGGCGGAAGTCGGCGTCCTTCCGCGCACGCACGGCTCGGCGCTGTTCACGCGCGGCGAGACGCAGGCTCTGGTCGTCGCCACGCTCGGCACGTCCGAGGACGAGCAGTTCATCGACGCGCTGCAGGGAACGTATAAAGAGACCTTCCTGCTGCATTACAACTTCCCCCCTTATTCGGTCGGCGAGACCGGCCGCATGGGCGCACCAGGACGGCGCGAAATCGGCCACGGCAAGCTCGCCTGGCGCGCGATCCATCCGATGCTGCCGAGCGCGGCGGAATTCCCCTACACGATCCGCGTCGTCTCGGAGATCACCGAATCGAACGGCTCATCGTCGATGGCGACCGTGTGCGGTTCGTCGCTCGCGCTGATGGATGCCGGAGTACCGCTGAAGCGGCCGACCGCCGGCATCGCCATGGGGCTCATCCTCGAAGACAAGCGCTTCGCCGTGCTCTCCGACATTCTCGGCGACGAGGATCATCTCGGCGACATGGACTTCAAGGTGGCGGGCACCGACCAGGGCGTCACCTCATTGCAGATGGACATCAAGATCGCCGGCATCACCGAAGAGATCATGAAAGTCGCTCTCGCCCAGGCGAAAGACGGCCGCATGCATATCCTCGGCGAGATGTCGAAGGCCATCACGGCTGCGCGCGCCGAGCTCGGCGAGCATGCCCCGCGCATTGAGATGTTCAAGATCCCGACCGACAAGATCCGCGAAGTGATCGGCACCGGCGGCAAGGTCATCCGCGAGATCGTCGAGAAGACCGGCGCTAAGATCAACATCGAGGACGACGGCTCGGTGAAGGTTGCTTCGGCCTCCGGCGAATCGATCAAGGCGGCGATCAACTGGATCAAATCGATCGCATCCGATCCGGAGCCGGGCAAGATTTACGAAGGCACCGTCGTCAAGGTGATGGACTTCGGCGCGTTCGTGAACTTCTTTGGCTCGCGCGACGGCCTCGTGCACATCAGCCAGCTTGCGCCGCGCCGGGTGAACAAAGTCACCGACGTGGTCAAGGAAGGCGATAAGGTCAAAGTGAAGCTGCTCGGCATGGACGAGCGCGGCAAAGTGCGTCTGTCCATGAAGGCAGTCGACCAGACGACCGGCGAGGACATCGAGAATAAGCCGCGCCCCGAGGGCACCGAGCAGCCGCAGGCCGCGAGCGGCGGCGCGGAGTAAAATTGGGCCTCATCCTGACGAGTGCGCGAAGCGCACGTCTCGAAGGATGAGGCCGCCTCACTCATCGAGACGCGTCCTATCGGACGCTCGTCAGGGTGAAGCGGAATGAAAAGGGCGGCTTCGCGGCGGCCCTTTATTTTGCCCTGCGCGCCTTGGCCGGCGCCGCACCGACGGCCCGGCGCACCACGTCGCCGATTGCTTCGAAATCGCGCCGGCGCGGCGAGGTGCGCCGCCAAGCGAGTCCGATGGCGCGCGACGGTTCAGGCACAGCGAAACGCAACAGCCGCACGCGCTCGTCGCGCACCTCGGTCTCGGCGGCAACTTCCGGCACCAGCGTGACACCGTAGCCGTTCGCCACCATCTGCATCACCGTGGTTAGCGAGGTCGCACCGAGGCTCGCCGCCGCATCGCGGCGCGGCGCGGCGCAAAAAGCGAGCGCCTGGTCGCGCAGGCAATGTCCTTCCTCGAGCAGGATCAGCCGGCGCTGGTCGACATCCTCGACATCGACGCGGCCGCGCAATTTATCGCCCGCCGGCACGGCCAACAGGAATGCATCGTCGAAAAGCGCGAGCGTCTCGAGGTCGGAGCCTTCGACCGGCAAGGCGAGCATGACGACATCCAGACTGCCGCCGCTGAGCTCCTCGAGCAATGTCCTGGTCTGCGTCTCGCGCACGTCGAGCCGCAACTTCGGATAGTCGCGCTGAAGCCGCGGCAGCACGCGCGGCAAAATATAGGGGGCAAGCGTCGGGATGATGCCGAGCCGCAAATTGCCCATGAGCAGGTCCCGGTGGCGGGCGAAATCGACGAGGTCGCGCGTCGCGGTGAGGATGCGCTCGGCGCGCTGCGCCACTTCGAGGCCCGTCTCGGTGAGCGCGATGTCACCTGACCGGCGTTCGATGAGTTCGACGCCAAGCTCGCGCTCAAGCTCCCGCACCTGCATCGACAACGCTGGCTGCGTCACCGCGCATTCCGTCGCGGCGTGGCCGAAGTGTCGGGTGCGCGCGAGCGCACTCAAATAGCGCAACTGACGCAACGTGATCATCCCGATAAGCTAGGCTTATCGGCATAGGCAAGCAATACGATTAGACCTGATCGGCGCCAACTCGTAAAAGCGCCGCAGGAGCGCGCGACCCATGCGCCACAAGCCGCCATTGGAGGAAAAACATGGACGCCAAAACGGACGAGAAGAGCTTGGGCAAATGCCCCTTCACAAGCACCCGCGGACACAAGAACCGCGATTGGTGGCCGGACGCGCTGGACATCGAGATGCTGCATCGGAACTCGTCGCTGTCCGATCCGATGGGCAAGGATTTCGACTACGCCAAGGAGTTCAAGTCACTCGATCTCGACGCCGTCATCAAGGACCTGCACGCGTTGATGACGGACTCGCAAGAGTGGTGGCCCGCCGACTTCGGCCACTACGGCGGCCTGATGATCCGCATGGCGTGGCACTCAGCGGGCACGTACCGCATTACCGACGGCCGCGGCGGCGCCGGCGCCGGCCAGCAGCGCTTCGCGCCGCTCAATAGTTGGCCGGACAACGCAAACCTCGACACGGCGCGCCGGCTGCTGTGGCCGATAAAGCAGAAATATGGCCGGAAAATTTCCTGGGCCGACCTCATGGTTCTCGCCGGCAACGTCGCCCTTGAGTCAATGGGCTTCAAGACCTTCGGCTTCGCCGGCGGCCGCGCCGATGTGTGGGAGTCTGAGGAGCTCTATTGGGGCCCCGAGGGGACGTGGCTCGGCGACGAACGCTACAGCGGCGAACGTCAGCTCGCGGAGCCGCTCGGCGCGGTGCAGATGGGTCTTATCTACGTCAATCCGGAAGGGCCGAATGGCAATCCCGACCCCGTCGCGGCAGCAAAAGACATCCGCGAGACGTTCTTCCGCATGGCGATGAATGACGAGGAGACCGTCGCGCTGATTGCCGGCGGCCATACCTTCGGCAAGACGCACGGCGCAGGCGACCCGTCGCTGGTGGGACCGGCGCCGGAAAGCGGCGGGCTCGAGGATCAGGGCCTCGGCTGGAAAAGCAAGCACGGTACCGGTATTGGCGCCGACGCCATCACCGGCGGCCCCGAGGTCACCTGGACCCGGACGCCGACGAAATGGGACAACAACTTCTTCGAAACCCTGTTCGAAAACGAATGGGAGCTGACCAAGAGTCCTGCCGGCGCCAATCAATGGAAGGCGAAAGGTGCCGCTGCGACGGTTCCGGACGCCTTCGACAAGTCGAAGAAGCATGTGCCGACCATGCTGACCACTGACCTGTCGCTACGGTTCGATCCGATCTACGAAAAAATCTCGCGGCGCTTTTATGAGCACCCGGATCAGTTCGCCGATGCGTTCGCCCGTGCGTGGTTCAAGCTGACCCACCGCGACATGGGCCCGATCCAGCGCTATCTCGGCCCGCTCGTGCCGAAGGAGACGCTGATCTGGCAGGATCCGATCCCGGCTGTGAATCATCCTCTGGTCGATGAAAAAGATGTCGCCGCACTGAAGGCAAAAATCCTCGCCTCCGGCCTCACGGTATCGCAGCTCGTCTCGACCGCCTGGGCATCGGCGTCGACGTTCCGCCGCTCCGACAAGCGCGGCGGCGCCAACGGCGCGCGCATACGCCTTAGCCCCCAGAAGGACTGGGACGTCAACCAGCCGACGCAACTCGCGACGGTGCTTGCCAAGCTCGAAGCGATCCAAAAGGAGTTCAATGCCTCAGCCGCTGGCGGCAAGAAGATCTCGCTCGCCGATCTGATCGTTCTCGGCGGCGATGCCGCGATCGAGAAAGCCGCGAAGGACGCGGGCACTGACGTGAAGGCGCCGTTCACGCCGGGGCGCATGGACGCCTCGCAGGAGCAAACCGACATTGAGTCCTTCGCGCCGCTCGAGCCGCGCGCCGACGGCTTCCGCAACTATATCGGCGGCAAGCGGCAATACATGATGCCCGAGGAAGCCTTGGTGGATCGAGCACAATTGCTGACGCTGACGGGGCCCGAGATGACCGCTCTCGTCGGCGGCCTGCGCGTGCTCGGCGCGAATGCCGGCGGCTCCAGGCACGGTGTCTTCACCAACAAGTCGGGGACGCTGACCAACGACTTCTTCGTCAACCTGCTCGACATGAATACGGAGTGGCAGCCCCCGAATGACGAAGGTGTTTATGAGGGCCGCGACCGCAAGACGAAGGAAGTCAAGTGGACCGCCACCCGGGTCGATCTGATCTTCGGCTCGCACTCGCAACTGCGTGCGTTTGCGGAAGTCTATGCGTGCGCCGACGCGAAGGAGAAGTTTGGGAAGGACTTCGTGGCGGCGTGGACGAAGGTGATGAACGCGGATCGCTTCGATCTGCACATGTCGCACAAGAACGCGGCGTAGTCGGCGCGGCGCAGCGCAGCAAGAACGAAACGACCGGGGAATCCCCCCGCCGTTTTGTGTATGTCATTCCGGGACGGCGCGAAGCGCCGGACCCGGAATCCATACTCCGCAGTGCCGGGATTATGGATTCCGGGTTCGCGGCCTTTGGCCGCGCCCCGGAATGACATTCAGGGGTTGCCGCCGTTCTCCACATTCCCACCAGCCGCCTTCAACGCATCCGGCTGCGGCATCGCGATGATGTTGTAGCCTGAATCGACGAAGTGCACTTCGCCTGTCACACCGCTCGATAAATCCGACAATAGATAAAGCCCGGCGCCGCCCAATTCCTCCAGCGTCACGCCGCGGCCGAGCGGCGAATATTTCTGCTGAAATGCGAACATGTAGCGCGCATCGGTAATGCCGGCGCCGGCGAGCGTGCGGATCGGCCCCGCCGAAATCGCATTGACGCGAATCCTCTGCGCGCCGAAGTCGACCGCGAGATAGCGCACGGATGCTTCCAGCGCCGCCTTCGCCACGCCCATCACGTTGTAATTCGGCATGGCCCGCAGTCCGCCGTTGTAGGTCAGCGTCACCATCGCGCCACCGCTCGGCATCAGCATGGCGGCGCGCTTGGCAGCTTCCGTGAACGCGTAACAGGAGATCACCATCGTGCGGATGAAGTTCTCGCGCGTTGAATCGGCGTAGCGGCCCTTGAGCTCGTTCTTGTCGGAGAACGCGATCGCGTGCACGAGGAAATCCATCGTGCCCCATTGCTTCTTGATCTCGGCAAACACCGCGTCCACCGATGCAATGTCCTCGACATCGCATGGCATCAGAAACGAGGAGCCGACGGATTCGGCGAGCGGCCTCACGCGCTTGGCCAGCGCATCGCCCTGATAAGTGAAAGCGAGCCTGGCGCCGTGATCGGCAAGCATCTTCGCGATGCCCCAGGCGATCGAATGGTCGTTGGCGACGCCCATCACCAGCCCGCGTTTGCCTTGCATCAGCCCCGGCATTCGTCACTTCCGTTACGGTCATTCCGGGGCGCGAGCAGAGCGAGCGAACCCGGAATCCAGATGCTTGCAAGTGTCACTGGATTCCGGGTCCGGCGCTTCGCGCCGTCCCGGAATGACAAGAAACTCATCACGCGTCCAGCCGCTTGAAGACGACCGACGCATTGGTGCCGCCGAAGCCGAACGAGTTCGACAGCACGCAGCCGAGCTTCACGTCGTCGCGCCGCTCGCGCACGATCGGCACTCCCTCGAATGCCGGGTCGAGATTTTCGATGTTGGCGCTCTCGCAAATGAAGCCGTTGTTCATCATCAGCAGCGAGTAAATAGCCTCCTGCGCGCCGGCAGCGCCGAGCGAATGGCCGGTGAGCGACTTGGTCGCCGAGATCGGCGGGCACTTGTCGCCGAACACCTCGCGGATCGCCTCGATCTCTTTCAGATCGCCGATCGGCGTCGCGGTCGCATGCGGATTGATGTAATCGACCGGCGCTTTGATCGTCTGCAGCGCCATCTTCATGCAGCGGATGGCCCCCTCGCCCGAGGGCGCCACCATGTCGTAGCCATCCGAGGTCGCGCCGTAGCCCGCGACTTCCGCGTAGATTTTCGCGCCGCGCGCTTTCGCATGCTCGAGCTCTTCCAGCACCAGCACGCCCGCGCCGCCGGCGATGACAAACCCGTCGCGGTCGCGATCGTAGGCGCGCGATGCTTTTTGCGGCGTGTCGTTGAATTTCGACGACATCGCGCCCATCGCGTCGAACAGCACAGACAATGTCCAATCGAGGTCCTCGCACCCGCCGGCGAAGACCATGTCCTGCTTCCCCCATTGGATCAGCTCGGCGGCATTGCCGATGCAGTGATTGGACGTCGCGCACGCCGACGATATCGAATAGTTCACGCCCTTGATCTTGAACCAGGTGGCGAGCGTCGCCGACGCGGTCGACGACATCGCCTTCGGCACCGCGAACGGACCGACGCGCTTCGGGCCTTTTTCTTTTGTGGTCAACGCCGCTTCGACAATCGTCCGCGTCGACGGTCCACCGGAGCCCATCACGATCCCGGTGCGCTCGTTCGAAATATCACTTTCTTCGACGCCGGAATCGCGGATTGCCTGCTCCATCGCGACATGATTCCAGGCCGCGCCGCGGCCGAGAAAGCGCATGGCGCGGCGATCGACCGCTTCTTCGGGCGCTAGCGTCGGCGCGCCGTGCACCTGGCAGCGAAAGCCGAGTTCGGCATAGGCATCCGCGCGAACGATGCCGGATTTGGCCTCGCGCAAGCTCGCCAAAACTTCCTGCGTGTTATTGCCGATGGATGAGACGATGCCCATTCCGGTAACGACGACGCGTCTCATATCGTCAAACCTTTGCCCCTGCTGTTTCTTCATTGATTGGGCCACACTTGGGCCGGCCAACGCAATCCCGCAAGCCCTCGCTCGCCGCGCAAGCGCGCCCTATCGCCGCTCACGCGCCGCTGGGCTGAAGCATCTGATCCTGCTTGAACAAGCCGACCTTGAGATCGTTGGCGCGATAAATCACGGTGCCATCTGCCGATAGCCAGCCATCGGCGATGCCGAGCACTAGCTTGGAGCGCATCACGCGCTTCACGTCGATGCCGTAGATGACCTTTTTCACCGAGGGTAACACCTGTCCGGAAAATTTCAGTTCGCCAAGGCCGAGAGCACGACCTTTGCCCGGCGCACCGAGCCAGCCAAGAAAAAACCCGACCAACTGCCATAGGGCGTCGAGACCGAGGCAGCCCGGCATTACCGGATCGCCCTTGAAGTGGCAGAGGAAGAACCAGAGGTCCGGCTTCACATCGAGCTCGGCGCGGATCAGACCTTTGCCATGTTCGCCGCCCTCTTCCGCGATCTCCGCAATGCGGTCGAACATCAGCATCGGCGGCAGCGGCAGCTGCGGGCCTTCGGGGAACAGTTCGCCACGGCCGCAGGCCAACAAATCCTCATACTCGAAGCTATTGCGCCGCTCCGGCGCTGACATTGGGGCGGCGGTTGCTTGAGCCTGCTGTGTTCCCATGCGGAAATCCCTAACACACGTCCTCAAGGTGGCAAAGCCGGACGGGCGCCGCAGTTCCGTTGCCGGAAGCCCGGATGGCGCCCAAAAGCGTGATTTGCGAGGGAGTTGCATCCGTGAAATAGCTTCGTATATGGTCTGGCGGAACAGCAATTTCGCCGGGCCTCGCCGCCTGGCCCTAGGCATTTGGAAATGGCAGAAACGCGTACCATGATGCTGATGCAGGCGCAGTCGCGCGCTGCGCATCCGGCGACTACCGACCGCTCCGAACTGACCGGCTGTCCCTGGCACGACGTGAAAGCCATGTTGCGCCAAGTCGGCTTGCGCCCGACGCGCCAGCGCATGGCGCTCGGCTGGATTTTGTTCGGCAAAGGCGACCGTCACCTCACGGCTGAGATGCTTTACGAAGAGGCAACGCGCGCCAAGGTGCCGGTGTCGCTCGCGACCATCTACAATACGCT
Source organism: Pseudolabrys sp. (assembly GCA_025929185.1). Taxonomy (GTDB): domain Bacteria; phylum Pseudomonadota; class Alphaproteobacteria; order Rhizobiales; family Xanthobacteraceae; genus Pseudolabrys. The sequence continues at coordinate 8,537 of JAICMO010000007.1, forward strand.
GCACCAGTTCACCGAAGTGGGCCTGCTGCGTCAGGTCGCGGTGGACGGCTCAAAGGCGTATTTCGATACCAACGTCTCCGCGCATCACCATTTCTTCGTCGAAGGCGAAGACGAGTTGCTCGATATTCCTGACGCCGATGTGGTGATGGGCAAAGCGCCGACCGCGCCGGAAGGTTACGAGGTCGCGCGCATCGACGTGGTCGTGCGTCTGCGGCGGAAGGCTTAAGCGCTCACATCAGGGGTTTCGATTGTCATGGCCGGGCTTGTCCCGGCCATCTCGCTTAGGGACGCATTGTACCCACCTAAGCGGGATCACCGGGACAAGCCCGGTGATGACAAGTAGGGCTAATCCACCTTCTCGTTCGGGTAGGCGCCCCAGAGGCGATCCTGTCGTATCCAGCCGTCGAAATTCTTGCCGGTGAAATGGCACCAAGTGCCGCTGCAGGATTTGATCGCGCCGACCACGCCCGCTTGCAGCTTCGCGGTCACCGCGGACTCGACGTCTGCATTTTCGTAAAGCGGCACAAGCTCGGCATTGAGCTTCGGCACCACCACGGCGGTACGCTTGCCGGACAGCAACGAGTGATAGACCCAGCCTTCCGCCCCTTCCCAATCGCGAATGCGGCGCCAGTTTTCGAATTCGGCGGTAATTTCGACCGGCATGCCGACGCGGGTGTAGACCCAGCGCACGTCCTGGTCGCGGTTCGGACCGGCGCGCACATTGACGCGATCGGCTTTGAGGCTGACGAACCGCGGGATTGGCAGCCCGCTCACCGAACCCGTCGTCAATGCTGCGGCGGCGAAGGCGGACGGCACGGATGCTGCGGCTGCGAGAATTGCGACAAGCCCGCAGGTGGCGTTTCGGAACAAGGGGGCGATGCTTTTTCTTGTTATGGTCATCTGGTAGGAAGGGTGGGATTGATGGCCGAATGCGCGCGGAAACTGGCGCCAGTTTCGGTGAGCCCGGTTAAAGAGGACTAAATCGGCCGTCCGGAGTGCCGATCGCCGCGGCAATTTGGGCGTGTTTCGCGCCGAGGCCTAAAGCATGCCGAAAAACAAGAAACCGCTCGTCATCGTCACGCGCAAGCTGCCCGACAGCATCGAATTGCGCATGCGCGAACTGTTCGAGGTGCGCTTTAATCCCGACGATAAGCCCTTGACGCAGGGGCAACTCGCTGAAGCGGTCCGCACCGCCGACGTGCTGGTTCCGACCGTCACCGACCGCATCGACGCCGCCGTGCTCGGCAAGTCCGGCGAGCAGCTCAAGCTGATCGCCAATTTCGGCAACGGCGTCGACAACATCGACGTTGCCACCGCCGTCGCGCGCGGCATCACCGTTACCAATACGCCCGGCGTGCTCACCGAAGATACCGCCGACATGACCATGGCGTTGATCCTTGCCGTGCCGCGCCGGCTCGCCGAGGGCTCAACCGTGCTCACCGCGGATAGCGATTGGGACGGCTGGGCGCCGACCTGGATGCTCGGCCACCGCATCTGGGGCAAGCGCCTCGGCATCATCGGCATGGGGCGGATCGGGCAAGCGGTGGCGCGCAGGGCGCGCGCCTTCGGCTTGCAGATTCACTATCACAACCGCCGCCGGGTCGCCCCGCGCATCGAGGAAGAACTTGACGCGACGTATTGGGAAAGCCCCGACCAGATGCTCGCGCGCATGGACATTGTGTCGGTGAACTGCCCGCACACGCCGGCGACGTTTCATCTGCTCTCGGCGCGGCGGCTGAAGCTGATGCGGCCTGAGGCCTACATCGTCAACACCTCGCGCGGCGAGGTCATCGACGAGAACGCGCTCGCTCGTCTCATCGAGGCGGGCGAGATCGCCGGCGCAGGGCTCGACGTGTTTGAGCGCGAGCCCGCGGTCAACCCGAAGCTCGTCAAGCTCGCGCGCACCGGCAAGGTCGTGCTGCTGCCGCACATGGGGTCGGCCACCATCGAAGGCCGCGTCGACATGGGCGAGAAGGTGATCATCAATATCCGCACCTTCATGGACGGCCACAAGCCGCCGGATCGTGTCCTGCCGAGCATGTTGTGACCGTGTGCCGGATGCGGTGCACCGCTGATCCGGGACTTAGCTTTCGCTAGCCGCTCCCTACGCCCGCTGGGCTTCGGCTTTGCTCAGTCCATTCCGGAAAACGATCCAGGCGAACAGCGCCATGCCGACGAAAACGATCAGCGAGCCGACGATCGGCAGCACTACGAACTGCTCACCTTTGATCGCCACCACGCCGATGCCGATTGGAAACACGATGGCGCCGATCACGGCGATCCACGCGTGTATCGTCGCGACCGTGGTTGCGGCCGCGTGCGGCGCGGCATTGTAGTAAAGGCCGGCCAGGAACAGCGCGACGAACCCAAGCAGATTGAGGTGCGCGTGCGCGGGCGCCAGTCGGAAGTCCTGCGCCACGCCCATGCCGATACCGGCAGCCATTCCGATCAAAATCAGCACCACACTGACGCGCAGCAGATTTCTCGCGAGCATTGTTCCCTCCGTAAAGTTCATTGGCAGCCGGCCAAGCCTTCGACGGCCGCAGCGCTTATCGAAGAACCTCGGACAAATTTTGGCATCGCCAGGTTTTCGAGAACTTTCGCGGCATCGCCGGCAGCATCGATACCGCGCAATGCGGCAGCGCGTTGTGCCGCGCGCGGCCGATAGGATGATGTCGTGAGGATATCTTGCGCCGCTGCGCGGATGGCGTCGGCGCCCGCATCGCCGGGAAGGGCGCGGCCCACGCCCCATTCCTGCATCAGCGCGGCGATATGCGGCTGGTCCGCCGCCAGACCGGGCATCAGCACCATCGGCACGCCGTGCCGCAGGGACCGCATCGCGGTGCCGTGGCCGCCGTGGGTCACAACGAGAGCGGCGCGCGCGATGATCGGATCGTGCGCGGCATAATCGACAACGAACGCGTTTGCCGGCGCGCGCAATTCCGCCGCCGCAACAATGCCGGCCGTCGTTGCGACCACATGAACCGGGAGCTCGCCGAGCGCGTCGAGCGTGCGCTGAAGTTTGTCCGCATTGCGCTGCTCGAAACCGGTGCTGAAGCTGGCCAGTACGAGCGGCGTCGGATCGTTCTCGGCCCATGGTAGCGACACGGGCACAGCGATCTTTTCGTTCTCCAGCACAGGCCCGACATGCCGCACCAGGTCCCAGCCCGGCAAGGGCGAAGCGTCGAAGGCGGCGAGCGCGGTGCAGACGATGCAATCCATGCGCCGCCAGAGCGTGTCGACGTCCGGCAGGCTTCCGAAACCTGCCTGCTGACGCATGCCGCCGAACATCGTGAACACGTTTCGCCACATGTCGATCTGCCGGAAGAGAAATGTATGCAGGATGAGAGAGCACGGCAGGCCGAAGCTCGGCGCTTGCGCCAACGCAGCGGGAAACATGGCATCGATCAGCACGACATCGGGCGCTTCCGACGCAACGATCGACTTTGCCTCGTCCGCAACGGCGGGCGACGTGAGATAGCAGGACGCATGCGTGAGCGGATGATTTTGGGGGTAGCGATCAACTTGCGCATAGGCCCGCTTGAATTCGATAGCCTCGAAGCCGGCTGCTTCGACGCGCGGCACCATCTCAGGCCGTCCTGCGAAAATAACTTTATGGCCGCGCTCCGTCAGCGCGCGGGCGATGCCGAGGCTAGGCGGCAGGTTGCCGCCGCCGGACCAGTTCAGCCACAGGAATCGTGCCATTGGCGTCCTCCAGGTTTAGCAATCCCGTAATCGTCCGGCGCATGCTGGCCTCGGTCGCCTGTCGCGTGAGGCCCATGTCGCGGCGAAGGATTTTCCAGACGTAAATGTCGGTGGCTACGAGCAAGCCGTTGAGCAACTGCGTGCGTGCCGCTCCGCTACGCGCCTTCAATTGAGGCGCAAAAACGCCCTTGACCCAGGCGCAATGAGAATTGCGTCCGTGATCCACCAACGGCTTGAGCGCCGGATTGCGCTGCTCGTCGTTCAGGTTCTGGATCACCAGATCGCCGATCGTCTCATAGACGCTGACGATCTCGGCGGTCGCCGCCGCGACATCGCCCGGAGGCGTCGGCGAAAAGCCGCCCGGCGATTGGGCCAGTTGCGGCGAACTTTCCTTGGTGAATCGCGTCAGCGCTTCGTAGACCAGATTGTCCTTGCTCTTGAACGCCCGCAGCACCGTCTGCACCGTCGTTCCGGCGCGACCCGCCGCGTCCTCGAGCGTAAAGCCATCCATGCCACGCTCGCGATAGAGCGCCATGACCGCATCGCAAATACGTCCCCGCGTCGCTTCCGCCTTGGCCGAGCGGGCAATCATCACGTAAGCGCGCTTCTTTCGTTTCATGTTATATGAACTAACATGAAATGTGATTTGGTGTCAATAGAACTAATGTCAAATCAGTGAGTAGGGCGCGCCGCTTTTGTGCGCGGGTACCGGCTTCGATACACTGAAACGCCCGCAACGATCGGTGGCCTGCCGCAATGACAGATCGCTCATCGAGCTATACCTACCCGCCGCTCGATACCCTGAAGCCGGTCGCTGAAAATATCTGGATCGTCGACGGCCCTCTCATCTCGTTCGGGCCGCGCTGGCTCAGAATGCCGTTCCCGACCCGAATGACCGTGCTGCGGCTTGCCGGCGGCCTGCTGGTCCATTCACCCACACCCTTGACGCCCGCCCTCACAAAGGAAATCGAGGCGGCCGGACCGGTACGCTGGATCGTGGGGCCGAACCGGATTCATTACTGGTGGACGCCCGATTGGCGCGCCGCCTTTCCACGCGCAAAGATTTACATGGCGCCGCGCGTCAAGGAGCAAGCGGGCGCCCGCATCGATTTCGATTTTTCTCCCCTTGAGGCATCGAGCGGCTACCCCTGGGATTCGGAAGTCATCACCCTTCCGATCGCCGGCAATTACATGACGGAAGTCGAATTCTTCCACCGCGCCAGCCGGACGCTTGTACTCACGGACCTCATCGAAAATTTTGAGCCGCACAAGCTCTCGCTGTTCATGCGCATGTTGACGCGCTTCGGCGGCGTGCGAGACCCGGATGGTCAGATGCCGCGCGACATGCGGGTAACGTTTCCCCGGCAAGCGCTGAAAGCGGCCGTGCAAACCATGATCGGTTGGCAACCCGACCGGATCATCCTTGCGCACGGGCGGTGGTACGAAAAAGATGGCGTGGCCGAATTGCGCCGCGCGTTCCGCTGGCTTCTCGATTGAACTGACTTGGTGTCACTTGTGGATCGATAAATCGGTGATTGTCGGATTTTTTCCCGACAAGGAATTGTCCGGATTCCATTCGTAATTGAGCGTCTCAAACCGCATCGAGCGCGCGTCGACCATCAGCAATCTCCCGAGCAATCCCTCGCCAAAGCCAACGATCTCGCGGATCGCCTCCAGCGCCATCATCGAGCCGAGAATGCCGGGTAATGCGCCGAGAATGCCCGCTTCCGAACACGCCGGGATAGCGCCGGGCGGCGGCGGCTCGGGAAAAAGGCAGCGATAGGTCGGGTTGGGTTTTCCGTCCGAGTGCTTCTCGTGCGCGCGGATCGTGGTGAGCGTTCCGTCGAAGGTGCCGACGGCGGCGGTGATCAGCGGCCGTTTCGCGAAGTAGCAAGCATCCGACACGAGATAGCGCGTGGCGAAATTGTCGCAGCCGTCCAGAACAAGATCATAGCGCGCAATCAAATCGAGCGCGTTTTCGGCTGTGAGGCGGACCGCGTGCGTTTCGACCGCAACGTGCGGATTGAGCCGCGCGACAGCCGCCGCCGCGCTTTCAACTTTTTCGCTGCCGATATCGCCGGTCGCGAAGATGATCTGCCGCTGCAAGTTCGACAGCGAAACCTTGTCGTCGTCGACAATGCCGAGCGCGCCGACGCCCGCCGCCGCTAAATAAAGCAGCGCCGGCGCGCCAAGCCCGCCCGTGCCGACCACCAGCACACGCGCGCGCTTGAGCGCCGCCTGCCCGGCCCCGCCCACTTCGCGCAACACGATGTGGCGCGCATAACGCTCCAGTTCTTCCTTTTCCAGCATCGGTGCAACCCTATGACAGCAAACACATTTTGCCTAGCGGCCTGTCCCCTATGGCCACGCTGTGAATGATGGGAGCGATTTCCGTCTCGTCTTGCGCCGCTCTAATGCTCAGCTAGGCTCATTCTGGATGGCTGGATCCTTCCTGATGCGTTCTGCTGCCGCGGCCACGCTGCTTGCGCTGTTGCTCGCCGCCGTTTCGGCGCACGCACAACAGACTCCGCCGGGCGTCATTCCGCCGCCCGTACAGGCGGACGGAACGCCGGTTGCATCGGAAAGCAAAAAAGAAGCGACAGCGAAGGCCGCAGCCAAGCCGCGCGCCAAGGTAAAGACCGCAAAGACCGTCACCGCAAAGCGAAAAGCCGGCGATGCGGAGCGCAAACAGATTGAGGGCAGTAGCGACCTGCTCCCCGATATTCCGCACGATGAGCAGCTTGCCATTCAATCGGCGCTGATGTGGGCCGGCGATCTTGCGAGCTCTGCGAGCGGCGACGACGCCATGCGCGAAGCGGTCAAGACCTTTCAAAAGCGAAAAAGATACAAAGTGACGGGCACGCTGACCGACGCGGAGCGCGCCGAGCTCGTCGCCGCCGCGAAAGAACGGGAAGCCGAATACGGCTGGCGCGTCGTGATCGATCCCGCCACCGGCGTCCGCATGGGCCTGCCGACCAGGATGGTGCCGCATGCGCGGCCGGATGGCACCGGCACCCGCTGGTCGTCCACGCACGGCGAAGTTCAGGTTGCGACGTTCCGCGTGAAAACAGGTCGCGTCACGCTTTCGGCATTGTTCGAGCAAGAGAAAAAGAAAGCATCGCGCCGTATCGAGTCGAGCGCCCTGCGTGACGACTCCTTTTCGATCAGCGGCACGCAAGGCCTGAAAGACTTTTCGGTCCGCGCGCAGATGCGCGACGGCGAAATTCGCGGTTATACGATTCTATACGACCAGATGATGGAAACGATCGTTTCGCCGGTCGCGACCGCGATGGCGAGCACGTTCTCGCCCTTCGCGACGCGCAAGGCGCCACTCGCCGCGCCGGCGCGCAAGGTTCAATACGGCAGCGGCGTTGTGGTCGGCAGCGACGGATATGTCCTGACCGACCGCCGCAACACGGAGAATTGCCAGGTGATCGTGGCGGCCGGCATCGGCGACGCCGAGCCGATTGCGGAAGATGGCGAGGGCGGCATTGCCCTGCTGCGCGTCTACGGCGCGCATGGGCTTCAGCCTCTTTCGTTTTCGCGGCCATTACAGCAAAGCGCGCTGACGCTTGTCGGCATCCCCGATCCCCAGGAGCAGGACGGCGGCGGCAAGCCGGCCGAGATCAAGGCGCGGCTTGTAGGCGAGAACGAGATCGAGCTGCGCGATTCGATTCCGATCGCCGGCTTTTCCGGCGCGGCAGCAATCGGTCGCGACGGGCACGCGCTCGGCATGGTCGAAACACGCGGCGCCGTGCTGGCCAGCACCCGTCCCGCTTTGCCGCCGCTGCGGCTCGTAGGGGCGGATGCAATTCGGAAGTTTCTTGAAAGTAATAACGTGCCGCTCGCTACGACATCCGGCGCCGAGGCGAAGGCGTCAATCGTGCGCGTGATTTGCGTACGGAAGTAGCACCGTCATCCTGACGTGGCCGCGAAGCTACGCGCTCCTCAAAGACGACGACGAACAAACTCACTTATTCTTCCACTGCGGCTTGCGCTTTTCGATGAAGGCTTTCATGCCTTCCTTCTGATCTTCCGTCGCGAACAGCGAATGGAAGACACGCCGCTCGAAGCGGATGCCTTCCGCGAGCGGCACCTCGAACGCGCGGTTCGCCGCTTCCTTGGCAAGCAGCATCGAAGGCAGCGACATGCCGGCAATCGCCTCCGCCGTCTTCATCGCTTCATCCATCAGGCTCGCAAGTGGAACGACACGCGCGACGAGATTGGATCGCTCGGCTTCCCCCGCATCCATCATGCGGCCGGTGAGAACCATCTCCATCGCCTTGGCTTTGCCGACGGCACGTATCAGACGCTGCGTGCCGCCGATCCCGGGGATGACGCCGATCTTGATCTCCGGCTGGCCGAACTTCGCGTTGTCCGCGGCGATGATGATGTCGCACATCATCGCCAGTTCACAGCCGCCGCCAAGCGCGAAGCCGGCAACGGCCGCGATCACCGGCTTGCGGGCACGCGCGGCCTCGTCCCAGTCGCCGGCGAAGTTGCCCATCAGCGCTTCGTTGTAGGTCTTGTCCGCCATCTCCTTGATGTCGGCGCCGGCGGCGAATGCCTTTTCGCTGCCCGTGATGATCATGCAGCCGATCGCCGCATCCGCGTCGAATTTCTTGATCGCGTCGCCGAGTTCCGCCTTTAGCTTGAGATTGAGCGCGTTGAGCGCATCCGGCCGGTTAAGCCGAATGATGCCGACCCGGCCTTTGCTTTCGACAAGAATGTGCTCATAGCTCATGATGATTTCTCCGGCTCAGGTGGCGATCGTGGCTATTTTGTCATGGCCGGGCTTGTCCCGGCCATCCCGCTCAGGAGCGCACATGCCTTCCTAAGCGAGATCGCCGGGACAAGCCCGGCGATGACAAATTGAATCATTTCTGGCAACTCGGGCAATAAAACGTCGAGCGCCCCTGCTGCACGATGCGCTTGATCTTGCCCTTGCAACCCCGCGTCGGACACGGCTTGCCCTCGCGATCGTAAACAAGAAAGTGGTGCTGAAAGTCGCCGAGCGACCCGTCGGCGCGGCGATGATCGCGCAAGGAGGAGCCGCCGGCCTCGATCGCGTCGTTGAGCACGGCCTTGATCGCGTCAACGAGCGCTGTAGCGCGCTCGTTCGGCTTGCCGTTGCGATCTGCAATCGAGGAGGCAACGCGTTTCGGCGACAGCCGCGCCCGAAACAGCGCCTCGCAGACATAAATGTTGCCGAGGCCGGCAACGACGCGTTGATCGCTCAGCGCCGCCTTTAGCGATGTCTTCTTTCCCGCGCAGGCTTTGGCGAGCATCGCCGCGTCGAATTCGTTGCCAAGCGGCTCCGGCCCCAAATTGCGCAACAAGGGTTCGGCGTCGAGCTTTTTGCGCGGCACGAGCTTCATCGAGCCGAAGCGGCGGGGGTCGTTGAACGTCACCACCGCGCCGTTCGACATGTGAAACACGACATGGTCGTGCGACGCGCTCTTCGAGCGCTCGTGATAGTAGGAGCCGGGGGTTCGGTGGCCGTCATCCTGAGGCGCCGGCTGCAAGCCGCCCTCGAAGGACGGCGTCGTCCTTCGAGGCTCGCGACCTGCGGTCGCTCGCGCCTCAGGACGACGATCTTGTTCCTTCCCGACACGGAACGAGCCCGACATGCCGAGATGCATCAGCAGCACGTCGCCCGACGACAAATCGGCGAGCAGATATTTCGCGCGCCGGCCGAGACCTTCGACAGTCTTGCCCTCGATGAGTTTCTCGAAGTCGCGGGCGATCGGCCATCGCAGCCCGCGGTGGCGCACCTCGACCCTGGCGATGCGAGCGCCTTCCATCGCCGGCTCAAGGCCACGGCGCACGGTTTCGACTTCGGGAAGTTCGGGCATGCGCACCTCATCCTGAGGAGCCCGCAAAGCGGGCGTCTCGAAGGATGAGGTGCGTCAATCCTCATGGTTCGAGACGGCGCTTCGCGCCTCCTCACCATGAGGGCTGACGGGCCGCGCGCAGCAGACATAGCGCCCCCGCGCCCTTCGCGCTATGGTCCTGCCTGCAAAGGAGAATTGGCCATCGTGCCCGCCAGCAAAAGCAAGCGTCCGGCCAAGCGAACGCACTTCGGCAGCAAGACCGTCGGCCTCGATGAAAAGCAGGGGCTGGTGGACGGCGTCTTTCATTCGGTCGCCCGCCGCTACGATCTGATGAACGACCTGATGTCGGGCGGCCTGCACCGCGCCTGGAAGGACGCGCTGGTTGCCGCCGTCAACCCGCCGCGCTCGGACAAGCCCTTCGCGCTGCTCGATCTTGCGGGCGGCACGGGGGATGTCGCCTTCCGTGTGACGGATGCAGGCGGCTCCGGCACGCGAGTCACGGTTTGCGACATCAACGCCGGGATGCTCGCCGTCGGTCGCGAGCGCGCGATCGTGAACGGCCGTGACAGCGTGGTGACGTTCGCGCAAGGCAACGCCGAAGAACTTACCTACGCGGATCGCAGCTTCGATTGCGTCACCATCGCTTTCGGCATCCGCAACGTGCCGCGCATCGAGCGCGCGCTCGCAGAAGCGCATCGCGTCTTGAAGATCGGCGGGCGTTTCCTCTGCCTCGAGTTTTCGTCAGTCGATGTGCCCGGCTTCGACAAGCTGTACGAGCTTTATTCGTTCAACGTCATTCCCGCAATCGGCCGCGCCGTGACAGGTGACCGGGACGCCTATCAGTATCTCGTCGAATCGATCCGCAGGTTTCCCAAACCAAAAGTTTTCGCGCAGATGATCGAAGCCGCCGGATTCCGCCGCGTGTCGTTCAAGCCGATGACCGGCGGCGTGGTCGTGCTGCATTCGGGGTGGAAACTGTGACAAGCGATCCAAACCACGTCATTCCGGGGCGCGAGCGCAGCTCGGGAACCCGGAATCCAGGGGCGATACAGCAAATGGCTCTGGATTCCGGGTTCCGGCCTCCGGCCGGCCCCGGAATGACGAAAAAATGATCTCCGGCCTTTCCCACCTCGCGCGTCTCGCCCGCGCCGGTTTTGTGTTTGCGCGCGAAGGCGTGTTCGCGCTGGTCGACACGCGGATGCTGCCGTTGCCCGCGAAGGCAGCCATCGCTTTCGCGCGCCTGTTCGAGCGGCCGAGCGCGCGCTCCGGTCATGGCAGGCTTTCCGCCGCGCTCACCCGCCTCGGGCCGACCTACGTCAAGCTCGGGCAATTTCTGGCGACGCGCGCCGACGTTGTCGGCCCGGTGATCGCGCGCGATCTGGAAAGCTTGCAAGACAAGATGGCGCCGTTCCCGCAGGCCGACGCGGAAGCCGCTATCATGGCCGCATTCGATAAGCCGCTCTCAAGCGTGTACCTGACGTTCGGCCCGGCGGTCGCCGCCGCCTCCATCGCGCAAGTGCACCGCGCCGAAGTCGAAGAGAACGGCGAGCGCAAAACCGTGGCCGTAAAAGTGCTGCGCCCCGGCATCGAGCGGCGCTTCAAATCCGAGCTCGCCAGCTTCTTCTTTATCGCGCGGCTTGCCGAGAATTGGTCGGCGGAAGCGCGCCGGCTGCGGCTGATCGAAGTCGTCGCCACGCTCGCCCGCTCGGTCGCCATCGAAATGGATTTCCGTCTGGAAGCAGCGGCGCTCTCCGAAATGGAGGAGAACACGCGCGAAGATCCCGACTTCCGCGTCCCCGCGGTCGACTGGAATCGCACCGCGCGCGAAGTGCTGACGCTCGAATGGATCGAGGCAACGCCGCTCAACGATCATGCGACGCTCGCAGTCAAAGGCCACGATCTGCCGACGCTCGGCCGCAAGGTGATCCAGAGCTTCCTCCGCCACGCGCTGCGCGACGGCTTTTTCCATGCCGACATGCATCCGGGCAATCTGTTTGTCGACGATGCCGGCAATCTCGTCGCCGTCGACTTCGGCATCATGGGGCGGCTCGGGCCGAAGGAGCGCCGTTTCCTCGCGGAGATCCTGTTCGGCTTCATCACCCGCGACTATCAGCGCGTCGCCGAAGTGCACTTCGACGCCGGCTACGTGCCGCGCACTCACTCGGTGGAGAATTTCGCGCAAGCGATCCGCGCCATCGGCGAGCCGATCCATAACCGCACGGCGGAAGAAATCTCGATGGCGAAGTTGCTGATGCTGCTGTTCGAGGTGACGGGTCTGTTCGACATGCGCACGCGACCCGAGTTGCTGCTGCTGCAAAAGACGATGGTCGTGGTCGAGGGCGTCGCCCGCGCGCTCGATCCGAAGCTCGACATGTGGAAGACCGCCGACCCGGTCGTGCGCGAATGGATCGGCCGCAAGCTTGGGCCGGTCGGCAAGGTCGAGGACGCAATCGAAGGCGCGGGCGAGATCGGCCGCTTCCTGGGCGACGTGCCGAGCCTGCTGATGCGCGCCGGCACGCTTACCGAGCAGATCGATACGGCCACCCGCGACGGCATCGTTTTGGCGCCGGAAACGGTTGTTGCGATCGGCGCAGCCGAGGCCAGGCGGAACCGCTGGCTCACAGCGGGGGTCTGGATCGGGGTTATCGTGTTGATCTGGATTGCTTTTTCAATGTATTGATTGCAATGATTGCAATGCAATCACCGTTGCGGCACACTCTACCGCATGGCCAGCATCACCATCCGCCAGCTCGACGAGGCGCTGAAAAAGAAACTGCGCCTGCGCGCCGCGCGCAACGGTCGCTCGATGGAAGATGAAGTGCGCACGCTCTTGCGCGAGGCCGCCGATGAGATCGGCGGCGAAATTCCGCAAAAGGCCGCGCGGCCCGGCAAAGCTGCTTCCGCGCCACGACGCGCACCGATACCCGCAGCGGAAGGTGACAGGCGCGTGCTGCTCATCGTCGGCGGCGGCATCGCGGCTTACAAATCGCTCGATCTCGTCCGCCGCCTGAAAGAGCGTGACATTTTCGTGCGCTGCATTCTCACGAAAGCGGCGCAGGAATTCATCACGCCGCTCTCTGCTGGCACGATCACCGGCGAGCGCGTCTTCACCGATCTGTTCGACCCCGCGCATGAATTCGATGTCGGCCACATCCGGCTCGCGCGCGAATGCGACCTCATTGTTGTCGCACCCGCTACCGCGGACCTGATGGCGAAGCTCGCCGGCGGACGCGCCGACGATCTCGCGACCGCCGCGCTGCTGGCGACAAGCGCGACGGTGCTGCTCGCGCCGGCGATGAATCCGCACATGTGGAGCAACAAAGCGACGCAGCGCAATTTCGCGCAGCTTGCCGCCGACGGATTCGAATTCGTCGGCCCCAACGAAGGCGAGATGGCGGAAGCAAACGAGCGCGGCGTCGGCCGCATGGCCGAGCCGCTGGAGATCGCGGCCGTGGCCGAGCGTTTGCTCGCGCCGCAAACACTTGCGCTCGCCGGCAAGCATGTGCTCGTCACGTCGGGACCGACGCACGAGCCGATCGATCCCGTGCGTTACATCGCCAACCGCTCGTCGGGCAAGCAGGGAAACGCCATCGCGCTTGCCGCCGCGCAAGCAGGCGCGCATGTCACGTTGATATCCGGGCCGGTGAATCTGCTCGATCCCGCAGGCGCGTCCGTCATCAAGGTCGAGACCGCGCGCGAGATGTTGAAAGCGGTCGAGCGCGCGTTGCCGGCGGACGTCGCGATCTTTGCCGCCGCGGTCGCCGATTGGCGCGTGGCAAACGCCGGCGCGCAAAAAATCAAGAAGAAGGCAGGCCAAGCGACACCCGAATTGCCGCTCGTCGAAAATCCCGACATTCTTGCGACCATCGCGAAACGCAAATCGCAGCGTCCGAAGCTGGTGATCGGGTTTGCCGCCGAGACGGAAAATGTCGTCGCCAATGCGAAGGCGAAACTCGCGAGCAAAGGCTGCGACTGGATTCTGGCGAACGATGTTTCGCCCAAAACGGGCATCATGGGCGGCGACCGCAACACCATCACGCTGGTGACCGCGACAGCATCGGAAAATTGGCCGACGCAATCGAAGGAGGGCGTCGCACGGATGCTGGTGGAGCGGATTGCGAAGGAGATGGCACGGAATGACTGATCGAGTGTTTATCCGTCATCCTGGGGCGCGGCCCCGGCCTCGAGCCGGGAGAGCCTCGAAGGATGACGGGCGCAGACTCGCAGGCCGTCGCCCCTCGCGGCTCGGTGCTTCGCACCGAGCACCTCAGGGTCACGGATCAAACGCATGACCATCGACCTCCGCATCACGCGCCTGTCGCACGGCACGGGCCTCCCGTTGCCGTCCTATCAAAGCGCGCATGCGGCCGGCCTCGATCTGCTGGCGGCGGTCGCGGCCGACGCGCCGCTCACGATCGCGCCGGGCGGCCGCGCGCTGGTGCCTACCGGCATCGCCGTCGCCTTGCCGCCGGGCATGGAGGGACAGGTGCGGCCGCGCTCGGGGCTCGCCGCGCGGCATGGCCTGACCGTGCTGAACGCGCCGGGCACGATCGATGCTGATTATCGCGGCGAGGTGCAGGTGCTGCTGATCAATCTCGGCGCCGACGCCGTCACCATCACGCGCGGCACGCGCATCGCGCAACTTGTCATCGCGCAGATCGCCCGCGCAACACTGCGCGAAGTCGTCGCACTCGACGAAACGCCGCGCGGAAGCGGCGGGTTCGGCTCGACCGGGACTGAATAACAGACCGGCTTGCGAATATCCGGCTGGACGGCGGGACTCCCGTAGCATATTACCGTTTATGGACGCTACGAGACCCGTTATGCCGCTTCTTTCCCGCCGCTGCACGCTCGCCATTGCCGCCGTCATAGACATCGCGATCAACAGCAACGGCCGGCCCGTTTCCGCCAAGACCCTCGCCCGCCAACACAAGCTGCCGCCGCGCCACCTTGAGCCGGTACTGCAGGCGCTGGTGCACGATGGCATTCTGCGCGGCATCCGCGGGCCGCACGGCGGCTACGAGCTCGCGCGCCAGGGCAACAGCATCACCGCCGAGGACATCCTGCGCGCCGCCGGCCGCGCGGCCGACGCGGAAGAAGAGCCGATGCCGGCATCCGGCCTGCTGAGCGGCGTGGTGCGGCCCGCGCTCTCGGAAGCCGAGCAGGTCTTCTCTGCGGCGCTGCGCCAGATCACCGTCGAAGGCATGATGCAGCAGGCGATCAGCATGAAATAGCCGCGCCTCGCGCAGCTTGCGGCGCCTGTTCACGATCTGGACTCTTTCGGCTCGATTCCCCTTGGAGGTAAAGTCGTTCGATTCGCGGGCAGCGTGGCGGACGTTGCCCGAATCCTGGGGCAATTCCGAATGCCGGAGACGATCCGGACGGCGAACGAGAGGCTGCGTTCTCGTCCGAGGCAAGGTTCAATCCTCGCCTCCTGCGTCGTAACCTTCTCCGCGTTGGCAGCGGTTCCGGCGCATGCCGAAAGCGCCATCCCGCTCGCGCGCGCCTATCTCGCCGCGCTTTCCACGCTCAATCAGAAAGACACCGCCGGGCTTGCGCTCACGCTCGGCCTGCTTTGCTTCGCAGTGCTCACCGCAATCCTGCTCGTACGCACTCGCGCGGAGGCCGCGCGCGCCGCCGCCAGCGCGCAAGACGAAGCGCTCGCCGCGAAAGCGGATATCGATCGGCTAAAGGCGCTGCTGATGTCCGAGCCGCAAGTTCTGGTGTCATGGCCGGCAGCCGCGAGCGAGCCCGACATCGTCGGCGACACCGGCCTGATCGTACCCGGCATGCAGCCACAGCGCGTGCTCGCCTTCGGCACCTGGCTCAATTCGGCTGCCGCGCGCGACATGGAAACGGCCGTCCATATCTTGCGCAGCCACGGCCGCGGATTTGTCATGACGCTGGTGAGCATCGCCGGCCGGCCGATCGAGGCGGAAGGTCGCGCCGTCGGCGGCCGCGCAATCCTGCGCCTGCGCGACGTGAGCGGCCTGAAGCGCGAGCACGCCGAGCTTGCCGGCCGCTACGCGCGCCTGCGCGAGGACGCTGAAACGCTGCGCGCGCTCATCGATGCACTGCCGGCGCCGGCCTGGGCGCGCGACAATTCAGGCAACCTGACGTTCGTGAACGCGGCCTATGCGCGCGCGGTCGATGCAATCGATGCAGATGATGCAATCGAACGCGGCGGCGAACTGCTTCCGCGCGCGGTGCGCGACGAGCTGGCGCAAGCTTTTGTTGCCGGTAAAGTGTTCTCGAGCCGCGTGCATGCGGTCGTCGGCGGCAGGCGGCGGCAGTTCGATGTCGTCGATGCGCCGAGCTCCCACGGCAGCGCGGGCATTGCGATCGACGTGAGCGAGATCGAAACGCTGCGCGCGCACCTCGCACACATGACCGAAGCGCACCGGCGCGTGCTCGATCAGCTTGCCACGGGCGTCGCCGTTTACGCCGCCGACCAGAAGCTTGCGTTTTACAACACAGCTTTTCGCGCCTTGTGGGGCCTCGATGCGAGCTTCCTCGACCGCGCGCCAGCCGACGGCGCCGTGCTCGACAAATTGCGCACCGAACGCAAGCTGCCGGAAGAGCAGGACTTCCGGCAGTGGAAAGCGCAATTGCACGAAGCCTATCGCGCAGTGGAGGCGAAGGAGCATCTCTGGCACCTGCCGGACGGCCGCGCGGTGCGCGTGGTCACCACGCCCAATCCGGAAGGCGGCGTGACGTATCTTTTCGACGAGGTGACGGAACGTCTCGACATGCACCGCCGCTTCGAGGCGCTGATCAAGGTGCAGAGCGAGACGCTCGACCATCTGGCGGAAGCCGTCGCCGTGTTCGCAAGCGACGGCCGCGTGCGGCTGTTCAATCCGGCGTTCGCGTCGATGTGGAAGCTCACGCCGGAGGCGCTGGAGCAGCGCCCGCATGTCGAGGCGGTGACCGCCTGGTGTCAGGCGCTGCACGATGACAACGCGATGTGGCGCTCATTGCGCGCAGCCGTGACCGCTATCGACAACCGCCAACCGGTCACAGGACGCATCGAACGTCGCGACGGCATCCTGATCGATTACGCCAGCATGCCGTTGCCCGACGGCGCGACGCTTGTGACGTTCCAGGACGTGACCGCCACGGCGAATGTCGAGCGTGCGCTGCGCGAGCGCAACGAGGCACTTGAAGCCGCCGATCACATCAAGATCGACTTCGTTCATCATGTCTCGTACGAGCTGCGCTCGCCGCTGACCAACATCATCGGCTTCGCGCATTTGCTGCGCGATCCGGCGTTCGGCGCGCTGACCGTCAAGCAGCGCGAATACGTCGACTACATCACCGTGTCGAGCAACGCGCTGCTCGCGATCACCAACAATATTCTCGACCTCGCCACCATCGACGCCGGCGCCATGCCGCTCAATCTCGGCGAAGTCGACATCCGCGCCGCCATGCAGGCGGCGGCTGAAGGCGTGCAGGACAGGCTGGTGAAGAACAACATCGCGCTCGATATCCGCACCGCGCCCGGCATCGGCAGCTTCACCGCCGACGAGCGGCGGCTGCGGCAAATCCTGTTCAACTTGCTCGCCAACGCCGTCGGCTTTTCGCCGCCCGGCGAAACCGTCACGCTCGCCGCCGAGCGCAAACCCGACGCGATCGTATTTTCGGTCATCGATTATGGACCCGGGATCCCGGCCGACAAGAAGCATCGGGTGTTCGACTGGTTCGAAACCGATTCGCTCGGCTCGCAACATCGCGGCGCCGGTCTCGGGCTGTCGCTGGTACGCTCGTTCGTCCAATTGCACGGCGGCACGGTGATGATCGATTCCGCCGTCGGAGCAGGCACGACGGTCACGTGCACCTTCCCGGTAGAGCAAGCCGCGAAGCAAACCGCGGCGTGACGCGCCTCAGGATGACGGATCAGCGGTCGCGCTGCTTCCTTATCCCTCCCCTCTACAAGGGGAGGGCGGCTCCGAGTGAGCGAAGCGAACGAGGAGCCGGGTGGGGCCACGTCTTGTCACCCCCACCCCGGCTCGCTGGCGCTCGCCGACCCTCCCCCGCAAGCGGGGAGGGATAAGGCCAAGAAAAAACCTCCGCGGCGGGCCGCGGAGGTTTGTTTGCTGGTTCGCAGTTCTTTATTGCGCGTTCGACGCGCCGGCGGATCACCGATAGTGATGCCGATAGACGCGGCGCGGCGGAGGCGGCGGCGCATAGCCGACGAACTCGCCGTTTACGCACGCTTGCTTGTTCAAGCCCAGCAGCGCCTGGAAACCGCGGCAAGGCTCGATCGCCGCATCGAGCAGCGCGACAGTGCCGACGCCGGCCACACCGCCAACCGTTGCTGCGCCAGCAGCCGTCGTCGGGAAGACGGTGCCCGCAACCGTCGGGCCCCACCAGCCTTCGGAAAAGCCAAGGCCGACGACCGTGCCGGTCACCGCACCGGCGCCGACCTCGACCGGCTGCGCCGCGTAACCGTCGACCGGCTGCGCCGCATAATCATTGTAATAACGAGGGGGTTGTGCGAACGCCGGCGTCGCCACAGCAGCAGCAGCAGCAGCAGCGCAAACGGCAAGCATCGGAATAATTTTACGCATCATCATTGCTCCTTCGGTTCTTTTCCCCGAATCAGCATTGAAAATGCGCGATTTGACCGACCGTTCCCTCTTGAACCCGGTCAGCAAGCCGCACGCTGCGGAACCGTGGCGATGATGTGATACAATCGCGATTTCGTGCCGCCGAAGCGACGAAACCATGGCATGACGACGGCATGGGCCGCTTGCCGAACGCGATTGAGCCAGAGACGACTGTTAATCGAATTTGCGCGTCGGCGCGCCAAGCCTGGCAACGACCCGCAGTGCAACCGCGCAATCCATGGCTCGGCGGCTGACAGGATATAATGCGTTGGCGATTATGGTTGAGCAGCGCAATTAGAATTCGACGCCCGCTTACCGGCCGGCAAAGAGTGGACCGAAGCAATTGAAGCGCGGCTAGCTGCCCGCAAATGGAACGAGCGAGGAGATGGCGATGGATCGGAGCAACGGCGACACCGAAGTGAAGATGTATTCGGACTTCAAAAGTCCTTACGCCTATATCGCATTCGATCCCGGCATGGCGCTGCCGAAGCGCTTCAATGTCAATGTGCGCTGGATTCCGTTTCAACTGCGGCTGAAAGGAAAAGGCGAGCGCAGCATTTATTCGGAATACAAGGTCAAGTATTCCTACATGGATGCGCGGCGGCGCTCCAAAGATCGCGGCCTTTGGATTCGCGGGCCGCTGAAAATCTACGACACCATGCCGGCGGCAGTCGGCGGACTGTTCGCGCAAAAGCACGGCCGCTTCCTCGATTACGGACGTGAAGCGTTCAGAAGATTCTTCCTGCGCGAATTCGAAGCCGATCAGCCGGAAGCGGTGGCGCAGCTTCTGGAGAGCCTCGGCCTTTCCGGAATGGAATACGCCGCCTATTTGCAGGGCGAAGGCAAGGACGCCTACGAGCGTTGCCAGCAGGAAGCCGCTGCCGATCACGTCTTCGGCGTGCCGTTCTTCGTTTTTCGCGGCGAGCCGTTCTGGGGCCACGACCGCATCGAGTTGCTGGAAGAGCGGCTGACGGAAGCAGGCCTTGCCTTGCAAGCGTCGGCCGCGTGAGATGATCGACCTTTATTTCTGGACGACGCCCAACGGCTACAAGGTCACCATCCTGCTCGAAGAGCTCGAGCTGCCGTACAACGTCATCCCCGTTCACATCGGCAAGGGCGAGCAGTTCGCACCGGAATTTTTGAAGATCAGTCCGAACAACAAAATCCCGGCGCTCATCGACCATGACGGCCCCGGCGGCAAGCCGATCGCGTTGTTCGAATCGGGTGCGATCATGATGTACCTCGCCGAGAAATGCGGCTGGCGCTTCATGCCCGCCGACATGCGCACGCGCTACGAGATCGTGCAGTGGTTGATGTTCCAGATGGGCAGCGTCGGCCCGATGCTCGGGCAGGCGCACCACTTCCGCCGCTACGCGCCCGAGCAAATCCCTTACGCGGTCGAGCGCTACACCAGCGAAGCACGGCGCATCTACGGCGTCATCGACCGGCGGCTTGCCGAAGCGCCTTATCTTGCCGGCGACTATTCCATCGCCGACATGGCGACCTATCCATGGCTGCGCCCGCACAAATGGCAGGGCCAGAACCTCGACGATTTCCCAAATCTCAGCCGTTGGTATGCGGAGGTGCGCGCGCGTCCCGCCGTGCAGCGCGGCCTCGCGGTGCTGAAAGAGCGGCTCGAACGCAACAAGGACAAGCCGGAAGGCGAGGCCTGGGATGCACTGTTCGGCAAGCGGCAATATGGGGCGCGATAGTCACTACGAAGTCATTCCGGGACTGCGCCAACGGGTCCGCGCCAAGCGCGGCCCGATGACAGGCTCCGCTCAGAGCCCGGAATCCATACTCCGCAGCACCGGGGTTATGGATTCCGGGCTCGCGGCTTTCAGCCGCGCCCCGGAATGACGCGAATCACAGGATCAGCCATGACACCAAAACCGCCCATGCTCACCGGCTACCGCGTGCTCGACATCACGCAATTCGTCGCCGGGCCGACCGCGACGCGCATCATGGCCGAGATGGGCGCGGAGGTAATCAAGGTGGAGCTTGTGCCGTTCGGCGATCGTGGCCGCGCCGCCGGCGACAAGTCGCGCGATCCGCAATTCAAGAAAGCCTCCCAGAGCACCTACAACTTTCAGCACAACCACTCGAAACAAAGCCTTGCGCTCGACCTGAAGCAACCGCGGGGGCGTGCGCTGATCAAAGCACTCGCCGCCAAGGTCGACGTGGTCGTGGAAAATTTCGCGCCCGGCGTGATGGCGCGCATGGGGCTCGACTACGCGGCGCTCAAAGCGATCAATCCACGCCTCATCATGTGCTCGATCTCGCTCGCGGGGCAAACCGGCCCGCTGAGCGACAAACCCGGCTACGACTACATGGGCGCGGCTTATGCGGGCATTACCGGCCTTGCCGGCGAGCCGGATCGCGGTCCGGCGCAATTCGCCACCGCCATCGGCGATGCGTCGACCGGCGTGACGGCGGCAATGGCCATCGGCTTCGCCCTCTTGCATCGCGAGCGCACCGGCGAAGGGCAATACATCGACTGCTCGCTCATCGACACCTATTTCAACATGCACGAAGTCAACGTGCCGAAGTCGACGCTGCGCGGGCGCGGCTTCGCGCCGAAACGCGCCGGCTCGTTGCACCCGGACGGCGGGCCGACCGGCATTTTCCGCTACAAGGGCGAAGAGTTCATCGCCATCATGGTGATGCCGCACCAATGGAAGCAGATGGTCGCCGCGATGAACAGGCTGTCGCTGGCGGACGACGCCCGCTTCGCCACCCCGCGCGCGCGGCGCGACAACAACGAGGCGCTGAAAGAGATCATCGAGACGTGGCTGCGCACGTTTTCGAGCCGCGACGCCGCCATCGCCGCGCTCGAAGCCGCGCGCATTCCGTGCGCGCCGGTGCTGACGTTACACGAGGCGATTGTGCATCCGCATCTGCGCGAACGCGGGACCGTGCGGCGGGTGAAAGACCGCATGATCGGCGAATTCGACATTCCCGGCATGCCGGCGAAATTCTCGGCCTGGCCGGAGCGGAAAGACTTGCGCGCCGATCTTCTTGGCGAGCACAACGAGCAGGTGCTGCGCCATTTCCTGTCGCTGCCGGAGGCCGAAATCGCCGCCCTCTATCGAGACAAGGTATTGGTCCGCGATCCGCTGCTCAATGAAGGTCCGGCGCCGTCCGGCTGAGCGCGGCCCGCTTTTTTCGCGGAGAGCCCGAGGAATCTGGCGCATTGCCCGCGGCCGCGCCTATAACAGCGCGAATTCGAGGCGAGTGATTCGATGTTTCCCACGATCTCCGGCGGATCGGGTTTCACCGTGGCGCTCGCCGATGAGCGGGCGACGCACCGCTTGATGATGGACGTTGCCCCGCTGATCGAGCCCGGCGACCTCATCACGCTCTCGGGCGACCTCGGTGCGGGCAAGACCACGTTCGCGCGCGCGCTCATTCGCCATCTTGCCGGCAACGAAACAATCGAGGTGCCGAGCCCGAGTTTCACGCTGATGCAAACGTATGAGTTGCCGGGCCTGACCGTCGTGCACGGCGATCTCTATCGCCTGTCAACTGCCTCGGAGCTTGCCGAACTCGGCTTCGATGACGCGCCGGAGAACGCTTTGGTGCTGCTCGAATGGCCGGACCGCGCGGCCGGCCTGTTGCCCGTGGACCGGCTCGATATTGCTTTCACGCTGTCGCCGCAGCACGGCCTGTCCTTCCGCAACGCGCGCGTCACCGGCTACGGCAGAATGGCCGATCGCGCCGAGCGCATCGCCGCGCTGCGGCGATTTCTCGACGCGTCCGGATTTGCCGATGCCGCGCGGCGCCGCATCCAGGGCGACGCCTCGACGCGCTCCTACGAGCGGCTGAGGCTTGCCGGCAAAAGCTACATCCTGATGAACTCGCCGCCCCGCCCCGACGGCCCGTCGATCCGTAACGGGAAACCATACAGCGCCATCGCGCATCTTGCCGAAAACGTGACGCCGTTTATCGCAATCGCGCGCGGCTTGCGCGAGCGCGGGCTTTCCGCACCCGCCGTCCTGCACGCGGATCGCGACGCCGGCATGCTCATTCTCGAAGATCTCGGCAATGCGCCGGTCGTCGGAGGCGATCCACCGGCACCGATCGAGGAGCGCTACGAGGCGGCGGTCGACGTGCTCGCAAAACTTCACGGCGAAGCGCTGCCGGATATGCTTCCCGTCGCGCCCGGCCTCGACTACCGGCTGCCGCGCTACGACATGGACGCGCTGCTGATCGAGGTGGAATTGCTCACCGACTGGTATCTGCCGCTGCTCGGCGGCAACATCATGCCGGCCGCCCGCGAAGGATATCTCGCGCTCTGGCGCAGCGCGCTGCGTCACGCGCTCGATGCCGCACAAACTTGGGTGCTGCGCGACTTTCATTCGCCTAATCTGATGTGGCTTCCTGAGCGAAGCGGCGTCGCGCGCGTGGGCCTCATCGACTTCCAGGACGCGTTGCTGGGGCATCCCGCATACGATGTCGCCTCGCTGTTGCAGGATGCGCGCGTGGACGTGCCTGAGATGATGGAGATCGCGCTGCTCTCGCGCTATACCCGCGCGCGCCTGGCTGCCGACGAAGACTTCGACGCGGCCGGTTTCGTGCGCGTCTATTCGACGCTTGCCGCGCAACGCGCCTCGAAAATTCTCGGCATCTTCGCGCGCCTCGAGCGGCGCGACCGCAAGCCGCAATATCTGCGTCATATGCCGCGGGTACGCGCCTATCTGCAACGCGCGCTGACGCATCCGGCGCTGGCGGCGCTGAACGCCTGGTACATCGCCAACGTTCCGGCGCTGCGGAAAGTCGAGAAATGAGCGATCCCGCAAGGCCCTTTCCTCGCCGGGCCATGGTGCTCGCCGCAGGCCTTGGCACGCGCATGCGGCCGCTCACCGAACACAGACCGAAGCCGCTCATCGAAGTCGCCGGCAAGCCGCTGATCGATCATGGGCTCGACCGGCTCGCTGAGGCGGGAGTCGAGACGGCGGTGGTCAACGTGCATTATCTCGGCGATCTGATCGTGCGGCATCTCTCGACGCGAAAAAAGCCGCGCATCGAAATCTCCGACGAGCGTGGCGTTCTGCTCGGCACCGGCGGCGGTGTAATGAAAGCGCTCCCGCTGCTCGGCGGCGAATCCTTCTTCCATGTCAACTCCGACACCGTCTGGATCGAAGGCCCGCGTCCGAATCTCATCCGCCTGGCAGAAGCCTTCGACCCGAAAGCGATGGACGCGCTTCTGCTGCTCGCATCCGCGGCCAGCATCGGCTATGAGGGAACGGGCGACTACACAATGGCATCGGACGGGCGGCTGCGGCGCCGGAGCGAGCGCGAAGTCGCGCCATTCGTTTTCGCCGGCGCCGCGATTCTTTCGCCCGCGCTGTTTGCCGATGCGCCCGCCGGCGATTTCGCGCTCACCGCGTTGTTCGATCGCGCCGAGCAATCGGACCGGCTGCACGGCTTGCGTCTCGAAGGCCTGTGGATGCATGTCGGCACGCCGGAAGCCATCGGCGCGGCGGAAGCGGCGATCCGGGCAAGCGCGAGATAAAGTCAGGTATCCCGGACGCGGTGCAGCGCGCAAGCGGTGCACCGCTGGTCCGGGACCTTTCCAGACTCGGAATTTGCAACGGTCCCGGGTCTGCGGCGTCATTGTCATGCCGCGCCGCGCCCGGGACACGACACGGCTGCAAATACATGTATGATTCCGGCATGTCGGCAACATTCCCCCGCGTCTTCAACATTCCTGCCTCCGCCCCGTTTCTGCCGGTGCTGATCGACGCGCTGGTGAACGACAAGCTCGGCCTCGATTTCCCGCACTCCGGCGATCCGCTCGCACTTGCGCAGGCGACGCTTTATCTACCGACGCGGCGCGCCTGCCGGCTGGCGCGCGACATCTTTCTCGATACCTACAAAGGCGGGGCCGCCATCCTCCCCCGCATCGTTCCGCTTGGCGACATCGACGAAGACGAGATCGCGTTCGCGGAGGCCGCCGCCGGCGAACTGGCCGAAACCGCGCTCGCGATTCCGCCGGCCTTGGGCGGGCTCGAACGCACGATGCCGCTCGCAGCGCTGATCCTGCGCTGGGCAAACACAATCGCGCCGGCTGAGCGCGGCCATGTGCCGCTCGTCGCCAACAACCCGCGCACTGCCTTCGCGCTGGCGCAAGACCTGGCGCGGTTGATGGACGACATGACCACACGGCAGGTGGAATGGGAAAAGCTCGACGACCTGGTGCCAGACGAGTTCGACCGATATTGGGATGAGACGCTCAATTTCCTGAAGTTCATTCGCGCACAGTGGCCGGCATTGCTGGCCGCGCAGCATCGCATCGAGCCGGCCGAGCGGCGCGACAGATTGATCGCCGCGGAGGCGGCGAGACTTGCAAGGCACAGCGGCCCCGTCATCGCCGCGGGCTCCACGGGCTCGATACCGTCAACCGCAACGCTGCTTGCGACCATTGCGAAACTGCCGCGCGGCGCCGTGGTGCTGCCCGGCCTCGATACCGAGCTCGATGCGGCGACGTGGTCCGCGATTTCGGACAATTCAGAATCCAATCAGGGTCATCCTCAATTTGCCATAGCCGGGCTCATCAAGCGGATCGGCATTGCGCGCTCCGACGTCGTGCAACTCGGCGCGCGTGAGCTGCACGGGCGCGAGCGCCTCATTTCCGAAGCCTTGCGGCCCGCGACGGCGAGCGAACTCTGGAAAGATCGGCTGGCGGAGCCCTCTTTTGCGGCGCACGCGGACGCTGCGATGAAGGACATCGCGGCGATCGAGGCGGCTAACGCGGAAGAGGAAGCCCTCGCGATTGCCGTCGCGCTGCGCGAAGCGATCGAAGCGCCGGGCAGGACCGCCGCGCTGGTGACGCCCGACGTGAGCCTTGGCCGGCGCGTGATCGCCGCGCTGGCGCGCTGGAATGTGCCGGTCGACGACTCGCGCGGCATATCGCTCGCCGACGCGCCGGAAGGCGTGTTTGCGCGGCTCGCCGCCGAAACGGCACTCGAAAGGCTCGCGCCGGTGCCGCTACTCGCCCTGCTCAAGCATCCGCTGAGCAAGTTCGATGCAGCGGCTGTGACGGCGCTGGAACGCGCTATTCTGCGTGGGCCCCGTCCGAAGCGCGGCAGCGCCGGCTTGCAAGACGCTCTGACCTACGTGCGCGATGAGATCGCCAACTACCGCGCGCGCAGAGAATCTTCATTGCATCATTCCGACAGGCGCCTGCTGCTGACCAATTCACACGTCGATGCTGCCGCGGCGCTGATCGCGGAGATCAAGACCGCGTTTGCGCCCCTGGAAGATTTGCCGCCATCCGCGCAACCGATTGCGACCATAGCGGCGCGGCATTCCGAGGTGATCGCGGCGCTCGGCGGCATGACGGACGATCTCGCCGATGTATTCGGTGAAATCGCGCAGGTCGGCGCTCTCGACATCGCTCCCGCCGACTATTCGCAGCTCTTTCACGCGATCATCGCCGAGAAAAAATCGTACGCCGCCGAGACCGGTGCGCGCGTGCGCGTCTTCGGCCTGCTCGAAGCGCGGCTGCAATCGGTCGATCGCTTGGTGCTGGGCCGCCTGGTCGAAGGCGTCTGGCCGCCGGAAAGCCGTGGCGACCCCTGGCTCAGCCGGCCGATGCGCCACGCGTTAGGCCTCGATCTGCCGGAACGCCGCCTCGGCCTCTCGGCGCACGACTTCGCGCAGTCGCTCGGCGCGCGTGAAGTCATGCTGAGCCGCGCCGCAAAGCTTGGCGGAACGCCGACGGTCGCCTCACGTTTTGTGCAAAGGCTCGCCGCCGTCGCCGGCAAGGTCCGCTGGGACGCGGCGCTGGGGCGCGGCGCGCGTTACATCTCGCTCGCGCGCGCGCTCGATGAAACCGGCGCGCCCGATCCCGCCAAACGTCCTGCGCCGGCGCCGCCGCTCGAGGCGCGCCCGAGGCGGCTCAGCGTCACCGAAATCGAAGACCTGCTGCGCGATCCTTACACCATTTATGCCAAGCATGTGCTTGATCTTGCCCCGCTGGAAGAGATCGACGAGGCGCCCGGCGCCGCCACGCGCGGCAGCATCATCCACGAGGCGATCGGAAAATTCGGCAAAGCTTATCCCGACAAATTGCCGGACGAGCCGGCGCGGGTACTGACCGAAATCGGCGGCGAATTGTTCAAGCCGCTGTCGGCGTTTCCGGAAGCGCGCGCGTTCTGGTGGCCGCGGTTCAAGCGGGTCGCCGAATGGCTTGCCGGATTTGAAGTCGCGCGCCGCGCCAACGCTCGCAAGGTCGACGTCGAAATCGGCGGACGCATTCCCATTCCGTTCGGCAACGACGAGTTCACACTGACCGTTCGCGCCGACCGCATCGAGTGCCTGGCGGACGGCCGCTACGCCATCCTCGATTACAAGACCGGAAAGCCGCCAAGCGAGCCGCAGGTGCGCGCGGGGCTTTCGCCGCAGCTCACGTTGGAAGCCGCCATTTTGCGCAAGGGCGGCTTCGATAACATTCCGGCCGGCGGTTCGGTTGCGGAATTGCTTTACGTGCGGCTGCGCGGCGGCGCGGAGCCCGGCGAAGAAAAGCCGATCCTGTTCGAGGAAGGCACGCCCGACAGCCAGGCCGATCGCGCGCTCGCCGAACTGACCAGGGTGCTTGCCGAATTCGCCGAGCCGCAAAAGCCCTACTACTCGTTGCTGCATCCGATGTGGTCGAATCACTATGGCACTTACGATCATCTTGCGCGCGTGCAGGAGTGGTCGCTCACCGGCGGCCGGAGCGATGAAGGGAGCGGCGGATGAGAGCGATCGCTCGCGCGCCTTCATCCGTCCTCCTGAGATGCGAGGCGCGCAAGCGCCGAGCCTCGAAGGATGATGGCCATAGCGCCTCGGGCCGTCGCCCTTCGAGGGCTTCGCTGCGCGAAGCCACCTCAGTGGTGACGGAGAAAGGGCGTCAATAATGGCAGCGCCTAACATTCCCGCGGCCGTCATCCAGCGGCAAACCACCGCGTCCAATCCGGATTACTCCGCCTGGGTCTCCGCCAATGCCGGCTCGGGCAAGACGCACGTGCTCGCCCAACGCGTGGTCCGCCTGCTGCTCGCCGGCGTCGATCCCGCGCGCATTCTCTGCATCACCTTCACCAAAGCGGCCGCCGCCAACATGGCGAACAAAGTGTTTGCCGATCTGCGCGCGTGGACGCTGCTTGACGATACGGCGCTGGACGACGCCATGCGCAAGGCCGGCGTGAAAAAAATCGACGCCGTGCAGCGCCTGCGCGCGCGGCAATTGTTCGCCTTGGCGCTGGAAACGCCGGGTGGGCTCAAGGTGCAGACGATTCACGCCTTCTGCACCCAGTTGCTGCATCTTTTTCCGTTCGAGGCCAATGTCGCCGCGCGCTTCGAGGTGCTCGACGAGATTTCCGAAACGCGCATGCTCAACAAGCTCGGCCTCGAGGTTCTGCTCGAAGCGGCGGAGGCTCCCGGCAGCGCGCTTGGACGCGCGCTGTCACAGGCCGTGCTTGCCGCCGATGACGTTCGATTTCAGGACGTCCTGCGCGAGGTGATCGGAAAGCGCGACGCATTCTCGCGTTGGATCGATCAGGCCGGCAGTATCGAGCAGGCCACCGCGCAGCTTTCACGCGCGCTCGGCGTGCGCGGCGACGAGACCGTCGCGGAAGTGGAGAAGCGGATTTTCGACGAGAGCCTCGTTGCCCGTTCGGAATGGGCGTCGATCGCCGCGGCGCTGACGGGCGGCTCGAAAACGGACAAGGAGCAAGGCGACCGATTTCACGCGCTTGCCACGCTTAGCGGCGGCGATTTGCTGGAGAAGTATATCGACATCTTCTGCACCAGGAATCGCGACAAGACGCGGGAGCGGATCGCCACCAAGACGATTGAAAAAACCGATCCTGCTCTTTGCGAGAAGCTGAATGCGGAACGCGACCGCGTGTGGGCTCTTGTGTTGCGCCAGCGCGCCCTCGAAACACGCGACCGCAGCGCCGCGCTGTTCGCCATCGCCTATGCCGTGACCGCGCGCTTCCGCGCGGAAAAGGATCGGCGCGGCCTGCTCGATTACGACGACTTGATCGACAAGACGCTCGATTTGCTCAAGGACCAGCGCGCCGCCTGGGTGCACTACAAGCTCGATCGCGGCATCCATCACGTGCTGATCGACGAGGCGCAGGACACGAGCCCGAAGCAATGGGAGATCGTGAAAGCTCTGGTCAGCGAGTTTTTCGCGGGCGCCGGCGCGCACGGGCAGCCGCGCACCATCTTTGCGGTCGGCGATGAAAAGCAGTCAATCTTCTCGTTTCAAGGCGCCGCGCCTCGCGCTTTCGCCGATATGCGCCGGCATTTCGAAACGGCGCATCGGCGCGCGAGCCTCGAATTTGTCGCTGCCGAATTCAAGCACTCGTTCCGTTCCGGCGAGAATGTGCTCAATGCGGTCGATACCGTTTTTGCGCGCGCCGAGGCGTTCAAAGGTCTTACCGCCGATCCGGTTGCGCCGGCCCACGAAGCGCTGCCGGAAAAGGCGCCGGGCTTGGTGGAAATCTGGGAGCTTTTGCAATCCGACAAGCACGAAAAGAAAGAAGGATGGAAAGCGCCCTTCGACGTGCAGACCGTGACCAGCGGCACGGCGAAGCTCGCGCGCCGTATCGCCGCCACGGTCGCGGCCTGGCAGAAGCAAGGCCGACGTCCCAAGGACGTGCTGATTTTGCTGCGTCGGCGCGGCGCATTGTTCGAGGCGATCATCCGCGCGCTCAAGAACGCCGGCATCCCGGTGGCCGGCGCGGACAGGCTCTCGTTGACGGCGCACATCGCGGTGATGGATCTGATGGTGCTGGCGGACGCGATCCTGCTGCCGGACGACGATCTGGCGCTTGCAACCGTGCTTAAGTCACCGCTGTTCGGGCTCGACGATGACGCCTTGTTCGCTCTGGCGTACGACCGCAAAGGAAGCTTGTATCGATCGCTGCGCAGCCGGCAGCCTGAGCTTGCGTCGCAATTCGACGCGATGCGCGAGAGAGCTCGCCGCACGACGCCGTTTGCTTTTTACGCCTGGCTGCTCGGCGCCGGCGAAGGCCGGCGCAAGATACTGGCGCGGCTTGGGCACGAGGCAAACGACGCGCTCGACGAATTTCTCAATCTTGCGCTCGATTACGAGCGCATCGAGACGCCGTCGCTGCAAGGTTTCGTCGCGTGGCTTCGCGCCGCGGACGTGGAAATCAAGCGCGACATGGAGATGGAACGCGACGAAGTGCGCGTGATGACTGTGCACGGCGCCAAGGGCCTCGAAGCGCCGATCGTCATCCTCGCCGACACAACTACCCCGGCTCAGGGCTGGCATCCGCCGCGGCTGTTGCAACTGCCGGCCGAGAAGCCGGTGCCCAACGCGGCCAAGCCGCTCGTCTGGGCCGGCGCGAAGGGAAACGATATCGGCCCGATGGCCGCCGCGCGCGAGGCGGCGCTTCGCGACACTCGCGACGAATACCGGCGGCTGCTCTATGTCGCGTTGACGCGCGCGATCGAGCGGCTCGTCGTCTGCGGGATCGACAACGGAAAAAAGCTTCCCGAAGGATGTTGGTACGATCTGGTGCTGAGCGCGCTCAAGGACCAATGCACGCTGGAGCTCGCCGACGACGGCAACGGCGAGGTCATGCGATTCCGGAAAATTCCGGAAGAAAAGGAGAGTGCCAGCCCCGCAGCCGTTTCCACTCCCGAAAAGATCGAGATCCCGAAATGGCTGCGCGAACGTGTCCGCGCCGAACCGCCGGCCCGTCCGCTCATCAGGCCATCACGGACGGATAAAGCGGACGCTGCGCCGGCGAACGCCGCGAACCGCAGCGCTGCGCTGATGCGCGGACGGCTTATGCATCGACTGCTGCAATCGCTGCCGGACATCCCTGAAGCCCGCCGCAAGAAAGCGGCGGACGATTTCGTCGCTCGCGTTGCCGCGAGCATGAGCGCAGAACAACGCCGACCGATTGCCGAACTCGCCGATCAAGCGCTGGTCCTGCTCGCCGATAGACGCTGTTCGGCTCTCTTCGCAGCAGGCAGCCGGGCCGAAGTGCCGATTACCGGCGACCTGCCGCAAGGCCGCGTCTCCGGCCAGATCGACCGGCTTGCCGTCACAGGCGACGCTGTATGGATTGCCGATTTCAAGACCGGCAAGCGGCCGGCGGAAGCGCCGCCGAGCTATGTGACTCAACTCGCGCTCTATCGCGCCGTGCTCGCCAAGCTCTATTCGGGCCGGCCCATCCGCGCCGCGCTGATCTGGACGGAAGGTCCTGATTTCACGGAGGTTCCAGCATCCGCACTTGACGCCGCCTTGGCTGAGGTAACCAGCCCGTGAGACCGCTTGACGCTATAGTCGGGCGTTCATAGGTTTTGCCCATCCTTCCCGGCGCTGAGTCGCGCTTACATTCACGAAAAGAGGTGTTCCATGGCCGTCGGCAAAGTGTCGGACGCAAGCTTCGAATCGGACGTGCTGAAGGCGGCCGAGCCTGTCGTGGTCGACTTCTGGGCGGAGTGGTGCGGCCCCTGCCGCATGATCGCGCCTGCCTTGGAGGAAATCGCCGGCACAATGGGCGGCAAGGTCAAGATCGTGAAGCTCAATGTCGATGAAAATCCGAATACCGCGGCGAAGTACGGCATCATGTCCATCCCGACGCTGATGCTGTTCAAGAACGGCGAGATCGCCTCGCGCCAGGTCGGCGCCGCTCCCAAGCAAAAGCTGGAGCAGTGGATCAGCGGCTCGGTCTGACACCGCCTGAGCCCACAAATATCGTTGCGGCGGCCGGCCACAAGCCGGCTGTTTGCGTTGTTGCAGCATCATGACCCTCCCGCTGCGCCCGCCTTTTCCGCCCATGGAAGCAAAATCGGTCGACGAAATCCCGACCGGCGCGGCATGGCAATACGAACCGAAATGGGATGGCTTTCGCTGCCTCGTCTTCCGAGACGGCGACAAGATCGAATTGCAATCCAAATCGGGCCAACCGCTGACGCGTTATTTTCCCGAGCTCGTCGCCTGCATGCGCGCTTTGCATGCCAAGCGCTGCGTCCTCGACGGTGAAATCGCCGTGCCGAGCAATGGCGGGGTCTCCTTCGACGCGCTGCTGCAACGCATTCATCCTGCCGCCAGCCGCATCACTCGCCTTGCAAAGGAAACACCGGCGATCCTCATCGTCTTCGATTTGCTCGTCGATGCAAATGGAGAACTGCTCGGCAAGAGTCCTCTCAGCGAGCGCCGCAGCGCGTTAGAGCGCTTTGCCAGAAAATTTTTGCGCGGCAATGGATGCATCCGCCTGTCGCCGGCAACAACGCGCCTTGCCGACGCACAAAAGTGGCTGAAAAGCGTCGGCGCGAATCTGGACGGGATCGTCGCAAAAGACCGTACCGCCGATTATCGCTCGGGCGAGCGCAGCGGCATGCAGAAGATCAAGAACTTTCGCAGCGCCGACTGCGTGGTCGGCGGCTTCCGCTATAACGAAGGCAAGCCGGTGGTCGGCTCGCTGCTGCTCGGGCTCTACGACGGCAAGGGGCTGCTCAATCACGTCGGCTTCACGTCGACAATCAAGGGCGATGAGAAAAAGGCGCTCACCGCAAGGCTTGAAAAACTCATCACGCCGCCAGGCTTTACCGGCAACAAACCGGGCGGACCAAGCCGCTGGTCCACAAAACGCTCGGCGGAATGGCAGCCGCTCAAGCCGAAGCTGGTTGTCGAAGTTTGCTACGACCACTTCACGGGCGAGCGCTTCCGCCACGGCACGCGTCTGATGCGTTGGCGGCCGGACAAATCGCCGAAACAATGCACGATGGAGCAGGTGCACCAGAAGAAAGCGAATTTGGCGAAGCTGTTGAAGTAAGTTGCTGTCGCCCTCGCGGAGGCGAGGACCCATACGCCGTGCCCCTGTCGATCGACTGCGGAGTATGGCCGGCTCGCGCGCCCTCCGGGCGGGGCCGGGACGACACGCGACTACTGCGGCAGCGTCCCGTTCTCGCGCAGAACCTCTCCGGCAAGGTAAAGCGAGCCGGTAATCAGAATGCGCGGCGGCGGATCGAGATCGAGCTTGCGCACGGCATCGAGCGCAGAATCGAGATCGTCCCGACTTGTCGCCGCAAGACCGATACGCCGCGCGGCATCGGCGATGGAATCGGCCGGCAATCCTCTTTCCGCGTTCGGCACCGGCACCGCGACGACACGCCGCGCGAGGCCGGCGAAGTTGCGCAGGAACCCGGCGCAGTCCTTTGTCGAGAGCATGCCGACAATGATCACGAGCGGCCGCGACACGCGCTCTTCGAGGTCGGCGAGCGCGGCTGCGGTGGCGCGGCCACCGTCGGGATTGTGGCCGCCGTCGAGCCAGAGTTCGCTGCCCGGCGGCGCGAGGTCGACGAGGCGCCCTTGCGCCAGCCGTTGCATCCGCGCAGGCCATTCCGCCTTCACCATGCCGGCTTCATAAGCGGCGGGTGGAATTTTCAATGGCTTTAGCGCGCGCAAAGTCGCGATCGCAACGCCTGCATTCTCGAACTGATGGCGTCCGTAAAGCTTCGGCGCCGGCAGATCGAGCAGGCCCGCATCGTCCTGATAGACGAGCCGGCCGCGCTCTTCGGTCGCCGTCCAGTCCTCGCCGGCGATTTTCAGCGGCGCACGCCAGCGCACCGCCTGCCGCTCGATGACGGCAAGTGCGTCGCGCGGTTGCGCGGCGACAATGACCGGCACGCCCGGCTTGATGATGCCCGCCTTCTCAAACGCGATCTTTTCGAGCGTGTCGCCGAGAAAATCGGTGTGATCGATCGCAATCGGCGTAATGACCGAAGCGAGCGGCGCGTCGACGACATTGGTGGCATCGAGACGGCCGCCGAGCCCGACTTCCATCACCATCACGTCGGCCGGATGGCGCGCGAACAACACCATGCCGACCGCGGTGGTGATCTCGAACACCGTGATCGGCGCGCCGGCATTGATGCGCTCGCACTCTTCCAATGTCGCGGAAAGCTCCTCATTCGACACGAACCCGCCCTCGTCTCGCGCACCCAACCGAAAGCGCTCGTTGAAGCGCACCAGATGCGGCGACGTATAGGTGTGCACGCGCAGGCCCCCCGCTTCCAGAATCGCGCGCAGGAAAGCGACCGTCGAGCCCTTGCCGTTCGTGCCGGCGACGTGGATCACCGGCGGCAGCTTGCGCTCCGGATTGCCCAGCGCCGCCAGCAGCCGTTGCATGCGATCAAGCGACAAATCGATGCGCTTGGGATGCAGCGCCGTCAGCCGTGCGACAATGGAATCGACTGGGGTCATGGCTTTACGTTGTCATCGCCGGGCCGGCAGCTCAGCGCCACGACCCGGTAGTCCCGAGATGGTGGCACAGCCTTGCCTTCCTGAGCGAGATGGCCGGGTCAAGCCCGGCCACGACAATGTGGAGAAATTAAGCGTGCGCAGGAACAGGCAATTGCGCCTGCGCGGAGCCGCCCTGGGCTGGCG
>JAICMO010000071.1 GCA_025929185.1 Pseudolabrys sp.
CCGCGCTGGTGACGCCGCTGCGCGACGGAATGAACCTGGTCGCCAAGGAGTTCGTCGCGGCGCAGAATGCGGAGGATCCCGGCGTGCTGATCCTGTCGCGCTTTGCCGGCGCATCGCAGGAATGCGCCGAAGCGCTGCTGGTCAATCCGTACGATCCGGAAGGCGTCGCCAATACGATCAACCGCGCGCTGTCGATGCCGATCGAGGAGCGGCGCCGCCGGCATGCGCGCATGTTCACGGCGCTGTCGCACAATGACCTGTCGCACTGGGCCCAGCGCTTCGCCGAGGCGCTTCAGGATCCCGGCGGCGGCGTTTCCGGCCGCCTGCGCATGGCGATCTCGGGCTAAGCTTTTCCGCTCGCTTTTTGCATCCGCCGCACATCCGGCGGCACCGCTTCATCGGCAAGCGCCCTGAGCGCGGCCTCGAGCGGCATGACCTCCTGTTTCTCCTGGCCTAGACGGCGGATCGAGACGGTGCGTTCCGCGGCTTCCTTCCTGCCGACAACCAACAGGGCGGGGACCTTGGCGAGCGAATGCTCGCGCACCTTGTAATTGATCTTCTCGTTGCGCAGGTCGCTCGCAACACGCAGACCCATGCGGCGGGCCGTCTCAATCGCCTCGCGCGCGTAATCGTCGGCGTCCGAGGTGATGGTCGCAATCACCGCCTGCAACGGCGACAGCCACAGCGGCAGATGGCCGGCGTAGTGCTCGATCAGGATGCCGGTGAAGCGTTCGAGCGAGCCGAACATCGCGCGATGCAGCATCACCGGCGTCACCTTGTTCGAATGCTCGTCGATGTAGAACGCGCCGAGCCTTCCCGGCATGTTGAGATCGACCTGCACGGTGCCGCATTGCCAGTCGCGGCCGATCGCGTCG
This sequence comes from Pseudolabrys sp., assembly GCA_025929185.1. Lineage (GTDB taxonomy): Bacteria > Pseudomonadota > Alphaproteobacteria > Rhizobiales > Xanthobacteraceae > Pseudolabrys. The sequence continues at coordinate 876 of JAICMO010000071.1, forward strand.
CGCAGCACGTATTCGAGCTTAGGGCCGTAGAAGGCGCCTTCGCCTTTGTTGAGCGTCCACGGCCGGCCCGACGCTTTCAGCGCCGCCATCAGCGCAGCCTCGGCCTGATCCCAGACCTTGTCGTCGCCGATGCGTTTCTCCGGGCGATCGGAAAATTTGATCGTCACGTCGGAGAAGCCGAAGTCCTCGTAGATCGACAAAATCTGATTATTGACCTTGAGCGACTCCTCGGCGATCTGCTCGTTGGTGACGAAGATGTGCGCGTCATCCTGCGTGAAGGCGCGCACGCGCATCAGCCCGTGCAGCGCGCCCGACGGCTCGAAGCGGTGCACTTTGCCGAATTCGGCGAGCTTGAACGGCAGGTCGCGGTAAGACTTCAGCCCGTTCTTGAAGATCTGGATGTGGCCGGGGCAGTTCATCGGCTTGACCACGAAGGTGCGCTCGTCGTCCTCGCGCGGCTGCGTCAAAAACATGTTCTCGCGGAATGTCGCCATGTGGCCGGACTGCACCCACAGCGATGAATCCATGAGCTGCGGCGCGTTCACTTCCGAAAAGCCGAATTCCTGCTGGCGCCGGCGGATGTAACCTTCGAGTTGCTGAAACAGCGTCCAGCCTTTCGGATGCCAGAACACCGAGCCCGGCGCTTCCTCTTGGAAATGGAAGAGGTCCATCTCGCGGCCGAGCCGGCGATGGTCGCGCTTCTCGGCTTCCTCGATCTGCTTGAGATAGGCGTCGAGCTCTTCCTGTTTGGCGAAGGCAGTGCCGTAGATGCGTGTGAGCATCGGGTTGTTGGAATCGCCGCGCCAGTATGCGCCGGCGACTTTCATCAGCTTGAACGCATTGCCGATCTTGCCCGTCGAGGTCATGTGCGGACCGCGGCACAGATCGAACCAGTCGCCCTGCTTGTAGATCTTGATCTGCTGATCGGCAGGGATGGCGTCGACCAGCTCGACCTTGAATTGCTCGCCCATCTCCTTGAACGTTTTCTTCGCCTGCTCCCGCGACCACACTTCCTTGCTGAACGGTTTGTCGCGCGCGATGATCTCCTTCATCTTCTTTTCGATGACGGGCAGGTCTTCGGGCGTGAACGGCTGGTTGCGGAAGAAGTCGTAATAGAATCCGTTCTCGATTACCGGCCCAATCGTCACCTGCGTGCCCGGCCACAGCGACTGCACGGCTTCGGCGAGCACGTGCGCGGCGTCGTGCCGGATCAATTCCAGCGAACGCGGATCGTCGCGGGTGAGGAATTCGATTTTCGCATCGCGCTCGATCGGGTCGCTCAAATCGGCAAGCGTGCCGTCAAGCGCCATCGCGACCGTGCGTTTTGCGAGCGAGGGCGAAATGCCCTTGGCGATATCGAACCCGGTTGTGCCTTGGGGATACTCCCGACGCGCGCCGTCGGGAAAGGTCAGCGCGACCGTTTGCGCCATCGCAATCTCCTTTTGCTCACTCGCTGCCTACGAATGCAGGTAAGCGCAAGGGCAGGGATATAGCAGCGCGCATGCGCAACGCAACTGGCATGTCCTCCCCCTGCTGTTCGCCAATAATGGCTGAGTCGTTTATTGTCAGCGTGACAGAAAGGGCTGCCGTGAAGACCACGCGTTATTTCGATGAGCAGGTGCTGAGGAAACGACCCTATATAAGGCTTGAATGGTGCGAGCAGGTGCTCGCTGCGCCCATCAGGCGCCAGAGTTAGCCAGATGGACGCGTTCGTTTCTGGGGTAAGATCGAGGTGGCGGCCGAGGGCCGAGTGCGGCATCTCCGCGTCGTCACTTTGGAAGATGGAGCGACCGTCCATAATGCGTTCTTTGACCGCAATTTCCGCGAGGACTAGCAATGAAGCTGCATTATTACCCTGAGACCGACAGTCTCTACATCGAATTGAAAGGCACGCCCGGCGCGGAGACCAGGGAGATCGCTGACGGCCTCAACGTCGATCTTGATGCAAAGGGCGCGGTTGTCGGCATCGATATCGATCATGCGTCGCGCAAGCTCGACCTGTCGAAGGTCGAAACGATCGCTCTCCCGCCCGCGAGCGCGGCGGAGTGATTGGCCAATTGCGCGAATGATCCTGCTTGGGAGCGGCTCATGGCCCGACGGAGGCGCGGCAAGATTGCGGGCACGCCAGGAAATATGGCGATGCGCGCCGATTCGCTGTGGGAACGCACGGCAGCCTTACGCAAACGGCTGCGCCGGAGAGTGAAGCGCGCGCGAACAGTCTACAAGGATTTTCGTGATAGCCTATACGAGATCAGGCCGTCTCGCGCTCGCTGACGGCGCGAATCGGTTTCTCGATGCGGTGAGGAAACAGCAATGACAAGGCTGGAATATCCGATCGCGGTTGAGCCTCTTCCGGCCGAAGAGGGCGGCGGCTTCCTGACGACGGCGCCCGATTTGCCGGGCTGCATGAGCGACGGAGCGACTCCGGAAGAGGCGGTATCGAACATCCAGGACGCGATTGCGGCCTGGATCGAAGTTGCGCGTGACCTCGGCCATGACGTGCCGCAGCCCTCTCGTCGTCTGGCGCTTCGCGACCTGATCGAAAAGGCGCGACGTAGCCAGCACCATCCGTTCGCAACCTTTTCCGAATGGTCCGGCGCGCACGACGAGCGCGCTTATGGCGGTCTTTGAGACCCGGCTATTCAGTTAAACTGGCTCAAAAAGCATCTATGTGTGTACGAATGCTCTGAGATTTAATTTATTAGCTTATTGGATCAGGGCCATAGCGATTGTCGCCTCGCGTTCCGGGAACTGCGTAAAGAACAATGAAAAGGCGAGCGAAGCTGCGCCACCAATGAATTTATCAGCAATTCCGACCGGTATCCAAAGCAATGCTAACCAGCCCGTCAGATTCATATCTCTTAATCTTTGAGCGGTCAAAAAATACCCACACAAGACGTAAGGAATGAAAAACAGAAAAAATATCAGCTCACCACGATTTCCGCGTGCGTCAAAAAACCAAAGTGCGAGTCCCACGACAATCAGCACGACTGTCAACGAGATGCTCGCAAAGATGTAGCTTTTCCGGTTTCGTCGAATCGAGGTTGAAAACCAATACTCAGTAGCCGGCAAACCCATAGCGCTAACGGTGAGCGAGGGAGCTTATGCCTCCAAATAGAAGAACAATGAGAAAGATTGGTACGTACCAAAAAAACAGAACGCCAGCTTGCAATGCGTCCCAATGCCAAGCATTCACTGCGCCGTACACGCCTAATATTGAACCAAGCAGCGGGATGTATGTGATGAAGAAAGCAACAATGAAACTTAGAAACGCACCGAGATTGAGCGCATAACCAACACCGTCAACGATTGCGAATAGTTGTATAAAGCCGATTACGAAATAGGCGATGGCAAAGAAAATCTGCATTGGCCCCTCCAACCCTGCGGCTCAATCTAACGTTGTATTCTTGTTAAACTCAAGGTGCTCAGGTGAGAATGTGCAAAAAGCACGATTGGTCTAGGCGTTCGTTCCCCGCCAGCGGCCGTAACGCCAGGGCAGATACCAACGCGCGCCTTCGGGCCGAGTGCCCGGCACAAAATCCAATCCTGAAGTGCCAAACGAATGGCAGCGCATGAGGCGCGCGAGCGCCATCCAGCCGCCGGCCCACAGCCCGAAACGGCCGATCGCTTCCTCGGCGTACTCAGAGCAACTCGGCAAATGCCGGCAACGAGGGCCGCTCACCGGCGACAGCGTGTAGCGGTAAAGCGTCACCAGCGCGCGCCCGAAAAGGCGCGGCAGGCGCGCTGGTTTGAATGGAACTTTCAGGTGAGCAGGGCGGTCCATTTGGTCGCAAATGATGGAACTGTGATGGACAAAGCTTGTCGACAAAAAGATAAGCAACAGCGACCTTTTTGCACTAGACCCGAATCTTGGTGCTGACTAGAAGGGCGAACGGGGACGCGCGTCGAGTATACCTGAGAGCGTGGAACAATAACCGCGCGAACAGACGTGGGACCACCCACGCAAAATCGGGTACGCGACGGAAGGGGTAAGGACGAAGATGCTCCGCTTATCCGGTGCCGTGCTGGCATTCAGCGCGCTCTGCGCTCTTGCATCGTTTCAGGCAAGGGCGAGCGATCGCACGCTGCCGATGCAATTCGAGTTGCGCCACCAGTCGCCCGCGGCGACGTGCGGTGATCATTGTCTCACCTGGATCGCCGCGGATGGCGCGATCACCTCCGACACCCCGCGCGAGTTCCAGAAATTTGCGCAAGGCCGCGATCTGCGCGGCATGACGCTCGCGCTCGATTCGGACGGGGGCTCGGTGCTCGGCGCGATCGCGCTCGGCCGCGAAATACGCGCGCTCGGCCTTGCGACCACGGTCGGCCGCACTGTTGAAAGAGACGAGCACGGCATCGCGCAGGTCTCCCTTTCGGCGGATGCCGATTGCGAATCGATGTGCCCGTTCGTGCTGCTCGCCGGTGCGCACCGCTCGGTGCCGAAAGAGGCGCGCGTGATGGTGCACCAAATCTGGCTCGGCGATCGCCGCGACGATCCAACCGCGGCAAGCTATTCCGCCGAGGATCTCGTGCTGGTGCAGCGCGACATCGGCCGCCTTGCGCAGTACACCGCCGAAATGGGGGCCAACGGAGAGTTGCTCAATCTCGCGCTGCGCATTCCGCCGTGGGAGCCGATGCACCTGCTGACGCGCGACGAGATGCGGCGCACCGGATTGGACAACGACAACAACACGCCCGCAAACGCCCCGTTGCTGACCATGGCTTCCGCGGCCTCGTCCGGTTCCGACCAGAGCCTGCCGGCTTCGACGGAAATTTCGGAAAGCGGCTGGGCCGTCGTCGACAATTCCGGCGCGGCGTCGCTGGCGCGCCGCCATCCGCTCACCGTCGAAGGCGACGAGATCGGCAGTTTCGATCTGTATGTCGCCTGCGACGGGAACGACGGCTACCGCCTCAGCTATATCGAGAAGCGACAGAGCGGCGACGTCCGGCAGATGTCGGCGCCGGTCGACGGCGTCACCGTCAGGGTGGGGCGCACCATGGTCAAGCTCAAGGTTGTCTCGTCGAAACGCCAGACGCATCCGCTCGAGATCGATACGCTGGCGAGCGGCTCGATTCCGGCAAAGCTGATCCACGCCTTTGCCGCCGTCGGCAACCACTCGATGACGGTTTCCACCACCAGCGCCGCGTTGAACACGTCGATCCGCATCGGCAATACCGGCGCGCTTAAAAACCTGCCGGCGCTCGCCGCCGCATGCAGCAAGACGCTCGCCAAACGCGCCGAGTTGACGCCGGAAAGCACGCGCGGGGTGGCGCCGCGTCCATAAGCGGAGTTATTCGGCGGCTTGCGCGCGCTTGCTTTCGATCTGTTCGATCGCTGAGACGACTGCATCGAAGGTGAGCAGGGTCGACGCGTGGCGCGCCTTGTAATCCCGCACCGGTTCGAGCACGGCAACCTCGGCCCATTTCCCGTTGGGCGGGGCGCCGTTCTCCTTCAGCATCTTGCGCACCGTGTCGCGCAGGGCGCGCAATTCGTCGGCATTCGCGCCGATCACATGGCGCGCCATGATCGATGAGGAAGCCTGGCCCAATGCGCAGGCCTTCACGTCATGGGCAAAGTCCGTGACGACCGGCCCATCCATTTTGAGGTCCACCGTGACCGTCGAGCCGCATAATTTTGAATGCGCCGTCGCACTCGCGTCAGGCGAGGGCAGGCGTCCGAGTCGCGGGATGTTGCCCGCAAGTTCGAGGATCCGGTCGTTGTAAACGTCGTTAATCATTCGGCTTTTGACGGCTCGGCTAAGCCTCGTGGATTGCGTCGGCCACGCGAATGAATATATAGGGACGGAACTGGCGGTGCGAGAAGGGTTCTCGTGCCGGCATGGCGAAAGCCATGCGAAACGGGAATGCGGCGTCCCGCCGCCTCGCATCGGATGAGCGTGCCGATTCGAGGTAGAAGACGCGGCCACCCGGTGACACATCCGGTGCTCCCGCTTGCTGCGGGGGGCGCCGGTCGAACGGAGAGACCGCTTATGGACGCCAAGACCAACAAGCCCGCCCCTGGTGCGCCCGCCATCATCAAGCCCTGGCCCAAGCAGGGCCTCCACGATCATGTGCGCGCAGCGCCACAACCGGTCGAGCCGCGCCCGACGCGCGAGCAGGCGGAGGAGGCCGTGCGCACGCTGATCGCCTATGCCGGCGACAATCCGCGGCGCGAAGGCGTGATCGAGACGCCGGCGCGAGTCGTGGACGCCTACGACGAGATGTTTCAGGGCTACCGCGAGTGCCCGCTCGACGTGCTCGACAAGACTTTCGGCGAGATCGGGAGCTACAACGATTTCGTGCTGGTGAAGGACATCGCCTTCAATTCGCATTGCGAACACCACATCATGCCGTTTTTCGGCAAGGCGCATGTCGCCTACAAGCCGGTTGACCGCGTGGTTGGGTTATCGAAGCTCGCGCGTCTGGTCGACGTCTATGCGCGGCGCTTGCAAACGCAGGAGCACATGACCGCGCAGATCGCAACTGCGCTGGACGAGATTTTAAAGCCCCAGGGCGTCGCGGTGATGCTCGAAGCCGAGCACATGTGCATGTCGATCCGCGGCGTCTCCAAGCCGGGCTCGCTGACGGTGACGACGCAGTTTTCCGGCCTGTTCGAAAACCCGCAGGAGCAGGTGCGCTTCATGACCATGGTCCGCGGCGGGCAGCAGGTGTAGCTCTTCTGTCATGCGCGGGCTTGACCCGCGCATCCATACAGCGTCTCAAAGCGTAATTGCACGATGGATTGCCGGGTCAAGCCCGGCAATGACGGCCTTGGCGATGAGCGAAAAATCTCAAGCTGATCTCGAAGAAGGCACGACCTGCGCGCCACGGTTCGACGCGAACGGGCTGATCACCGCCGTCGTGACCGACGCGAAATCCGGCGAACTGCTGATGGTCGCGCATATGAATCGCGAAGCGCTCGACAAAACGATCGCGAGTGGCGAAGCCTGGTACTACAGCCGCTCGCGCAAGGCGCTGTGGAAGAAGGGCGAGACCTCCGGCCATGTGCAACGCGTCGTCGAAATGCGGGTCGATTGCGATCAGGATGCGATCTGGCTCAAGGTCGAGCAACAGGGCGCCGGCGCGTGCCATACCGGTCGGCGCTCGTGCTTTTACCGGGCGGTCCCCCTCGGCAAGAGCGGCGCGGTCACCCTCGAATTTTGCGGTGAGAAGATCTTCAATCCGGCAAAGGTTTATAAATGAGGCTCTCCCGGCACCGCGCATGCGTTGCGCGGTCGTGCCAGGTTCGAACTCGCCCCTGACAATCCAGCGTGCAATCTAAAGCCGGCATCCAATCTAGATGATCAGGGTGACGCCTGAGGCCATCAAGAATAGAAGCACAAGCCGCCGAAATTTCCCCTCATCGATTCGCTTGAAAAGGCGCAGGCCGAGCCATGTCCCGGCAATGACGGTCGACGTGCACCACAGGTAAACCGACAGGGTGGCCGATGTGAGAATGCCCAATTTGGAAAATAGATGAGCGTGGCAATGTGCATGCATAAAATGAGCTTTGCGCCGTTGTCGCGGACTGCAAGTCTGCTTACCTTGATCGTTCGATCACGTGAGTAATGCCGAACGGGGTTTGTCTTGCCGAAAGGGTCAGGGAGGGGGACGCGCTTGCAAGTATCGCCTCCAGTTTTTCTCGGGCGACGCGATTTCGATTCGTGAGCGCCGCGCCGCAAGACACCTGCGTGCAGTCATAAAGAGGCTCTCTAAGCAGCCGAGACATTTGCTGCACTGAATTCGGCGGGATTACATTCGTGCGAGCCAATTCGGCGGCCACTCGATCCATGCGGACGGTGCCATCAAACGCGACTTGGCGAGCGGGTTGCTCATAGACGACGAGAGCCACAACCGCGCAGACCAACGACGTCTGCGCAATAATCCTGCACAGCGGTCCAAATCTTTGTTTAAGAAATTGCGATCGAGCGATCTTTGCATGTGCGATCGTTTTCTCGAGGTTGCCTGAGAAGTGGTGATCGGTATACGGGACGCGTGTCATTGCCAGGTCCTTTAATGCATCGGCGAAAGCAAGTTGAACGGTGACGCGGAGCTTTAACGGCAACACGGGAGCTGGCGCGTCAATCAAATGGTTTAAAGACAAGAAAAATTTCGGGGTACGCCGACGGTGGAGTGTCGGTGAAGAATTAGCGCCGCTGCTTTTGACCTAACCTGCCGCGATTGTTTCCGTGATGTTTATCCGTCATCCTCAGGCACGCACATTTGCGAGCATCGAAGCAAAACGGCATCTTTCGGACCGTCAACCCTTGCAGCCTCGCGCTTCGCATTCGCATCAGGAGGACCGATTGAGCCAGGAGAAATCATTGTCATCGCCCCGCGTCTATCGGAAGTCGGATTAGTCGTGGCTGGCTCGGCCCGCATCGAGCTGCGGTTCGACAAGCGTGGGGCCGGCACTGTGGCGTACCTCACACTCGACAACCGCGCGAAGCTCAATACTCTCAACCGCGCGCTGATGACCGAATTCATCGCGCGGGTGGAAGGGCTCGGAGCGCGCGAAGACTTGCGGGCGCTGGTGCTCGCCGGCGCCGGCGGCAAGGCCTTTATTGGCGGCGCCGATATTCCCGAAATGACTGCGCTCGACCGCGACAGCGCGCGCGACTTCATTACGCTGGTGCACCGGACTTGCGATTGCTTGCGCCGCCTGCCGGTGCCGGTCATCGCTTGCATCGATGGCTATGTGCTCGGCGCAGGACTGGAGGTGGCGGTGTCGTGCGATCTCCGGGTTGCGACGAGCCGGGCGACGTTCGGCATGCCCGAGGTGAAAGTCGGTATTCCGTCGGTCGTCGAGGCGGCGCTCATTCCGCGGCTGATCGGGTTTGGCCGTGCACGTGAGCTGTTGATGCTTGGCGAGCTGGTCGACGCCGACACGGCGCTCAAGTGGGGCCTTGTTGAGCGCGTGGTCGATCCCGGCGCGGTCGATGCCGAAGTGGAAAAGGTCGTGGCAGCCTTGCTCGCCGCCGGTCCACGCGCCACGCGTTTGCAGAAAGAATTGATGCACGCATGGGAGCAGCTTCCAGTCGATGGCGCCATTGCGGCCGGTATTGATGCCTTCGTCCGCGCCTTCGAAACCGACGAACCGAAACGAATGCTATCAGCCTTTGCCAGCCGCAAGCGTCGCTAGCTGTTCTTCACCCGCTCCAGCAGCGCCTTGGCGCGCGCGAGGTGAGGGCGGTCGTACATCTTGCCGTCGATGCCGACCGTGCCGGCGCCGGGATTGGCGGCGAAGACGGCGACCACCGCTTTCGCTTTCTCGATCTGCTCCTGCGTGGGCGTGAACACGTCGTTGATGACCGGCACCTGCGCGGGGTGAATTGCCATCCGACCGGTAAATCCGTCGCGGCGCGCTTCCTCCGTGTCACGCCGGAGCGCCGCTTCGTTGCGGAAATCCACGTGGATGGTTTCGATCGCTGGCACGCGCGCCGCCGCCGCGCCGAACAGGCACATAGCGCGCGCGATGCGGTAGGGCTCGGTGAGCGCACCGTCGGCCGTACGGTTCGCCTCCGCGTTCAACTCGGCCGAGAGGTCCTCCGGCCCCCAGGTGAGGCCAATGAGCCGCTTGCTCGCCTCGCGGAAGGTGCCGGCGAGGAAAAATCCGGCTGTCGATTCAACCGACTGCGCGAGAATTTTAATGCAACCGTCCGGCAAGCCTGCGATCGCCTCGCGCGCGGTGAGCTTGGCGTCGAGATGCACAACCGACGCACCGCCTTCCGCTTTCGGAAACAGCACGGCGTCAGGCTTGCCGGCGACGATCGCATCGAGATCGGCGTCGGTCATGCCGGTATCGAGGCCATTGATACGTACCAGCAGCCGCGGGCGGTCTTTCTTTGCGCCCACCGCTTTGAGGAATTCGAGCGCCGCCGCGCGGGCGAGCGCCTTGCGCTCGGGCATGATCGAGTCTTCGAGATCGACGATGACGGCGTCCGCGCCGCAGTTCATCGCCTTGTCGAGCTTCTTCTCGCTATCGGCTGGAGAGAAAAGCAAAGATCGCATCGCGCGCTCGAGCTACCGCTCGTCCCGGCGCACGGGGGGACCCAGCGCTTTGCGGACGGAATTGGGATCGCTGGATTCCCGCTTGCGCGGGAATGAGCGGATTGCTGTTCGCATCACTTCTCTCGCATCCGCATGAATGCCTGCCGCTTGCATTCGGCGACCAGTTTGCCGTCCTGCTTGAACGCCTTGTGATGGAATTCGACGATGCCCGCGCCCGGCCGTGACTTCGAGGGGCGCTTGGAGATGATTTCGGTCGTGCAATGCACGGTGTCGCCCTCATAAAGCGGATTAGGAAATTTCACTTCCGTCATGCCGAGATTGGCGATTGTCGTGCCGACCGTCATGTCGGCAACCTGGATGCCGATCATCAGCCCGAGCGTGAACAGCGAGTTCATCAAGGGCTGCCCCCATTCAGTCTCCTTCTCGCAGAACTCGCGGTCGATGTGCAGCGGCTGCGGATTGAGCGTCATGTTGGAGAACAGCATGTTGTCCATCTGCGTCACTGTGCGGGTGAGCGGATGCTCGTAAATCTTGCCGGGCTCGAAGTCCTCGAAATAAAGCCCGCCGCGCTTGTGCCGTTGCGCCGCTTCCGCCATTGCCGTTGCTCCCCTCGTTAAGCTTCCGTTTACCATAATTGCCCATGGTCGAAAGGCCCTGGAATGGCTCCCTTCCGCGTTTGATTTCCCAGCCCAAGGCAATTGCAAAGAGCCAATCGCCGGGGGGCGCATGGCGGTCAGTTCGATCAATGGCGCGAACGCATCGCAAGTCACCGGTGCGATCCAGCAGGCTGCTCGCTCGACGGGCGCCAGCTTCGAATATTTGTTGGCGACCGCGCGGATGGAGTCGAATCTTAATCCGCAGGCGCAAGCGCCGTCGAGCTCCGCGCAAGGCCTCTATCAGTTCGTCGACCAGACCTGGCTTGCCACCATGAAGCAGGCGGGGCCGTCGCTCGGTTTCGGCCGTTACGCCGCGGCGATCGTGCAGGGTCCGGACGGACGCTATGACGTTCCGGATCCAGCGATGCGGACCGCGATCATGCAACTGCGCGCCAATCCGACGGCGAGCGCGATCATGGCCGGCGCCTTCGCGCGCAACAATTCGACGCAATTGCAAACCGCACTCGGCCGCGCCCCGACCGAAGCCGAGCTTTACATCGCGCATTTCCTGGGCTCCGACGGCGCCCAAAAGCTGATCGGCGCGGCAACGACCAATCCGGGCGCTATTGCCGCCGATATGTTTCCTGCCGCCGCCGCAACCAATCACGCCGTCTTCTTCAACAGTTTTGGTCGCGCACGCACGGCCGGCGAGGTCTATTCCGAGCTCACCAGCCGTTTCGCGTCCGCGCGCAATGCCCCACTTTCGCCCGGCGCGGGCGGCGCCTCATTCATCAGCCGCTTTCCCCACCTGGCCGGCGCACCGGGCGCCCCCGCCGACGCCAAAGCCGAACCACCGCTGCCGGATACCAAGCCGCTCTTTCAGGCGATGTTCACGGACCGCCGCCGCGCCGGCGTGTCGCCGGTCGTCAGTAATCTGTGGATGCGCGGCAATGCCGGGCAACCTCTGTCCCTCACGCCCGACACGGGGCCGCAGCCGGCGCAACCGCTCGATCTGTTTACCGACGGCACGGCGGACGTCCGCAAGCTCTTTGGCGGCACGTGATCCTTTCGTCGTCGTTAACGGGCGGCAAACAAGCATGGTGAACGCTTTGTTAAGCCTCCCCCCGTATCTTGGGTGCGCCGCAAACCAAATGGATTTTGTCGCCGGTATCCGGTCAAAGGATGAACGTTCGTCAGTTCTTACAGTGGGTCCGTACCGCACCGGCGGGTGACCGCGCCGACGCCACCGCCGCGCTTGCGCGCGCCTATCTTCATTCAGAATTGTCCGTGGATGATCTCGCCGCAGCCGAAGGCGCGATGATCATGCTGCTCGACGATCCCTCGCCACTGGTGCGCGGCGCCTTGTCGGAGGCGATCGCGGCAAGCGACAAGGCGCCGGCTATTGTCGTGCAGGCGCTTGCGGCTGAGCAGCCGGAGATAGCGTTGCCCGTGCTGTCGCGCTCGCCGCTGCTCCTCGACGCCGATCTCGTGGACCTCGTGGCGACGAGCCATCCGGACGCGCAATCGGCAATTGCCGCGCGGCAGCCTTTGTCGCGCTCGGTCGCTGCGGCGATCGCTGAAGTAGGCGCTGCTCAAGCTTGCCTCGCCTTGCTCGAAAATCCTGAAGCCGACACCACCGTCGGCTCGATGAATCGCATCGTCGACCGGTTTGGCCATCTTGCGCCGATCCGCGAAAGCCTGCTGGCACGAGATGACCTGCCGGTGCCGATCCGCCAGACGCTGCTCAGCAAATTGTCTGTGACGCTCGCCGGCTTCGTTGCGTCGCGCCATTGGCTCGGCGAGGAGCACGCTCAGCAAGCCGCGCGCGAGGCCTGCGAAAAGGCGACGGTCGCGCTGGCGGCGGAAACTTCCTATCACGAGATTGGCGACCTGGTGCGTCATTTGCGCGAGAGTGGGCAACTGACCGCCGGCATGGTCTTGCGCGCGCTGCTTTCCGGCAATGTCGTGCTCTTCGAGGAAGCTTTGGCCGAACTTTCCGGCCTGCCGATCGATCGCGTCGTCAGCTACGTGCACGACAGAAACATTTCCGGCTTTTCCGCGCTCTACCGCAAGGCCGGACTGCCGGAGGCGGCCTTTCCCGCGTTCCGCGAAGCAGTCGCCGCCATGCGCGAGTCGATCTTGACCGGCGAGCAGGGCGGGGCATCGCGGCTCAAGCGTAGCCTTACCGACCGCGTACTGATGCGCTGCGCGGTCGAAACCGACCGGCGGATCGAGCCTGTGCTCGTGCTGCTGCGCCGCTTCGCCGTCGAGGCAGCGCGCGAGGAAGCGCGCATGTTCTGCGACGATCTCGTCGCGGGCCGAGTGGCCGGCGAAGAGAATAGCGACGATATTTCAATCGCCCAAGTTGGCGACGTTCACTTTCAAGATGAAGAGCCGATGATCGCGGGTAGCGCGCAAGAGTGCCGCCTTGTCGATCCGGCTCGCGTTGACAGCCTGGCAGCTCGCATCACGGTCGACGACGTATTTCCGGCCGATGGCATCGTGACGGCTAATTTGGATTCCGAAGGGTTCATTGCCGGAGACATCATGACCGGAGAAATCGTCAGCGAAGAACTCATCGCGGCCAATCTGGACGACGATCTGCGGCTGGTCGCCTAGCGTGCCTCTACGTCGCGGTCAGAGGGCGAGAAAGCCTCAGGGGCGCAAACGCTTGCGCAATCTTCCCATTGTCACGAAAGCGGGGCAGCCAGTACGCCGCGGAAGAATCATGCTTACTGGATCGCCCCCTCCCGGCCGATTCCATGCAATGATGATGTGTCAGCGATGTCCCCGAACACCCGTCAGTCATGTGTCCGGGCTGAACATTGCGCGGGCGATCTCTGCCGCAGCGGATTTTGCGCTATCCCGACTGCTCGGGGGCGATCGGCGGGCTCATGATGGTTTCGAGATATTCCGGCCTGTGCCGGTTCTCGCGCACCAGAAACTCGTCGGTCACTTCGCGCAGCCGCTTGGTGAGCGTAGCCGCCAATTCCTTCGCGTCGGAGCGGGCATACTCACGGAAGATTGCGCGCACCGCGTCGACGTGCTGATCGACCAGCCGCATCGGAATGCGCGTCGGATCGGGCGTATGCTCGAGCAGCCGGCACAAGCTCTCGGCCGCCTGCGCCATTGCGGGAAAGTCGAGGGTCGCAGCTTCGCCTTTGATGTCGTGCGAAGCGCGAAACAAGGCGTCCCTGCTGATTTGGGTGAAGCCTGATGTTTTCACGGCGTTGCGGGCCGCATCGAGCCGGTCGCATTCGGCCTCCATCCACGATTTGAACTCGGTCGAAAGCTCCGCCAGCGCTTTTTCCGCGCGCGCGACCGGATCGACTTCGCCCGGCTCGAGCGGCTTGACCGTGACAAGCTTGCGCAGCTTGTTATGCGGCCTGATGACCTCGTGGTCCGCATAGGTCGAGACCGCCGGTGTGTCCTTGAGAGCCATCGCAGGTCTACTCCATCCTTCAGCCGGGCGTGCGAACCTTCTCAAGGAGAGGCGCTTGGCGGATCACATCGGCCTTGCCGCCCTTGCGGCGCTCCGGCCCGACATAATTTGGATTGACGTTGCGCCGCCGGTCGGGGCCGAAATAGTTCTTCGTCTTGATGAACGGCCGCGGGTTGGCGACGATGTTGACGATGCGCTGATAGAGCGCTTTGGCCGAGATGGGCTTGGCCAGAAATTCCGTGACGCCGGCATCGCGCGCCGCGACCACGCGCTTCTTCTCGGAATGGCCGGTGAGCATGATGACCGCGACATAAGGGTTCGCGTTTGCGCCCGGCTGGCGGATCATTTGCGTGAGCTCGAGGCCGTCGAAGATCGGCATCGCCCAATCCGTAATGACGATGTCCGGAATATAGTGCGTGAACGCTTCCAGCCCCGCCGCGCCGTCTTCCGCCTCGTAGACCTCGCGCGCGCCGAAGCCGTGCAGCAGCGTCCGCATGATCCGGCGCATGTGCGCGTTGTCGTCGATGACGAGGAAACGCAACCGGTTGAAATCGATGCGGACCATTGGCGCCCCGGCCGCCGGCTTGCGGTTTCCGGCACTTTGCCGAAAACCCTAATCGGCGGCCGTTAACGAATGGTTTAGGATAGCGACGGTGGCAGACGGCCTCCGTTTCGGTATTGTTTAGGTCGATTCCGGTCGCTCGGCCGCTTTCATCCAAACGGGCCAGTCATGAAGACCATTCTGATTCCGACCGAAGACCATGACGCCATGCCGGCGGTGCTCGACTCGGCGCTGCTGATCGCGCGCGCGTTCGACAGCTACATGGAAGGATTTGCGGTTCGCCCCGCGCTCGGGACCTATGTAACCGTCGAACCGGTCAGCAGCCTGGCCATCTCGGGCGCCTACGACGGTGACGCCCCGGCGCAGGCGCGCAGCCAATTCGAATCGTTCATGAAAACGCATGGTGTGCCTCGCGCCGACGGCGAGCCGGCGACGCTCTCCTATGGCTGGCCGATGGCGGAGGCGGCGGACGATCTCTTCATCGGAAGCTATGGCCGTACCTTCGATCTGATCGTGCTCGGCCGGCCCGGCCGGGCGCCGGAAAATCCGCGCATGCCGCCGCTCGAAGCGGCGCTGTTCGAGAGCGGTCGGCCGGTGCTGATCGTTCCTCCGATCGCGCCCAAGAGCATCGGACGCAATGTCCTCATCGCCTGGAATAGGAGCACCGAGCAGGCGGTCACCAACGCGTATGCGCTTCCTCTTTTGCGCAAGGCGGAGAGCGTGACGATCTTGACCGTGGAAGGCGGCACCACGTCCGGCCCCTCGGGCGAGCAGGCCGCGCGCCATCTCGCGCGGAACGGCATTAAAGCGGACGCGTTGACGCTGAAGCCCGGCGCACGCTCAACCGGCGAAGTTATTCTCGATCATGCGGCGACGCTCGGCTGCGATCTTCTGGTGAAGTGCGCGTACACACAAAGCCGGTTGCGTCAGATGATTTTCGGCGGCGCGACGCGCCACATTCTCACCAATGCGATGTTGCCGGTCTTCATGGCGCACTGAACATTCACGCGCGCACCGGAATCAAACCGTTGTCCAACGGGCAAGACCAACCCAAAGAGCCGTCGAATGCTCCGGACACGCGGCACCGGAGCTTCCTGACGATATTTCCCTCGATCATGCTGCCGATGTTTCTGGCGGTGGTGGACCAGACGATCGTCGCCACCGCCCTGCCGGCGATCGCCGC
>JAICMO010000090.1 GCA_025929185.1 Pseudolabrys sp.
ATAGATCGTGTCGCCGGTCGCCGCCGGATCGAAGCCCTGTTTCACCAGATCCATCTTCTTCTGTTTGAACGTCGTAGTCACTTCGATTGCTCCCCGGATGCGCAGGAACAACGGCCGTGCGTAGTCGGGTAGGCTGCGCGTCAGATGCTCGCGCAAGGCGACGATATCGAGATCGCCGTTCGCCACGATGGCGGCCATGCCTGCGCGACCGTCTTTGCCCGGAATCGAGACACCGTAGACGTTCACCTCCGCAATGCCGGGGAAACGGCCGATCGTCTCCGCGACTTCGGAAGTCGAGACGTTCTCGCCCTTCCAGCGGAACGTGTCACCGACGCGATCGACAAAATAAAAGAAGCCGTCCGTATCCTTGCGCATCAGGTCGCCGGTGCGGAACCAGGCGTCGCTTTTCTCGAATACGTCGCGCAGGATTTTGCGCTCGTCGTCGGATTTACTGGCGTAGCCTTCGAAGCGGGCGGCAGGCTTTGATGGATCGTGAATAATCTTGCCAATCGCTTCGCCCGGCTCGTCGATCGCGCATTTCACGCAAAAACCTTGCTTATCGCGTACCGGCCGCTCAGTTTCGACGTCGAAGCGTACCAGTGCAGTGGGGAAACGATGCGCGAGGAACCAAGGGATGCGCCCGATTGCGCCCGCTTTGTCCTCGAAATTGAACATGGTCACGTTGCCTTCCGTCGCCGCGTAGAATTCGAGGATGTGCGGAATTCTGAAGCGCTTCTTGAACTCGATCCAGATGTCCGGACGCAATCCATTGCCGCACACCAGCCGCAGCTTGTGGCGCGTCTCATTCGGCGTCGGTGGTGTCAGCAGCAGATAGCGGCAGAGCTCGCCGATATACTGAAACAGCGTGCATTCGTGACGCACGATGTCGTTCCAGAATTCATGCGCGGAGAAGCGCTCGCGGATAATCACCGCGCCGCCATTGACCAGCACCGAGCCGGTCGCCGCCAGTCCGCCAACGGTGTGATACATCGGGAGGCAGTCGTACATGCGGTCGGCGCTTGTAGTGCCGATGACGCCGGCGAATCCGAAAGCGGCCAACATCACGCGATAGTGGTTGATGTTTGCGGCCTTCGGCATGCCGGTGGTGCCGGAGGTGTAGATGTAAAGTGCACGGTCCTCGATGGTGAGCGGCACGCGCTCTTCGGCCTCGAGCGGCTTTTCGTCGAAGGCTTCGACCGCGATATCGATCCGCTGCCGGTCGCCCGGGCCGTGCAGCCAGACGTTTGGCCTGGTTTTCAAGTCGTCTTCGATGGCTTTGAACGCACTCATCAGCTCGGCGGCAACAATGACGTGCCGCGGCACGGCAACGTCGATGCAGTGAGCAAGCGACAAGCCGACGAGGTTCGTATTGATCAGCGCGACCGTGCCGCCAGCGTGGATGATGCCGATCCAGATCGCCATGTATTCCGGCCGATTCGGCATCAGCAGGCAGACCGCTTCGCCCTTTGCCAGTCCCTGCGCTCGCGCCCAGCGCGCATATTGATTGGCGCGCCGGCCGAGCTGCCGATAGGTAAACGTTTCGGCTGAGCCGATCAGCGCCGGCGCGTCCCCGAAGCGCGACGCGAGTTCCTCGATTACGTGCGGGAACACGCGCCCCGGGTTTTTTGCAATCGGTGTCGTGAGCTTGAGCGCGCGCAGCGCGCCTTGGAGATAGGTGAGGTCGCCTTTGAGGCGCGAGAGAAGGCGCATGCGGTGATTCCCCGAAACGCCGCCAGCATCGGAGAGTTGCGAGAAACTGACAAGATGCCTAGCGGTCGACCCCGCCGAACGGCACCAGCGGATTGTCCACGAGCGCCGCGCGGTCCGGTCGGTCTGGCGCGGCGGCGCCAATGAAGGCATCAAACAAGTCACGGACTTTCCGCTCCTCGAGATCGCGCGTGATGAACACCAGCCGGGTGCGATGGTCTTCGTCGGGCCAAGCTTCCAGCCGTGCCGTCGGATGGAAGATGTGTTGCACGCCGTGCACGACGACAGGCGTATCGGGCATTTCGGTGAGCTTCACCACACCTTTGACGCGAAGGAGATTCGGCCCGTATTGCGCGCGCAGCAATTCCAGGAACATTTCCAATGTGCCGGCCGGGATGGCCGCATCGGTGGCGATCGCAAATGCGGAGATGTTGGCGTCGTGCCGGTCATGCCGGTTCTTGTCGTGATGGTGATGATGGTGATCGAGCGAGCTGGCGTAGGCCTCCGCCACGAGCCATTTCTTGACGGCCGGAATTTTCCGCTCCGGATCGTAGAGTCCGCAATTGAGAAGCCGGGCGGGTGAGGCCTCGCCCTTGGCTGCGTCAACGACCGGCGCAGCGGGATTGAGCGCACGCAGCCGCGCAACGATGCCATCGCATTGCCCAGCGTCGGCGAGATCCGTCTTCGTCAGCACGATGCGGTCGGCGACGGCGGCCTGCTTCACCGCTTCCGGATGCGCATCGAGCGTGGCTTGCCCATTGACGGCGTCCACCACGGTGACCACGCCATCGAGGCGGTAGCGCATCAGGAGATAAGGATGGGCCATCGCCGTGTGCAGCACGGGCGCGGGATCGGCAAGCCCGGTGGTTTCCAGCAGCACGCGGCGGAAGGTGCAACGCCGGTTGTCGAGATCGCGCAGGAGCGTTTCCAGCGCGTCTACGAGATCGCCGCGCAAGGTGCAGCACAGGCAGCCCGATTGCAGCAGCACCATGCTGTCGCCGACGTATTCGACCAGCAGGTGGTCGAGGCCGATCTCGCCGAACTCGTTGATGATGACGGCGGTTTCGGCCAGCGCGGGGTCCTTCAGCAGGCGATTGAGCAGCGTCGTCTTCCCGGCGCCGAGAAAGCCGGTGAGGATGGTGAGCGGAATGGGAACGGCCAGCCCGCGCTTGCGAGCAATATCGGAATCCGCGCTCATTTCGCCGCCGAAGAAACTTTCGGCTTCGACTTTGGGATTTTATTTTCGGTTCCCGCTTTACGGGTTTTCTTGTGCTTGGCCTTGCGAGCCGGCTGAATGGTTTGGTCGACCGTATCGGGATGATTGGCCGGGCCCGTGAAGACGACGACCGGCGGCTGCGTCTCGACCGGAGGCCCAAGCACATATCTCTCCGGCTTCAGATTCGAAAGCATGAATGTGTGCGGAGAGCCGGAGGAGTCTCCGCTCGCGACCGTGCTTTCCTCTTCTTCGTTGTTGTCTTCCGACGGCTTATGCCGATGCGGCCCGCACACTTCGTCGCGCAGATTGGCCGGCTGCGCGTTGATCGGCGCCAGCGCATCCACGGTGCCGAGCGAGGGCGTCAACCACGCAAGCCCACTGTTGTTGAATCCGTCCTCGAGCAACTGCGCCGCCTCTTGCGTGCGCGCTGCGCCGGAATGCGCCCCGAGAATGACCGCAATCAGCCGCCGGCCGTTGTGGGTCGCTGTGGCGACAAGGTTATATCCGGATGCGCAGATGAAGCCGGTCTTCATGCCGTCTGCGCCGGGATAACGGTCGAGTAGCTTGTTATAGTTGTGGATCACACGATTGCCGTAGCGGATCGCGGAGATGTGGAAGTAATCGCCATATTCCGGGAATTCGCGAATGATCGCGCGCGCAAGAATGGCCAGGTCGCGCGCGGACGTAATCTGCTGCTCGGCCGGCAATCCGTTCGGATTGACGTAGTTTGTCTGAGTCATGCCGAGGCGGTGCGCGTTGGCGTTCATCATGTCGGCGAATTTTTCGATCGAGCCACCGACGTTTTCAGCGATGGTCACTGCGATATCGTTCGCCGATTTGACCAGCATCATCTTGAGCGCGTTATCGACGGTGACGGTCGTTCCGAGCTTGAGCCCCATTTTTGTCGGCTGCTGCGCGACCGCGTCACGCGTCACCGTCAGCAGCGTGTTCATCGTAATGTGCCCCGCCTTCACCTCGCGCAGCGTGGTATACGCGGTCATCAGCTTGGTCACCGAGGCCGGATACCAAGGATAGGTAGCATTTTCGGCGTGCAGCACCTTGCCCGTCGCTGCGTCGACGAGAAGTTTTGCCTCGGCGCGGGCATGCGTCGTGGGGGAGGAGCATAAGGCGCAAACGGCACAGAGAAGGATCAGAACGCGCGGTCCGGTCATCGGCTCGATCGTTGGAAACAGTTGGGTTTCAAAGGCTGCAACGCTAAACTATCTAAGCTTGGGGCGGGACGCAAAGCCGTCCGATAACTCGCCTGAAAACAGCGAGTTCCACTCTCGCCGGGCAAAGCGACCAAAGTTCGGCAAAGGAGACTGTGATGACTGCGGCAATCGTCGGTTGGGCCCACACGCCCTTTGGCAAGCTGAGCGGCGAGACCGTCGAAAGCCTCATCGTACGGGTAGCCGGTGAGGCGCTGGCCGACGCGGGCGTTGCGCCCAAGGACGTCGATGAGATCGTGCTCGGCCACTTCAATGCCGGGTTCTCCGCCCAGGACTTTACCGCGGCGCTGGTGCTGCAAGCGGCGCCTGACTTGCGCTTCAAGCGCGCCACGCGCGTCGAAAACGCCTGCGCCACCGGTTCGGCCGCCGTGCATCAGGGCATCAAAAGCATCGATGCGCGGGCAGCGCGGATCGTGCTCGTGGTGGGCGTCGAACAGATGACCACGACGCCGGGGCCGGAGATCGGGCACAACCTTTTAAAAGCGTCTTACGTGCGCGAAGAAGCGGATATCGACGGCGGCTTTGCCGGCATCTTTGGCCACATCGCCGGATCGTATTTCCAGAAATGGGGCGACCAGTCGGACGCGCTTGCGATGATCGCGGCGAAGAATCACAAAAACGGCGTCGGCAATCCGTACGCGCAAATGCGCAAAGATCTCGGTTACGATTTCTGCCGCACCGAAAGCGAAAAGAACCCCTTTGTTGCCGGTCCGCTCAAGCGAACGGATTGCTCATTGGTGTCGGACGGCGCCGCGGCGGTCGTGCTGGCGGACATTGAGACCGCGCTCAAATTGCGCAAGGCCGTGGCGTTCCGCGCGGCCGAGCACGTGCAGGATTTCCTGCCGATGTCAAAGCGCGACATCCTGAAGTTCGAGGGCTGCGCGGAGGCATGGCAGCGTGCGCTGGCCAAGGCGGGTCTCACGCTCCGCGATCTGTCTCTCATCGAAACGCACGACTGTTTTACGATCGCCGAGTTGATCGAATATGAAGCGATGGGTTTGACGGCGGAAGGGCAGGGTGCTCGCGCGGTGAAAGAGGGCTGGACGCAGAAGGACGGCAGATTGCCCGTCAATCCGTCGGGCGGTCTGAAGGCGAAGGGCCACCCGATCGGCGCGACCGGCGTCTCCATGCATGCGCTTGCGGCGATGCAACTCACGGAAAGCGCGGGTGATCTGCAAGTGAAGAATGCCCGCCTGGCGGGAATTTTCAATATGGGTGGCACCTCGGTTGCCAACTACGTCAGTATTCTTGAGCGCATAAAGTGATCGCAGTTGCCGCAGGCCGGCGTGCAACCCACCATTTGCATACAAAGCAACTTTTGCGCGATGATTAAATCTCATCGCGCGGCTAGACGCATTGGCATTGAACGGTGTTACCGTATGCGTTCGTTCGGTCTGTTTGCGTACAAACGATAATGGGGTGGAGCGGCAGACGGCCATGACCAATATTCCGACCGACCTCTTGCGCACACTGGTGGCGGTTGCCGACCTGCGGAGCTTTACCAAGGCAGCCTTGTCATTGGGTGTCACGCAACCCGCAGTCAGCGCGCAAATCAAACGGCTTCAAGGCCTGCTTACCAGCGAGTTGTTCGATCGCAGCACGCCGGGCGTAACTCTCACGCCGCAAGGCGAAAGAATTGTCGCTTACGCACGCCGAATGCTGTCGATTAACGACCAGATCATCGAGATCGGAGGAGAAAGTCTTGGCCCAGCGAGAACTATTCGCGTGGGCGCGCCGGGTGATTTCGTCGCCTCCGTAGTCTCGACGATCGTCGCACAATTCCGCGTACAGCATCCCGGCGTGCGCTTTGTGTTGCGGATGGGCGCCTACGAGCCTTTGATCAACGACCTGCGGGAGGGCGACATCGATCTGGTCGTTGGCCTTTCCCCGCACGAACCGATCGACGCGCGGCACCATTGGCCCGAGCAAATGTGCTGGACCCGCGGCGAAAACACAAAGATCGACGTCAATCGGCCGATCCCGATCGTCTCGTATGGCGAGAAAAGTCTCAATCGCGCGGTGTCCATAAGCGCGTTGAAAAAGGCCGGCCTTCAATACGAAGACAGTTTCATTTGCCCGAGTTTTCTCGGTTTGTCGGGCGCGGTCGCCGCTGGGCTCGGCGTGATGGCGCTCGTGCGGCGACGTGTCGCCGCGTTCGGCCTTGTAGCATGGGACAATGGCCCACTGCCGAAACTGGACGACATCTATTGCGGGATTTATGTGCGGGAGAGCGAGAACTACGCACTGCTCGATGAACTCGCCGACGCCATCACGGATGTACTGAAGCCGGACGCCGATACATCGCTTGATGTATTCGATGTCTTCGCGCCGTCCCACAGAATCGTTAAGGCTGCAACCTCGGCAGCTTGATAAGCGCTGGCGATCTTTACTCAACGTTCTGATTTAGCCGCGGTCATATTGCTTTTCATTATCGCAGGCCCGCGGTCGCTGCTCCGTTTTGTCGCAGCCGGAATAGCCTTCTCCGCCCGTTCAATCAGCAAACGGCGCAGAAAAGGAGAACTTGCATGCGCATCAACACACAACGCTCGCTTGCTGCTGCGCTCGCCGGCACGCTGACATTGACCGTGGTCAATCTGACGCCGGCCGAAGCGGCTGCGAAGCATCCGCAGGTGAAACAGGCCGCCACGACGACGATCAGCGCAAGGCGTCACTGGCATCATCACGGCAATGCCGCCGTTCTCGGCGCGGTGGCCGGACTATTCGGCACGATAGCCGGGATTGCGGCAGCCGACGCGGCGCGTGACGACTATTACTACTACGGCGCGCCGTACTACGAACCTTATTACGGCGGGTATGCCTACGTTCCGCGATATCGTTACCACCGATGGCATCATTGGCATCACTGGCGT
The DNA here is from genome assembly GCA_025929185.1 of Pseudolabrys sp. Taxonomy (GTDB): domain Bacteria; phylum Pseudomonadota; class Alphaproteobacteria; order Rhizobiales; family Xanthobacteraceae; genus Pseudolabrys. The sequence goes on from JAICMO010000090.1 coordinate 7,023, forward strand.
CATCACCGTTGACCATTGAACCCTGGAGTTGATGAAGCAGGCGGGAGGTTTCCCGCCTGCTTTCGATTCACCGAGAAAGCCGCCGAGGCGACAATTGATGCGGTCGATGGCGGGATCGGCATTGTCGAAGGAGCGGGCGGATTTGATCGGGGACTTGGTTGTGCTATGGCCGCGCGACCGGATTCGGCATTGCGAGAACGTTAGGCGGAAAATCTGCTTGGGATTGCAGGTGAAATTCGAAAAGAGCTCGCGCGGCTGGCGCGCAGAGAGGTCGTCGCGCTTCAGCTTCGTCGTGTCGGCAAGCCGCGCTGACCGCCCATTGCGCGCGAGATCGTGATGACCGCTCAGGCCACTCAGCCGCGCTCCTTGCTCCGCCGCCTCTACGATTGGTGCGTGGCCGCTTCCGGCAAGCCGCACGCCCAATGGACACTTGTGGCCGTAGCCTTCGCCGAAAGCTCGTTCTTTCCGGTGCCACCGGACATTATGCTCATTCCGATGTCGCTGGCGCAGCCGCGACGGGCATTTCTGTTCGCGATCTGGTGCACGCTCGCATCGGTGGCAGGGGGGATTTTAGGCTATGCCATCGGCGCGCTGCTCTACGATTCAGTCGGGGCCTGGCTGGTTCATTTTTACGGTTACGACGGCAAAGTCGAAGCCTTCCGTGAAGCCTATGCGCGCTGGGGCGCCTGGATCATTCTGCTCAAGGGCTTGACGCCCATTCCTTACAAGATCGTGACGATCACTTCAGGCTTTGCCGGCTACAATTTCGGATTGTTTGTTCTGTTCTCAGTGCTGACACGCGGTCTGCGGTTCTTCGTATTGGCTTTGCTGCTCTACTATTACGGCGAACAGGCGCGCTACATCATCGAAAAAAGGCTTGGGCTCTGGACATTTCTGCTTGCCGCCATACTCGTCATCGGCATCGTTGCTGCGGTATATTTGTTCTAGAAGACGAGAAGGATATCCTCAATTTCGCCATGTCGCGGCCTTACTTGATGAGCCACCAGGAAACGCGTCGAGCTTCGCCATGAGCGACACGTCGGCCATTGCAATAAATCGCAAGCATTCTTGCACCGCGACAGTTTTTGCCTGCGTCTTCGTGGGCGCCTTAATCTCAGCGAACTCCGCGGCGTCGGCGCAGGAAAACCAGAGCCCCAGAGTGCCCGCGTCGCGAACAGAAAATCACTCGAATGTCTTTGCCGAGATCGGTCGCTGGTTCGATCAACAGTTTTCGAAATTCAACTCGAACATGCAGGGTGCGAGGCTTCAGTTCGACAACTTTGGCCATGAGGCTGACGCTGCCGCTAAGGATGCGGCCGGCACGCTCGCGCGGCTCCCTAAGGCGCGCGTGATCCGGATTCACGAGGAATGCGCGTTGGCGCCAAATGGCGCGCCGGATTGCGAAAGTGTTGCCCTGAAAGTCTGCAAAGCGCGCGGCTACGTCTCCGGCAAGAGCGTCGATATGACGACAGCCGAGAAATGCCCTGCGCGCGTTTGGGTTTCAGGCCGACCACCGGCGCCCGGCGAGTGCACCACCGAAACCTTTGTCAGCAGCGTGCTCTGTAATTAGCGGTTGAGCACATCTATTTTTTGGACGGCCTTTGGTCCGCTGGCGCCGAGAGCGGGCGCGTGTTTCCATTTCGCTCGAGCCGGAGGCGGCGCTTGACCCTTTTCACGAAGCTGCGCGAGCGAGAGGCAGCCGGCCGTCCGGTTACCGTCGGCCTGATCGGCGCCGGTAAATTCGGCGCGATGTTTTTGGCCCAAGCGCGGCTAACTGCCGGGTTGCATGTCGTGGCCGTCGCCGATCTCGACGTCGGCCGCGCCAAATCCCAACTGAAGGCCGCCGGCTGGCCCGCGGAGGCCTACGCCGCGCCCCTGCTCGCCGATGCGGCGAAGCGCGGTGGCACCCATATCACTGCGGACGCCGAGACGCTGCTGACATTCCCCGGCATTGAGGTGATCGTCGAGGCGACCGGCGTGCCGGATGCGGGCATTCGCCATGCGCTGCGCGCGATCGAAAACGGCAAGCATATCGTGATGGTCAACGTCGAGGCGGACGTTGTCGCCGGCCCGTTGCTGGCGAAGCACGCGAGGGCGGCTGGTGTCGTCTACAGCCTCGCCTGGGGCGATCAGCCGGCGTTGATCTGCGAGCACGTCGATTGGGCGCGCGCAGCCGGCTTCAAGGTGACCTGTGCCGGCAAGGGGACGCGGTATCACCCGAGCTACCATCAATCGACCCCCGACACCTTGTGGGACATTCTCGATCAATATTTGAAGATCGAGGACCGCAACTCGATCAATCCGAAAATGTTCAATTCGTTCATCGATGGCAGTAAGTCGGCCATCGAAATGAGCGCGGTCTGCAACGCGACCGGCTTAGTGCCACAGACGAGCGGGCTCGGCTTTCCGCCGGCGACACGTTTCGAACTCGCGGATGTCTGCAAGCCGCGCGCCGACGGCGGCATGTTGGAAAAGACAGGCGTCACCGAGGTCACATCGTCGGTCTACCGCGACGGCAGCGATGTGCTGCACCATCTTGCGCTCGGCACGTACGTCGTCTTTGAGGGGGATACCGAGTATGCACGCCGCTGTTTCAAGGAATATGCGATGCTGCCGGACAAGAGCGGCAAATATGCCGCGCTGTACCGTCCGATTCATATGATCGGACTTGAGCTCGGCATTTCGGTTGCGAGCGCGGCCCTGCGCCACGAGCCGACGGGCGTGCCTACCGGCTTTCGCTCAGATGTTGTGGCTACGGCTAAGCGCGATCTGCAAGCGGGCGAAATGCTCGATGGCGAAGGGGGCTTTTGCGTCTGGGGCAAGCAGACGCCGGCCTCCATTTCGCTTGCCCGTGGATTGCTGCCCCTTGGTCTGGCGCACAACGTTCGGCTCAAGCGCTCGATTCAGGCGGGCGCCGCGCTCCAGTGGAGCGATGTGGCTTACGATCCGAATACTTTGGCCGTGAAGGTAAGGCGCGAAATGGAAGCCACGTTTGCTCCTCGAGATTTGCAAGGCGCTGCGGACCTTGCTGCGCAATCCTGATAAAGTAAAGGCAGCGGTCTCCCGCTGCCTTTACTTGCGTTATCCGCTCGCTACCACCGCCAAACGCAACGACGGAAACCACGCCAGTCGCGCCAACAGTGGCGGTGTCGGTAATGCCAACGATGCCATCGATGCCAGCGGTGCCCGTACCATCCGACATCCTGAACCGTTGCGGGAGCCGCCGCATTCAATCCCGCATTGATCGTTATCGCCTGCGCCGGCGCCGTCATGGTTAATGCGCCAAGCATGGCCGCGGCAGCTGCACAAATGATTGCTCTTCTGGCCATCGTGTCCTCCTCCTGGATGCTCTGGGACAAGTTGCGAGCGCCCAGGAGGTTCCGCCATTTACGCGCCGTTGCGATCAGATGACGCAAGCGCGCTTGACGGCTCGATCGGTCGTGCAGAGAATTTCCTCACTTGCATACCACGCTTGCGGATCCCACCAGTAAAGCATGGAGAACATCATGTTCCGGCGAATGCAGATCGCTGCGCTCGCAATGATCCTGTTTTTCAGCGCGATTTTTTCCGGAGCGCGCGCCGAGGATACTAAGCTGACCGTCATGGTGTTCATCGGCATGCAAAACTTGCCGATTCTCGCCGCTCAATCGCAGGGCTTCTTCGCGAAACGCGGCCTTTCGGTCGACGTGAAAATCGCGCCGAGTTCTGAGGTCATGCGCAAGGGGCTCGCCGACGGTGAATGGCAAATCATCCACACCGCCGTCGATAACGGCGTGGCGATGGCCGATGTGGCAAAGGTCGATGTCGTCAGCGTGATCGGCGGGGACAACAGTTTCAATCACCTGGTCGTGCAGCCGCAAATCAAATCGATCGCGGATTTGCGCGGCAAGACCGTCATCGTCGACGCCGTCAACACGGCTTATGCATTTCAGCTCTATGACATTCTCAAAAAGAACGGGCTTTACAAGAACGATTACTCGGTCAAATCCGTCGGCGCCACGTTCAAGCGGCTTGCTGCCATGAAGGACGACAGGACCGCGGCGGCGGCAATTCTCAATCCGCCGTTTTCGATTCTCGCCGTCAAAGCCGGATTGAAGGACATGGGTCCGGTCATGAACGTCATCGGCCCCTATCAAGCCACTGCCGGCATCGCGTTGCGCAAATGGGCGCAGGCGCATCCGGACATTCTGGTGAAATATTTGCAGGCCTATATCGAGGGCCTGCGATGGGCACTCGACCCGAAGAACAAAGAAGAGGCGATCAAGACATTGGTAATGGGGTTGCGGCTTGATCCCGCTATCGCGACCGCGTGCTACGCGCTGGTGACCGATCCGGTGAATGGTCTGGCGAGAGATGGCAAGTTCGATATGGAAGGCTTCAAAAACGTGCTCAAGCTGCGCGCGGAATTCGAGGGCGGCGTACCCAAGCCTTCCGAGCGCTACATCGACCTGTCGTACTATCGGAAGGCGCTCGACGGGCTCTAATGGCTACGCCAGCTTGATCTCGCCGTCGACCTTGTGTGTCAATGCCACATCGCCGATGGTGAGCACCATTTGCGCCTTCAGCGTTTCATTGCCTTTCAGCCTCCCGTTCGCAAGCGCCGCACGAATGGCCTTTTCGATCTCCTGCTGCGATGTGACGCCGACGACTTTCAGAAACTTGCGCAGCGACATGTTCAGTGCTTCCTCATTCATGGCAGGCTCCTCGCGAACGATCCATCTGAATTTGTATGATAGTTGGGCGCGCAGCACGATTGAAGTGGGCTGAATGACAACTTACGAGCCTCGGCCTTGCAACAAGCCGATAAGCAAAGGAGCGCGGAAGATGGACATCAAACGAAGCGGCTCGCAGCCGTCCGGCAAGGGACCGACGGAATGGTTCACCGGCACGGTACGCGTGGACCCGCTGTTCCAGGCGCCCGATCCGGCGCGCGTGAGCGGCGCGAGCGTGACGTTCGAGCCGGGCGCTCGCACCGCGTGGCATACGCATCCGCTCGGTCAGACGCTGATCGTGACGACCGGCTGCGGCCGTGCGCAGCGCGAGGGCGGACCGGTCGAGGAAATCCGGCCCGGCGACGTCGTCTGGTTTCCGCCCGGCGAGAAGCACTGGCACGGTGCTACACCGACGACCGCGATGACGCATATCGCGATTCAGGAAGCGTTGGACGGCAAAGCGGTCAACTGGATGGAAAACGTCAGCGACGAGCAATACCGCGGCTGAGCGTCCGCGGTCTTAAGCCGCGACCGAGCGCAGGAAGCCTTCGACCTTTTCGCCGAGAATGACGGCCGCCGCTTCCACGTTATCCGAAGCGCTGAGCACGGTGTCGGCGGAATTGCGCGTGTTTGCGACGGCGCGAGCGACTTTATCAAGCATGGCGACCAGATCGCGCGTGCCGTTGGCGGCGCCGGCGACGTTTTGCGAAATCTCCCCCGTCGCTGCGTTTTGCTGGCGGACGGAATCGGCAACGGTTGAGGTCCAACGGTTGATTTCCTGCATGCGCTCGGTGTTACGGCGCATCGCCTCGACCGCGGTGCCCGTCGAGGCCTGCACCGCCGCGATTTGCGCGGCAATCTGCTCGGTTGCTTTCGCCGTCTGCACAGCCAATGATTTGACCTCCGTGGCGACGACTGCAAAGCCTTTGCCGGTTTCGCCCGCCCGCGCCGCTTCGATCGTCGCGTTGAGCGCGAGCAGGTTGGTCTGCCCCGCGATGCTGCGGATCAGCTTGACGACATCGCCGATTTCCTGCACCGCCTTTGACAGATCCGCTATCTCCTCGTTTGTTTTGTGTGCCTCCGCCATGGCGCTGCGAACGAGTTCGGCCGTCTGGCTGAGCTGGCGGCTGATTTCCTCGATCGAGGCAAAAAGCTCCTCTGCAGCAGAGGCGGCGGCGCCGACGTTCACCGACGACTCATTGGAAATCGTCACGGCATTGGTGGCTTGTTTCGACGTGTCGCCGGAGGAGGCGGAAAGACTCGCCGCCGTCGAGCGCAAGGCGTGTGTGCTTTCGTCGACAGTGCGCAGGACCTTTTCAACCTCTTGCCTGAAGGAGGCGATCGCAGCATCAATCGCCGCGCGCCGCTGGTCTTGCTCGGCGATGGTTGCGCTTTGCTGCTGAGCGCGGTGACGATCGGTGATGTCTTCGTGCGTGCCGACCCAGTATTTGCCTTCCAGAATGGGCTTGTTGATGACCGAGATGATACGCCCGTCCGGCGTCTCCACGATGCGGGCATTGGCACCGCCCGCGGCGATCGCCTTTAGGATATCGTTTCGATACTTCTCGACGTCGAGATCGAGCGTTCCCTTTTCGCTCCGATGCTGGATGAGCGCCCGCAAGGTGCAGCCCGGTTGCACGATGTCGCGCGACATTCCGTAAAGATCGATATAGCGGTCGTTGGCGATGATCAGCCGCTCGGCGTTGTCGAACATCACGAGCCCTTGCGACATGTTGTTCATCGCGATCTCGAGCATCGTGCCTTTTTCATCGAGAAGACGATCGGCGAAAGCACTGATCAGGCTCAGGCCCAGCAGCGCAATCGCGACGCTCGCCACCACCATTGTGAGGACTGTCGGCGAGAGCGATGATGCGGCGATCGACATTGACGGGTCGGGAATGATGTCGACGGCGCCCATGGCCGTGAAATGGTGTGAGACGATCGCTAGCGCCAAAAGCGCGGCGGCGACGGCTGCGCCACGCCTGCCCTCCCAGCGGATCGCCACCGGGAGCGCCAGCGCTCCGAACAGCAGGCCCAGCGCGATCGAGGCGGTGATCAAATCCCAGGACCAGTCGATGTGTCCCGGCACCTCGACCGCCCACATGCCGAGATAGTGCATGCAAGCAATGCCAGCGCCGACGATTGCGCCGCCCACCGCGGCGCTCAGCTGTGCCGGGATGTAAACGGCAAACGCTAGGCCAAGGCCGGTGACGATGGCGGCGGCGGCGAGCGAGACGACGGTGAGGTCCGTGGCATAGCCGATGGCGACGCCCGGCATGAACGCCAGCATGGCGATGAAGTGGGTTGCCCAGATGCCGAAGCCGGTAGTCACCGCCGCGATGACAATCCAGACCACACGCGCCCGGCCGCCGGCTGCCCGCGCCCGGTGAAACAGGTTCACGGCCGAAAGGCTGGCGACAAAGCAGATGCCGACTGCGACGGCGACGAAGCGCCAATCATGTTGATCAGCCAGGCGGGTGTAGATGCGCCACATCGGGGAATCCGCAAAGTTGCCGGATTTCATCTATGGCGTGGTAACCATTGTTTTCGGGTTAATCGGGCTGTTTTCCGAGGCGCTTCCGGCGATCCGGCGGCGTTGACCTTGTGAGGTCGCTGGCTATGATCCCGGCCGCTTACGCATGACCCCGAAAGACCTGCCACGGTTCAGAAAGGGTCGTGCGCAAAAGCCCCTGTGGCGGAATTGGTAGACGCGCCAGACTCAAAATCTGGTGGCCGCAAGGCCGTGCTGGTTCGATTCCGGCCAGGGGCACCAGCCTCGCTCTGCGGGCTTCGGCTCGGCGGTCCGGGGCGAAGCGAGTAGCGCAGCGGAGGCTGTTGCCGTAGTCCGCTTCGGACGAGGGCGGACTGACATGATGAGCTCCG